>JBDHTA010000038.1:0-28098 GCA_039808465.1 Rhizobiaceae bacterium | reverse complement strand
CGCAGGCTTTCCAGCACCGCCTCGAACAAGCCCTGCGCCTCCAGTTCCCCGACGCCCGAGAGAATAAGACCGAATTCATCGCCGCCGAGCCGGGCGATGAAAAAGCGCTCACGCTGCCCGGTAAAAGCCTGTAGACGCCCGGCGACGATCTTCAGAAGCTGGTCGCCCGCGTCATGGCCAAGCGAATCGTTGACGTCCTTGAAGGAATCCAGATCGAGAACGCCGAGATGGAAGACCGCCCCGTCATGCTCGCACCGGGCGGCGATCTCCTCGATATAGGACTGGAAACGGCGGCGGTTCGGCAGACCGGTCAGCGAATCGAGATTGACGATCGTTTCCAGATGCGCCTGGCTTTCCCGCAGATCTTCCTTGGCATTCTTCAGCGGCGTGATGTCGAAGCGGATGGAGGTGTAGCTGTCCACCTTTCCCGAAGCCGCCATATGCGGCACGATGGTCGTATCCACCCAGTAGATCGACCCGTCCTTGCGCCGGTTGCAGATTTCCCCGTGCCAGACCTTGCCATGCGCGATGGCGCGGTACATGTCGCGAAAGAAGCCGGTGTCGTGAAAACCGGATTTCAGCATGCGGTGATTGGAGCCGATCAGTTCGGCTTCGCTGTAGCCGCTGATTTCGCAGAATTTGCTGTTGACGAAGGTGATGGTGCCGCGTGTGTCGGTGATGGCGACGATTGCCGCGCTGTCCAGCGCGAACCGCACGAAATCCCGCTCCGTATCACGGCCGGTTTCCGGTTCCACATGGCTCTCCACGCTTGTATTCGGCAAAGACGTCATCATCCGGTCCCCGTCTGAAACAGCATCCATCCCCGGGCCCGCGGCCAATGGCGGCGCCAGGGATTCGCCCTGAGGTTGAGTTTATAGAACCAACCGGTTAAGCCAAACTTAAGCCCGGCGCGCGCGCAACCGTCATACGGGAAAATTTCAATCGGTTCGCATGGCGGTTTTGCGGGCTTGAATATTATCATATCGCAAGAAAACCGCAGGTTTTCGCCCGTTTCAACCAGAAATATTTCACAACCCCAGAAGGAATTTCCAGGCGCCGGAACGGCGTTTCGAAGCAGGCCGCCGTCCGGCCTTGTATTTGCCCGCCACTGTTGTAGGAAAGCTGTTCAGCGCCCTTGCGCTTCATTATCGGCGGCAAAAGACGAAAGGAATGGACACGATGACGGTTCTGGTAACGGGCGGCGCGGGCTATATCGGCAGCCACATGGTCTGGGCTCTGCTCGACAAGGGCGAGGATGTCGTCGTTCTCGACCGGCTTTCGACCGGCTTCCGCTGGGCCATCGCCCCGGAGGCGCGGCTTTACGAAGGCGATATCGCCGACCGCGCTCTTCTGTCGCAGATTTTCTCGTCGCATCACGTCGATGCGATCATCCATTTCGCCGGGTCGATCATCGTGCCGGAATCGGTGGCCGATCCGCTGGCCTATTACGAGAACAACACCGTCAAATCCCGCGCCCTGATCGCCGCCGCCGTCGAGGCGAAGATTCCGCATTTCGTGTTTTCCTCGACGGCTGCCGTCTACGGCACGCCCGAGGTTTCCGAACCCGTGCTGGAAAGCGCGCCGCTGCGGCCGGAATCCCCCTACGGCTCCTCGAAGCTGATGACGGAAATCATGCTGCGGGATTCCGCCGCCGCCTATCCCGGCTTCGCCTATACCGCGCTTCGCTACTTCAACGTCGCGGGCGCCGATCCGAAGGGCCGCACCGGCCAGTCGACGGCGGGCGCCACCCATCTCATCAAGGTCGCCTCCGAAACCGCGCTCGGCAAGCGCGCCAGAATGAATGTCTACGGCACGGATTACGCCACGCCGGATGGAACCTGCGTCCGTGACTATATCCATGTTTCCGATCTGGTCGACGCGCATCTGAAGGCGCTGGAGCGCATGCGCGCGGGCGGCGGCTCGATGGTCGCCAATTGCGGCTACGGGCGCGGCTTCTCGGTGCTGGAAGTGCTCGATTGCGTCAAGCGGGTCTCGGGGCGCGATTTCCCGGTCGAGCAGGGCCCGCGCCGCCCCGGCGACGCCGCCCTGATCGTTGCCAATCCCGCCACCGCCATGCGCGAGCTGGGCTGGACGCCGCGCCATGACGATCTGGATTTCATCGTCCGCACGGCGCTCGACTGGGAAGATCACCTCGGCAAGCGCAACGCCCTCTGATATCCCGGAGAGCGGTTACCAGCAGCAGAAGCCGCCGTCGACCAGCAGGTCGACGCCGGTCACGAAGCTTGCCGCATCCGACAGCAGGAAGACGGCGGGGCCGACCATCTCGTCGACATCGGCCATGCGCTGCATCGGTGTCTGTTCCTCGAACAGTTTCGTCTGGTGCACCATTTCCGGCCGCGTGTTCATCGGCGTCGCCGTATAGCCGGGGCTGATGGTGTTGACGCGGATGCCGCGCCCCACCCATTCCATCGCCATCGACTTGGTCATGTGAATGACACCGGCCTTGGAGGCGTTGTAGTGGCACTGGCTGAGGCCGCGGTTGACGATGACGCCGGACATGGAGGCGATGTTGACGATCGAGCCGCGGCCGTTCTTCAGCATGGCGCGGGCTTCGGCCTGGCAGGAGAGGAAGACCCCCTTCAGGTTGATGTCCATCATCGTCTGGAACTGGCTTTCCTCCATCTCCTCGGCCGGGTTGGCATTGGCGATCCCGGCCGAATTGACGGCAAGCGTCAGCGCGCCGAGGTCCGCTTCGGTGCGGGCGACCGCCTCGTTCAGCGCAGCGCCGCTGGTGACGTCGGCGGCGATCTGGATGCTGCGGCGGCCAGCGCGCGCGATGAAATCGGCCGTCCGGGCCAGCCCGTCATCGCTGCGGCGGTCGAGCAGCGCGACATCGGCGCCGCATTGGGCAAGGCCGATCGCGATGCGCTGGCCGATGCCGCTGCCCGCGCCCGTGACCAGGGCGACATTGCCGGAGAGATCGAACAGTTTCGGCGCGTTGAGGGTGATGTCAGACATGGGATTTTCCTTCTTCAGATGGTTGCCAGTTCCATGACCGAGACGTCGTTGGCGTCCTCGCGGTTCAGGATTCCGGCCTGCTTGCCCTGCGCCATGACCATGATGCGGGTCGAGACCCCCAGCACTTCCTCGAGATCCGAGCTGACCACGATGACGGCGACACCCTCGCGGGCGAGATCGACGATGAGATCGTAGATCGACGAGCGCGCCCCGACATCGATGCCGCGCGTCGGCTCGTCCAGCACCACGACCTGCGGCTTGCGCGCCAGCCATTTGGCGATCACCACCTTCTGCTGGTTGCCGCCGGAAAGCTCACCGGCATTCTGCCCGCCCCGGCCCTTGACGCCGAATTTCTTGATGTAATCCTCGGCGAAATCGCGGATGCGCCGCGACGACAGCCAGCCATTGCGGGCGATCTCGCCGAGATTGGCATAGCCGATATTCTCCGCGATCGAGTGATCGAGCACCACGCCTTGCAGCTTGCGGTCCTCCGGCACCAGCACTATGCCGTTGCGGATCGCCTCGATGGGCGAGCGCGGCGTGACCGGCTTGCCGTGCAGCAGCACCTCGCCCCCGGAAATCGGATCGGCCCCGGTGATCGCCCGCACCAGTTCGGTGCGCCCGGCGCCCATCAGTCCGGCAATGCCGAAGACCTCGCCCTTGCGCACGGCGAAATTGATGTTCCGGAAGGCATTGGAGGGCGACGCGAGGTTGCGCACCTCCAGCGTCACTTCCTCCGTGGGAACGGGAAGCGCCGGGAACATGCGCTCCAGCGAGCGCCCGACCATCGCCTCGACGATGGTGCGGATCGGCACGTCGCCACGGTCGAACTCCTGCACCTTGGCGCCATCGCGCATGACGACGATGCGATCCGAGATCTGGCGGATTTCCTCCAGCCGGTGCGAGATGTAGATGATGCCGACGCCCTCGGATTTCAGCCGCTCGATCTGGCGGAACAGAAGCTGGGTTTCCTCGCCGCCAAGCGCGGCCGTCGGCTCATCGAGAATGAGCAGGCGCGCATTCAGCGTCAGCGCCTTGGCGATTTCGATCAACTGCTGACGGCCGGTCGACAGGCCCTCCACCAGCCGGTCCGGCGAAACGTCGAGGCCGAGCCGCTGGAGACCGGCGCGCGCCTTGTCCTCCATCGTCTTGCGGTCGAGACGGCCGGATTTCATCGGGTAACGGCCGACGAAGACGTTTTCGGCGATCGACAGCTTCGGGAGCATCTTCAGCTCCTGATGGATCATGCCCACGCCCTCGTCCATGGCCGAACGCGGGCTGTCGGGGGCATAGGGCTTGCCGAGCCAGGTCATCTCGCCCGCCGAGGGCTGGACGGTGCCGGAAATGATGTTCGACAGGGTCGATTTCCCGGCGCCGTTTTCACCGAGCAGCGCCACGACCTCTCCCGGATAGATGTCGAGATCGACACCATGGAGAACCTTGATCGGACCGTAGGACTTCTGGATGCCCCGGAGCGACAGAATGGGAGTACGGCTCGTCATGCGCTGCTGCCTTTTTGCCTGGAGCATTTCGCAGCCGGGCGGAAGCCCCCGGCATCGCGCGAATGCTATGAAAACAAGAAGCTGAAGCGGATGCCCGGACCAAGCCGGGCATCCGCTCCGGAGTCCGGATCAGGGATGGTTCTTCACGAATTCCGGCGCATTTTCGCAGGTGGTCAGAACCGCGTTCGGCGTCTGGCGCTCCTCGACCTTCTGACCGGCGGCAACGGCAAGCGCCGATTCCACCGCGAGAACGCCCATCTTCTGCGTGCTCTGGGTGGCGGTGGCGATATACGGGCCCTTGCACTTGGCAAGCTGCTCGAGCGCCGAGGTGTCGCCGTCGTAACCGCCGATGATCACCTTGTCGGAGAGGTTGGCGACGTCGACGGCCTTCGCTGCCCCCATCGCCAGACCGTCGGCCTGACCGAAGATGATCGTGATGTCGGGGTTCTTCTGGAGCATGTTCTGCGCGATGGTGAAGCCTTCATCGGCCGACCACATGTTGCTCCACTGCTGGTCGATCAGCTCGACGCCCTTGTTCTCGTCGATGGCTTTCTTGCAGCCGGTGAAGCGGTCGACCTCGGGCGTGGTGCCCTTCTGGCCGTGAATGATCACCATCTTGCCCGAGCCGCCAGCCTTTTCGATGATGTACTTGCACACCTGATAGGCGGATTCGACGCTTTCACCGGCGATGAAGGTGTCGCCCGGCGCGCCATCGGGAACGCGGTCGACGTTGATCACCGGAATCCCGGCGGCGCGGGCAAGGCGCGTCGGCACGGCGGCAGCGGCGGCACCGGCCGGAATGTAGATGAAGGCGTCGATGTCCTGCGTCATCAGATCCTGCACCTGGCTGACCTGGGTGTTCGTGTCGTTCTTGGCGTCGACGACGATCACCTCGATGCCCTTCTCCTTGGCATGCTTCTCGACGCCGAGCTTGATCTGGTTGAAGAAGTCGGCTTGCAGGTTCGGAACGGCAAGGCCGATCTTCTTGACTTCGGCGGCCGAGGCGGGAAGCGCGAGCATCGACGCGGCGGTTGCCGCCATCAGCAGTCTGGACAGTTTCATGGTTTCTCCTCCGGTTTGTTTCCCGGCAGCGCCCTGCCTTTCAGGAGGCTGCCTTTCCATTGACGGCCCGCACCATTGCGGGCCGGTTTCAGTACCCCGCCATGGGACCGGCGGGGTGAAAGCCGTTATCTGCGCTTGCGATAGGTTTCGGCGGTGACGGCCAGCACGATCACGGCGCCGATGATGACCTGCTGCATGAAGGGCGAGACGCTGAGCAGGTTGAGACCGTTGCGCAGCACGCCGATGATCAGCACGCCGATGATGGTGCCGCCGATGCCGCCCGTGCCGCCGGACAGCGAGGTGCCGCCGATGACGACCGCGGCGATGGCGTCAAGCTCGTAGGACACGCCCGAGGACGGCTGCACCGAGTCGAGGCGGGCCGCCAGCACCATGCCGGAGAGACCGGCGAGGAAGCTGCATACGGTATAGACGAGCACGGTGGCGCGCGGGACGTTGATGCCCGCAAGCCGCGCCACTTCCGCATTGCCGCCGATGGCGTAGAGCACGCGCCCGCCATGGCGGTAGCGCTGGTAGAGAAGGCCGACGATGAAGACCACGATCATCACCGTGACGGTCAGCGTCAGGAAGCCGCCGAAACGCACGATCGCCATGGTGTTGAACCAGGCGGGGAAGCCGATGATCTGCTGGCCGTCGGTAATCATGTTCGCAAGCCCGCGCGTGATCGACATCATGGCGAGCGTCGCGATGAAGGCGGGAACGTTGAAGCGCGTGATCAGCAGACCGGCGACCAGCCCGTTGAGCGAGGCGGCGGCGAGCGCCAGCGGAATGGCAAGCCACATCGGCACGCCCGCCACCACGTTGAGGTAGCCGAGCACCATCATGGCGAGCGCCATGACCGAGCCGACCGCCAGGTCGATGCCGCCGATCAGGATGACCAGCGTCATGCCCACGGCCATGACGCCGAGCACGGTGATCTGGTCGAGCACGTTGAGGAAGTTGCGCACCGACAGGAACTTGTCCGTCGCGAAGGTGAGGAAGAGGCACAGGACGATAAGGCCGATCAGCGGCCCGGTGGCGCCACGCAGGGACGGAAGCATTCCGCCCGCGAACCCTTGTCTTTCCTTCACATCTGCTGTCATGATGCCTCCTCCCCGGCCGCTTCCCATTGGTAAACGGGTGGCGTGAATAATTATTCATAGTCGTGTGTAAATTCATACGCATTTATTCAGGGCCTGTCAAGGCTTCCCGGTTGCACTTTTTCGAGCATGTGGCGACTATATCGCTTGACTTGCCGCGCCAACGTGCAATTATATAGGCAACTGGATATTTATTCACTAAGAGGGATTCATGCAGCCGAACGATCTTGAACGTATCGCCCGGCAGATCCGCCTTCGCGATCTGCAAGCGGTTTTCGAAGCCGGCGCCGGCCACATCGGCGGAGAAATGTCGGCCATTGACATCCTCACGGCGCTGTATTTCCGCGTGCTGCGCATCTGGCCCGACCAGCCGAAGCATCCGGACCGCGACCGTTTCGTTCTCTCCAAGGGCCATGTGGCGCTGGCGCTCTACGTGACGCTCGCCAAGCGCGGCTTTCTGCCGGAGGAGGAGGTCTCAACCTTCCTGAAGCCGCATTCGCGGCTGAACGGGCACCCGAACTGCAACAAGGTTCCGGGCGTGGAAACCAATACCGGCCCGCTCGGCCACGGCCTTCCGGTCGCCACCGGCATGGCCAAGGCCGCCAAGCTGACCGGCGCGAAATACCATACCTATGTGCTGACCGGCGACGGCGAGATGCAGGAAGGCTCCAACTGGGAGGCCATCGCGTCGGCCGCGCAGTTCGGCCTCGACAACCTGACGCTGATCATCGACCACAACCGCTTCCAGCAGGGCGCGTCGCTGAAGGACACCAACAACCTCGCCCCCTTCCCGGCCAAGCTTTCGGCCTTCGGCTGGGATGTCACCGAGATCAACGGCAACGCCATGGACGAGATCGTTCCGGCGCTGGAAAAGCGCGGCTCCCGCCCGCACTGCATCGTCGCCCACACCAACAAGGGCCACGGCATTTCCTTCATGCAGGACAAGGTCGACTGGCACCACAAGGTGCCGAATGCCGAACAATACAAGATTGCCGTAGCTGAGCTTTCGGAGGCCCTGTGATGAAAGACGTAATGACCTCTCCCAAGCTGCATGACTGCCGCGATGCCTTCGTTGCCGTTCTGGAGCGCCTCGGCGCCGAAAATCCCAGGATCGTGGCCGTCTGCAACGACTCCGTCGGCTCCTCCAAGCTTGGCGGCTTCAAGGCCAAATGGCCGGAGCGCCTCGTCAATGTCGGCATCGCCGAGCAGGCGCTGGTCGGCGTCGGCGCCGGTCTCGCCAATGGCGGGCTGCTGCCCTTCGTCTGCGGCGCCGCCTGCTTCCTGACCGGCCGCTCGCTGGAGCAGATCAAGGCCGACATCGCCTATTCCAACGCCAATGTGAAGCTGATCGGCATTTCCTCCGGCATGGCCTATGGCGAGCTTGGCCCGACGCACCATTCCACGGAAGACTTTGCCTGGACCCGCGTCATACCGAACCTGCCGGTGATCGCGCCCTGCGATTCCATCGAAACGGCCGCCGCCATCGAATGGGCGGCGCAATACGAGGGACCGGCCTTCCTGCGCCTCTCGCGCGTCGGCGTTCCCGATCTGCTGCCGGAAGGCCACAAGTTCGAGCTGGGCAAGGCCAACCTGCTGCGGGACGGCGACGCCATCACCCTGATCGCCAACGGCACCGTCACCCACCGCCTGCTGAAAGCCGCCGAGATCCTCGCCGGACAGGGCATCGAGGCCCGCGTGCTGAACATGGCGACGGTCCGCCCGCTCGACATCGAGGCGGTGATCGCCGCCGCGCGCGAAACCGGCGCCATCCTGACGGCGGAGGAGCATTCCGTCTATGGCGGCCTTGGCTCGGCCATCGCCGAAGTCGTCGTTTCCGAAGCGCCCGTGCCGATGAAGATCCTCGGCGTTCCTGGCATTTTCGTGCCCACCGGCTCGGCCGAGTTCCTGCTCGACGAATTCGGCATGTCGCCCGCGGGCATTGCCGAGGCAGCCCAGGCCCTGATCGCACGGAAATCCGCCCGCGCCTGATTCCAGCGCGTTCAGTTCCGTGCCGGGCGCGGCAAGCCTCCTTTTGCCGCGCCCTTTCCCAATCCTTCACACGGGTTCGTCATGACAACCGCCATTCTCGCCATCGATCAGGGTACCACCAACTCGAAAGCCGTGCTCGTTTCCACGACCGGCGAGATCCTGTCACGCGGCGCGTCTCCCGTCGGCATCGAACATCCGCAGCCCGGCTGGGTGGAGCAGAGCCCGCTGCGCCTGTGGCAATCCGTTCAGGAGGCGATCGTCGCCTGCCTGCAATCCGGCCCGCCCGCCGAAATCCTCGGCATCGCCATCTCCAACCAGCGCGAATCCGTCACCGTCTGGGATGCCGCCACCGGAGAGCCGCTCGGCCCGGTGGTCAGCTGGCAATGCCGCCGCAGCGCCCCGGCCTGCGCCGACCTGATCGCGGCGGGCCATGCGCCGCGCGTGCAGGCGCTGACCGGCCTGCCCATCGATCCGATGTTCCCCGGCCCCAAGATGAAATGGCTGCTCGACCGCGTGCCCGCAGGCCGCGCCGTCCGGCTCGGCACCATCGACGCCTGGCTGATCCATTGCTTCACCGGCGGCGCAACGCATGCCTGCGACGCGGCGAACGCCGCCCGCAGCCAGCTTTACGACCTCAACCGGCAGGTCTGGAGCGACGAGCTGTGCGATCTGTTCGGCGTGCCGAAATCGGCGCTGCCGGAGGTTCGCGACAGCGCGTCGCGCTTCGGCGTCACCAGGGACGTGCCGGGCCTTGCCGACGGCATTCCGATCGCCTCGGCCATCGGCGACAGCCATGCCGCCCTCTTCGGCCACGGCGCCTTCAACCCCGGCGACGGCAAGGTGACCTTCGGCACCGGCTCGTCGATCATGACCACCCTGCCCCGCTTCATCGCGCCCGAGCGCGGCATTACCACCACGATCGCCTGGTCGATCGCGGGCAGGCCCACCTATGCCTTCGAGGGCAATATCCTCGTCTCGGCCGCCTCGCTGCCGTGGATGGCCGACATGCTCGGCCTTGCCGACGTGCAGGCCCTGATCGAACTCGCCGAAACCGCCGCTCCCGGCGGCCCCGGCTTCGTGCCCGCCTTCGTCGGGCTCGGCGCGCCCTACTGGCATTCGGATGCGCGGGCGCTGTTTTCCGGCATCACCTTCAACACCAGCCGCGCCCAGATGGCCCGCGCGGTGACTGATTCCATCGCCTTTCAGGCGCATGACGTCTTCGAGGTGATGTCGGCGCAATCGCCCGCGCCGCTCGGCCGTCTCTATGCCGATGGCGGGCCGAGCCGGAATACGTTCCTGATGCAATGCGTCGCCGACATGCTGAACCACGCCATCATCCAGTGCGATGCGCCCGAGGCGTCGGCACTCGGCGCGGCCTATCTCGCCGGGCTGACGCTCGGCATCTGGCCCGATCTTGCGGCCATAGCCGCGCTTCCGCGCGCCAGCCATACCATCGCTCCGCGTGATTGCGATGCCACACCTCGCCTTCAGGTTTGGCAGGACGCAATCTACCGCTCGACCGTGGCTGGCCCTTCCACTATGAGTGAATAAAAATTCACTCATGGAGACCAGAATGGGAAGGCTCAACGAGCTGCGACTGATCGCCCGCGTAGCTCAGATGTACCACATCGAAGGCAAGCGGCAGGCAGAGATCGCTGCGATCCTGCATATGTCGCAGGCCACCGTGTCGCGCATGCTGAAGCGGGCCGAGCAGGAGGATATCGTGCGCACCACGGTCATTCCCCCGGCTGGCACCTTCGCGGATCTCGAAACGGCGCTGCGCGAGCGCTACGACCTGACCGAAGCCATCGTCATCGACTGCTCGGAGGATCGTGACGGCGCGATCATGGCCCGCATCGGCGAAGCGGCGGCGCATTTCCTCGAGGTAACGCTCCAGCAAGACGAGATCGTCGGCGTCTCGAGCTGGAGCCAGACGATCCTGCGCATGGTGGACAATATCCACCCGCTCAAGAACGCCAAGGCCAAATATATCGTGCAGATTCTCGGCGGTATGGGCGACGCCTCGGTGCAGACCCACGCCACGCAACTGACGGCGCGCCTTGCCAAGCTGACGGGCGGCGAGCCGCGCCTGCTGCTCGTGCAGGGCATCACCTCGTCGCGCGAGGCGAAGCTCGTGATGCTGGCCGACCCGGTGGTGCGCGAGACGATGGATCTGTTCGGCCGCCTCAGCCTCGCCATCGTCGGCATCGGCGCGGTCGAGCCCTCCGAAATGCTGGCCCGCTCCGGCAACATCTTCTCGCGACAAGAGATGGCGATGCTGCACGAGGCTGGCGCGGTCGGGGAAATCTCCTACCGGTTCTTCGACGAGATGGGAAAACCGGTCGAAACCCCGCTCAACGACCGCGTCATCGGCATTTCGCTGGAGGATCTGCGCAGGGCGGACCGCGTCATCGCGCTGGCGGGCGGCGAATCGAAAACACAGGCCATCGCCGGTGCCCTCAGGCTGGGCATCATCGATGTGCTCGTCACCGACAAGTTCACTGCGGCCCGGCTCACGGCCTGATCCATTCCGGATCGGTCCCGGCCTGCCGCGCATTATGGAGGAAAGACCATGAAACGTTTCGCAGGCCAGACGGTTTTCGTCACCGGGGGCAACAAGGGCATCGGGCGCGGCATCGCAAAACGCTTTGCCGAGGAAGGCGCGAAGGTCGCCATCGCCGCCATCGAGAAGGACACGGCCACTGCCGCCGAAGCGCTGGCCGCCGAAACCGGCGCCGAGGTGATCGGCCTTGCGCTCGATGTCACCGACGCAAAGGCCGTGCAGGAAGCCTATGGCGAGGCCGAGGGCAAGCTGGGCGCCATCTCCGTCTCCGTCCAGAACGCAGGCGTCATCACCATCGCCAGGGTCGAGAACCTCACCGAGCGCGAATGGGATCTGAACCTCGACGTCAACACCAAGGGCGTCTTCCTCTGCTGCCAGGAGGCCATCCGCCGCTTCCGCGCCAGCGGCACGAAAGGCCGCCTGATCAACACCGCCTCCGGGCAGGCCCGCCAGGGCTTCATCTACACGCCGCATTATGCCGCCTCGAAATTCGGCGTCGTCGGCCTGACGCAGAGCCTTGCCAAAGAGCTTGCCCGCGAAGGCATCACCGCCAACGCCATTTGCCCCGGCATCATCCATACCGAGATGTGGGACTATAACGACCGGGTCTGGGGCAAGATGCTCGGCGAATACGGCCCCGGCGAACTGATGGCCGAATGGGTGGAAGGCATTCCGATGGGCCGCGCCGGAACTCCCGCCGAAGTCGCCGCCCTCGTCGCCTTCCTGGCATCGCCGGATGCCGCCTACATCACCGGCCAGACGATCAATGTCGACGGCGGCCTGATCATGTCCTGATCATGCGGGCGCGGACGGGAGAAAGCTATCTGGCCAGCCGGGCCAGATAGCGGAGACGGCGGCCATATCAGGTGCGCAGCACCCGGTAGATCGCCGGGATGACCAGCACCGTCAGCAGGGTCGAGGACGCCAGGCCGAAGAGCAGCGAGATCGCAAGCCCTTGAAAGATGGGGTCGGTCAGGATCACCACGGCGCCGATCATCGCCGCCAGCGCCGTCAGCAGGATCGGCTTGAAGCGGATCGAGCCCGCCTCGATCAGAATTTCGGTGAGCGGCCTTACCGCCACCATGTCCTCGCGCTGGGCGTGGCGGATGAAATCGACCAGCAGGATCGAGTTGCGGACGATGATACCCGCAAGCGCGATGAAGCCGATCATCGAGGTGGCCGAGAACGGCGCGCCGAACAGCCAGTGGCCGCCCAGAATGCCGATGAAGGTGAGCGGGATCGGCGTCAGGATGACCAGCGGCACCTTGAACGAGCCGAACTGCGCGACGACGAGGATATAGATGCCGAGCAGCGCCACGATGAAGGCCGCCCCCATGTCGCGGAACGTGACCCAGGTCACCTCCCATTCGCCGTCCCAGAGCAGCGTCGGGATGCGGTCGTCCTCCGGCTGGCCATGCAGCGAGATCACCGGCTTCGCCAGCCCGGTCCAGTCCTGCGCGTCGAGCGCGGCCTGCACGGCCAGCATGCCGTAAAGCGGCGCTTCGAAATCACCGGCGAGTTCCGCCGTCACCATTTCCGCGGGCCTGCCATTGCGCCGGAAGACCTGGAAGGACGCCTGCTCCTCCTCGATCCGCACCACATCGCCAAGCTCGACGACCCCGCGATCCCCCGGCAGCAGATTGGCCGGGATCGGCGTCGTCAGGAAATTCCCGGTGATGCGCCGTTCCGCTCCCGGACGTTCGAGGCGGATCGGAACCGGCTGGCGGCCTTCGCCGCGATGCGAATAGCCGATAGTCGTGCCGCCATTGAGGATCGCCAGCGTATCGAAGACATCGCTTTCCTGAACGCGGTAGAAATCGAGATCGTCGCCGGAGATGCGGGCGCGCAGCCGCCGCGCCGCGATCCCGTAGGAATTGTCGACATCGACGATGAAGGGCACGGAACGGAACGCCGCCTCGACCTTTCCGGCCACCGCGCGGCGCGCCGCTGCATCCGGGCCGTAGATTTCCGCAAGCAGCGTCGCCATCACCGGCGGCCCTGGCGGCGGTTCGACCACCTTCAGGCTCGTTCCCGGCGGCGCGGCGACCGACTTGATCCGCTCGCGGATATCGAGCGCAATGGCGTGGCTGGAGCGGCCGCGCTCCGTCTTGGGCAGGAGATTGACGGCGACCTCGCCCATGTTCGGATCCGACCGGTAATAGGAATGCCGCACCAGCCCATTGAAATTGAAGGGGGCGGCGGTGCCCGCATGGGTCTGCGCCGAGCGGACCTCGTCCATGCCGGTGACGATGCGGGCGATGGCCTGCGCCACCGCATCCGTCTGCTCCAGGGACGCGCCCTCGGGAAGATCGACCATGACGGTGAGTTCCGGCTTGTTGTCGAAGGGCAACAGCTTCACCGTCACATCCCGCGTGTAGAAAAGGGTGAGCGAGCCCAGCGTCAGCGCGCCGACGGCGGCAAGGAACAGCCAGCTCCGCGCCTTCGAAGCGAGGATGGGCCGGGCCGTGGCCGCGTAGATCCGGCCGAGCAGGCCGCCATGGCCATGCCCCGCATGCGTCGCCACGGGCGCCTTTCCCGCCACCTTCAGCATCAGCCAGGGCGTTACCGTGACGGCGACGAAGAAGGAGAAAATCATCGCGGCGGAAGCATTTGCCGGGATCGGGCTCATATAAGGCCCCATCATGCCCGAGACGAAGAGCATCGGCAGCAATGCCGCAACCACCGTCAGTGTCGCGACGATGGTGGGGTTGCCGACTTCCGCCACGGCGGCGATGGCCGCATCCCGGCGGCTGCGCCCATCGGCCATGCCCCAGTGACGGGCAATATTCTCGATCACCACGATCGCGTCGTCGACGAGAATGCCGATGGAAAAGATCAGCGCGAACAGCGACACGCGGTTGAGCGTGTAGCCCATCGCCCAGGAGGAAAACAGCGTCAGCAGGATCGTTACCGGAATGACCACGGCGACGACCAGCGCCTCGCGCCGCCCGATCGCCAGCCATACCAGCGCGATGATCGAAACCGTCGCAAGGCCGAGATGATAGAGAAGCTCGTTGGCCTTCTCATTGGCGGTCTCGCCGTAATTGCGGGTGACCTCGACGGCAATGTTTTCCGGGATCAGCGACCCCTCCAGCTCGCCGACGCGGCGCAGGATGTTTTCGGCGACGGTCACGGCATTGGCGCCCGCCCGCTTGGCAATCGCCAGCGTTACGGCGGGCACGCGAAGCGCGCCGCTTTCACCCCGCGTCACCGTCGACACCAGAAGATCGTCGGACACGGTGACGAAATCGACCGTTGCGACATCGCGGACATAGACGGGGCGGCCGTCGCGCGCGGTCAAAAGCAGGTTGCCGATTTCGGCGGGCGTCTTCAGCGTTTCACCGGCCACGAGCATCACCTGTTCGCCGCCATCGCGGATGCGGCCCGCCGGGAAGGCCCGGTTGGCGCCCTGCACTTTTCCGGCAAGCTGCTGCAAGGTCACGCCGTTCAGCGCCAGCCGGGCCGGATCGGGCGCGATGCGGATGCGCTCGCTGGTCTCGCCGACGAGATAGGTCAGGCCGACATTGTCGATGCGGGCAATCTCGGTGCGCAGCTCGCGGGCAATGCGGGTGAGAACGCCCGCATCCACCGTCTGCGCGCCCTCCGGACGGGGCGTCAGCGTCAGCGAGACGATGGCGACGTCATCGATGCCACGGCCGACGATCATCGGCTCGGGAATGCCGACCGGGATGCGGTCGAGATTGGCGCGCACCTTGTCGTGGACGCGCAGCACCGCCGCATCCGGCGAGGTGCCGGTGAGAAAGCGGGCCGTCACCAGCACGCCGTCATCCTGCGATTGCGAATAGACGTGCTCCACGCCGTCGATGCCCTTGACGATGGTTTCCAGCGGCTCGGCGACGAGCTTGACGGCATCCTCGGCGCGCAGGCCATCGGCCCGCACGCGGATATCCACCATCGGCACGGAAATCTGCGGCTCCTCCTCACGCGGCAGCGAAAAAAGGGCGATCAGGCCGAAAGCGAAGGCGGCGATGAGAAACAGAGGCGTCAGCGGCGAAACGATGAAGGCGCGCGTCAGCGCGCCCGCCAGGCCATCACGGGGGACGCTGCTCATGGGATTTCCACGCTGTCGCCGGGGGCAAGGCCCGATACGATCTCGATCAAGGCAGCGCCGTCGTGCTCGATATGCTCGCCGGTGACCACGGCGCGCTCGCGCATCGCGCCATTCTCTTCCGCCCGCACGAAATCGATGCCGTAACGGTTCGTCACCGCCACGGCGGGCACGAGGATAGCCTGCCGCTCCCCGACCGGCAGCTCGACCACGACCCGCGCATCGACGAAGGCGGTGTCGAGCGCATCCGCCTCCACATCGGCGATCACGCGGCCATTTTCGATGCGGGGATAGAGCTTCGCCAGCCGCCCGGCGATTTCGCCGGTATCCGTGGTGATGCGGATGGCCGCTCCCTGTTCGAGCGCATGCGCATGCCGCTCGGGAACTGCGAGACGCAGATAGAAGCCGCCGCCACCAATGGTCGCGACCGGCTCGCCGCCCATCACCACGCCGCCCTTGGTAACCGGCGCCGCCAGCACCCGCCCGGACAGCGGGGCAAGCACATCTCCCTCCGCCTGCTGCTGAAGAATGACGGATTTCTGCGCCTGCGTCGCCGCGATCTGGTTGCTGGTGACATCGACATCCGTGCGAAGCTGGTCGAGGCGCTGCGCCGTCGCCACGCCGCGCTGGGCAAGCGACTGGCCGCGCGCCAGTTCGGCCTGCGCCCTTTCGAGCTGCGCCTTCAGCGCCGAAAGCTGCGCATCGATCGCCGCGACCTGAAAGGCGAGCTTGTCATCGCGAATGGAGGCGATCGTCTCGCCCGCCGTGACGGCGTCGCCCTCCGTGACGAGCAGATCAACGACCGTGCCGCCAATCCGCGCCCGCGCCGGAACGACATTGCGCGCCTCGATCCGGCCGTAGACGGCCTTCCACTCGGTCACCGTCACGGTATCGGCGGTAAAGGTTCCGGCCAGCGCCGACGAACCGCCAAGGGCAAACAGCAGGGACAGAAGCAGACGCACCGCAGACCTCAGAACGCCGTGCCCGGCTTCACGCCGAGCCTGCGCATGACCATCGCTGCCGGGCAGAAGCCGGTGAAGGCGGATTGCAGCATGTTTGCGCCGACGAAGACCGTTAGCCAGACGAAATACGGCGAGAGCCAGACGGTCAGCGCCACGGAGAGAAGGATCATGGATCCGGCGAAAGCGAGAATGGAGCGGTCGAGGGTCATCGCAATTTTCCTTCCAGATATCATATATACCAATATACGTATTTTCGTATATATTGCAAGTCACGACGCATCGCAACATCCGGAGCGAAGGAAGCCGCCCATTCTCAATGGAAGCGTGAATGATTCCGGGGCCGATGCCCCCTGCCAGGCCCTATTCGATCTCGAGTTTTCGCAGCAGCGTCAGCACATCATGCGAGGCCGTTTCCACCTCCGCCAGATGGGCAAGCGCGCCGCGTATATCGCCGCCATTATAGCATTCGACGGCGCGAATGCCCTGCTGGTGCACCGCACAATGCGGCGCCTCCAGCGCCCCGAACGCGGGAAGACAGCGAAACCGCGCATCGGCGACTCCGTCATACCATTTGCCGAGGCGGCAATGGTGGTGATCGCTGAGTTCGCTGGCGCGCAGCCCCTCGCGCCCGATGATCATGTTGGCAAGGCGGCGCTTCCAGATGACATGGTCGGACTGCGCGAGTTTCACCAGCCGGTTCGGCGCTTCCGTTTCCGCGACGAAACGGATCAGCGAATCCACCGCCGTCTGCCCCCGGTCGATGGTCGACAGCATGGCTTCGAGCGCGCCCGTCGACTTTCCGGCATGGCTGGCGATCCGCGCAATTCCGCTGGCGACACTGGCCGCCGCTTCGTTCTGCTGGTCGAGCGCGGCGCCGATTTCACGGCTGCTTCGCACGACCTCGGCGATGTTGGTCTGGATCGTCGTCATCGCGGAAGACAGTTCCGTAACTGCCTGGGTTCCGGCACTGACCGAATCCCCGTTCATCCGCATTGCCGCCATCATCGCGCTCATGCCGCCCGTGAGGCTTGAAACGATCCCGCTGATCTCCCGCGTCGCCGCGGACGTGCGGTCGGAAAGAGCCTTCACCTCATTGGCAACCACGGCAAATCCCTTACCGGCATCCCCGGCGCGCGCCGCTTCCACGGCCGCGTTGATCGCAAGAAGATTCGTCTGCGCCGCGATCTTCTTGATGGTTTCCGCGATCGCGGCGATATCGCCCGCAAGAGACAGCACCGTATCGAGCTGCTTCCGGCTTTCGGTGATGGAAACGGAAATCGCACCGATCTCCCGGGACACCGCCGAAAGCGCCGCCACGCCGCCGGTCACGCTTTCATCGGCCTGCCGCACGCTGGCGCTGATATCGGCACCGTTGCGTCCGATTTCCGCGACGGTCGAGGCCATCTCCTCGGCCGCCGTGGCAATCGATTGCGAATAGTCGTCGACGCGCCGCAGCCCATACAGCAGGTTCGCGCCCTGCACGGAGGATTCATTGATCGCCATCGACGTCTCTATGACATCGCCAAGCACGTTCGATGCCTGCTTGCGGAGTTTGGAGAAAAGCCTGTTCAGAGCTTGCGACAGGCCGTCATCGCCGGAAACGGTGATTTCATAATCACCGGCGATCGCCCGCTCGATAGCGCGGATTGCATCCATTTCGGACGGATCGGGAAGAATGGCGGGCTGAAATCCGGGCAGACCCATAGCGATTTCCTGTTAAGCATTGGCGGGGAAAGGAGCCCCACCTTTAGGAAAACTTGCTTAACTATCAGTAAAAACTAATATTAAAATAAACGGAATTTCGTATATATCACCCGCCGCCCTGCTTGCCTTCGAGAGCGGTTGACCCAGGTGACCAGACCTTTTTTACAGGCCAGTCTCAGGACTGCGGTTCGCAATATGATTTATAAAGTGAGTTCAAAACATTGCGCGCGGGTTCGCTTTCGATGCGATACCAGATCGTCTGGCCATCACGCCGTCCGGCGATAATCCGGTCCCGGCGCAGCAGTGCCAGATGCTGTGAAACCGTAGAGTCGCGGATCCCGAGAAATTCAGCCAATTGACCGACGGATCGCTCGCCCTCGATCAACTGGCACAGGATCAGGAGGCGATGCCGGTTGCCAAGTGCCTTCAGCAGCTCACTCGCGTCACCGGCCGCCGCCTGCATGGTGTCGAGGTCGATGTTCATCGATACGTAAATATGCCATTCTGAATATAAAGACAATAACGTCGGGGAGCTGTGTGGCTTCACATCTCTTTCTTCCGTTTACTTGTTTACGGCTGTTCCGGCCGGATAGCTGCCTGGCCGCCGCTGGAGCCGATATAGATCAGATGACCGCGCCTGCGCGCCACCATGCCCGGCAGCAGCGCGCGGGTGAGATGCATCGGCGCCTTGAGATTGACGTCGATCATCGCGTCGATCTCGGACAGCGGCCTTGGTGGCGGCGTAATGGGCGTTTTGCGGATGCGCCTTGAAGGCATCGGCCGAGGTGACGTTGACGATGCGGCCGCTCACCTGCGGCGCGTTGACGAACTGGCGCATGTGGCGCACAGCCTGTTCTTCGCACCCTAACGCTCCACCCTCAAAGCGTCTCCACCGGCTAAGCGGAGAGGGCATACCAGCGATTTAGAGGGCTATTTCAGGGGGCCGCAACTTCACTACAATTTGAGCGACACTAGTAAGACAATATAAACCAGGGGTTTATTTTGCAACAACCCGTTAACCTGTCTAATACCAACTCATAGTATTGCTGAAACCACATTCAAATATGGCGTGGGAACATGTGCGGTTTCGGAGGATATCTCGGTTCTGTGGCGGAAGGGGAGCAGTTGCTCCATTCCATGACGCAGGCCCTCCTGCATCGGGGGCCGGACGAGCAGGGAGTGTTCGCCGCACCCGGCGTCGGGCTGGCACATGCACGGCTTTCCATCGTCGGCCTCAGCGATGGAAGGCAGCCGATGCAGGACGAAAGCGGAACGCTGACCATCGCCTTCAACGGCGAAATCTTCAACTATGTGGAACTGCGCGAGGAGTTGCGCGCGCGCGGCCGGCGCTTGCGCACGTCGAGCGACACGGAAGTCATCCTGCATCTTTATGACGAGATCGGCGCGGACTGCGTGACGCGGCTCAACGGCGATTTCGCCTTCGCGATCCACGACGCGCGGCAAAATCGCCTTTTTCTCGCCCGCGACCGGATGGGCGTCCGCCCGCTCTTCTACACCTTGAAGGCCGGAATCTTCTATTTTGCTTCCGAAGTGAAGGCGCTGTTGCAGGCGCCGGGCGTCGTCGCGGAAATCGATCCGGTCGCGCTCGACCAGATCTTCACCCTCTGGGCCCCAATCGCTCCGCGCACGCCGTTCCGAGACATATGCGAACTGCAACCGGCCAGCCTGATGATCGTCGATGAGAGCGGTATTTCGACCCGGAGCTACTGGCAGATGGACTTTCCCGACGCGGGTGAGGCCTCGCGCCACCGCTCGGCCGCCCCGGCGGCGGAAGAGCTGCGCGCCCTCCTGACGGACGCTACACGCATCCGCATGCGCGCCGACGTGCCGGTTGGCTCCTATCTGTCGGGCGGCCTCGATTCCTCCATCGTCTCGGCGCTTGCCGCCGGTATGACCCCTCAGGCGCTGCGCACCTTCTCCGTGAGCTTCGACAGCGCCGAGCATGACGAAAGCGCATTCCAGGCAGAAATGGCCCGCGCGCTCGGCACGCGCCACTCCACCGTCCATTGCGCGCAAGGCGACATCGCGGCCATTTTCCCCGACGTGATCCGCTTCACCGAGAGGCCGATCCTTCGCACCGCGCCCGCGCCGCTGTTCAAACTCTCCGGCCTCGTGCGCGAGGATGGCTTGAAGGTCGTTCTCACCGGCGAGGGCGCGGACGAGGTCTTCGCAGGCTACGACATCTTCAAGGAGGCGCGCGTGCGGCGTTTCTGCGCGCGCCAGCCGCAGTCGCGCATCCGCCCGCATCTCTTCCGCAAGCTCTACCCCTATCTGCCGGGCCTGCGTCAGCAATCGGCAGAGTATCTCGCGGCCTTCTTCGGGGTCGGCGGAGACACACTTGGCGATCCGCTCTTCTCGCACGGACCGCGCCTGCGTGGCACCGCCGCGGCCAAGCTGTTCTTCTCGGCGGACCTGCGCGCCAGCCTTGCGGGCTACGATGCGGCCGAAGAAATGGCGAGCCTCCTGCCGGAGAATTTCGCGCGCTGGCATCCACTGCACCAGGCGCAATATCTGGAAAGCCGCTTCCTGCTGCCGGGCTACATCCTCTCCAGTCAGGGCGACCGCATGGCAATGGCTCACGGGGTGGAAGGCCGCTTCCCATTCCTCGATCATCGCCTGGTGGAGTTCGCCGCAGGCCTGCCACCGGAGATGAAGCTGCGCGGCCTCACGGAAAAACACATCCTGCGCGAAGCGACGAAAGACATTCTGCCACCGCTCATCAGCCAGCGGCCGAAGCAGCCCTATCGCGCCCCCGACAGCCGCTCCTTCACCGGGGCTGGCGCGCTGGACTACGTGCGCGAGGCCATGCGCGAAGAAACCGTCGCAGCGGGCGGACTATTCAATCCGAAGGCCGTCGCCAAGCTGCATGCCAAGTGCGGCACCGGCGAGGCCAACGGCTTCCGCGACAACACCGCCTTCGTCGGCATCCTCTCCACGCAGCTCTGGCTCGACACGTTCACGACGGCGGGCGCCGGCATCACCAAGGCCGCCTGACCCCTGTTTTCAGAAAGGAACCACCATGACCGACACCATCAAGAGCAAAGTGAAGCATTTCATCGTAGAGAACTTCCTGTTCGGCGACGCCTCCCAGGCCCCGGCGGATAACGCCTCGCTCATCGAGAACGACATTATCGACTCGACCGGCGTCCTCGAACTCGTCGCCTTCATCGAGGAGCATTTCGCGATCGCGATGTCCGACGCCGACATCGTGCCCGCCAACCTCGATTCGCTCGATCGCATCGCGGCTTTCGTCGCTGCCCGATCCTCCACCGGCCAGGTCGAAGCCGCCGAGTAACGGACAGGAAAACGTCCATGCGGATCGAGCACTATCTTATCGAAAATGCCCGCCTCAATCGTGAAAAGACGGCATTGATCGCCGGCAAGCGGCGGCTGACCTATGCGGATATGGATGAGCTTTCCGACCGGCTGGCCGCGAGCCTGACCGCAGCAGGCGTCAGGCGCGACGATCGTGTCCTCGTCTTCATGGACAATTGCTGGGAGGCGGCGGTCTCGATCTTCGCGGTGCTGAAGGCGGGAGCCACCTTCAGCCCGATCAACGCCTCCACCAAGGCCGACAAGCTGGCCTATATCATCGGCGACTGCGAGGCCGCCGCCATCATCACCCAGGCCAAGCTCGCCCCGATCGCCGCCGAGGCGAAAGCGATGGCGGGCGCGCAAAGCCTGTTCGTCGCCGCCACGAGCGCGGCGAACGGCGCGACGCCGGAAGGCGCGGCCTCCTTCGAGGAGTGCCTGAAGGCAGACCGGACGGCAAGTGCGCATGGCGGCATCGACGTGGACCTTGCGATGCTGGTCTACACCTCGGGCTCGACCGGGCGCCCCAAAGGCGTGATGATGACCCACCGCAACGTGGACGCCGCCGCGCAGTCGATCACCACCTATCTAGAGAACCGCGCGGACGACATCATCCTCAACGTGCTGCCGCTGGCCTTCGACTACGGGCTCTACCAGCTCATCATGACGATGCGGCTCGGCGCGACGCTGGTCCTGGAGAAGTCTTTCGCCTTCCCGCAGGCGATCTTCGAGCGCATCCGCGAGGAGAAGGTCACGGGCTTCCCGCTGGTGCCGACCATGGCCGCGATGATCCTTCAGATGCGGGACCTCGAGCCCGGCTTCCTGCCCTCGCTGCGCTATCTCACCAACACCGCCGCCGCCTTGCCGCCGCCGCATATCGCGCGGCTGCGCGAACTCTTCCCCGGCGCGCGGCTCTATTCCATGTACGGCCTGACGGAGTGCAAGCGCTGCACCTACCTGCCGCCCGCCGAACTCGACCGGCGGCCGGGCTCGGTCGGCATCGCCATTCCCAACACGGAAGCCTTCGTCCTCGATGACGACGGCAATCCGGCGCCGCCGGGCGTGCCTGGCGAACTGGTGATCCGCGGCCCCCATGTCATGCAGGGCTACTGGCGCAACGACGAGGCAACCGCGCGCATGCTGCGCCCGGGCCGTAACCCTTGGGAAAAGCTGCTCCACACCGGCGACCTCTTCCGCGTCGACGAGGAGGGCTTCCTCTATTTCGTCGGCCGCAAGGACGACATCATCAAGACGCGCGGCGAGAAGGTCGCGCCGAAGGAAGTGGAGGCTGTGCTGCACAATCATCCGGGCATCGCCGAGGCAGTGGTCGTCGGCGTGCCGGATGCCGTTCTCGGCCACGCCATCGGCGCGGTCGTCGTGTTGTCGGATCCGGCGCTCACCGAGCGCGACATCATCCGCCATTGCGCTGGCCAGCTCGAGGATTTCATGGTGCCGAAGATCGTCGAGTTCCGCGACGAACTGCCCAAGACAGACACAGGCAAGGTCAGCCGCAGGCTGGCAGCCGAAACCATGGAGCCCATCCAATGAATGTCCGTGTTGCAGAGCCCGGCTTTTCCGCCGATACATTGACCATCGACGCCGAAGCCGAGATCGGGCGGATCGTCGCCGCGCTGAGAAGCCAGCTTCGCGCTATGAAGAAGCGCGGCCTGGTGCTCGGCCTTTCCGGCGGCATCGATTCCAGCGTCTCGCTGGCGCTGGCCGTGCGCGCCGTCGGCGCGAAGAACGTCTTCGGCCTCTTCATGCCGGAGAACGATTCCGATCCGGAAAGCCTCAGCCTCGGCCGCCTCGCCGCCGAAACCTTCGGGGTCGACGCGGCGGTGGAGGATATCGGCCCGGCGCTCAAGGCCCTCGGCTGCTACGAGCGGCGCGACGCCTTCATCCGCGAGCTTGTGCCCGGATACGGCGAGGGATGGGCCTCCAAGGTCGTCATCGCCAACGCGCTGGAGGCCGACGCCTACAACATCTCCTCGCTCGTCGTGCAGGATCCGGCGGGCAACCGGCAGAAGCTGCGCATGCCGCCCTCGGTCTATCTCGGCGTGGTGGCGGCCACCAACATGAAGCAGCGCACGCGCAAGCAGGTCGAATACTACCATGCCGACCGGCTGAACTTCGCCGTCATCGGCACGCCGAACCGGCTGGAATACGACCAGGGCTTCTTCGTCAAGAACGGCGACGGCGCGGCCGACGTCAAGCCGATCGCCCACCTTTACAAAAGCCAGGTCTACGCGCTCGCCGCCCATCTCGGCATCCCCGAGGACATCCGCCGCCGGCCGCCGACGACCGACACCTATTCGCTGGAGCAGACGCAGGAGGAGTTCTACTTCTCCCTGCCCTATGACCGCATGGACCTCTGCCTCTACGGCCTCAACAACGGCGTGCCGGCAGCCGAGGTCGCAGTGGCGGCGAAGCTCGACGAGGAACAGGTCCAGCGCGTCTGGGCCGACATCGCCGCCAAGCGCAAGGCGACGCGCTACCTTCACAGCGCCCCGCTGCTGGTCGAGCCCGTCCGCGAAATCGGCGCCTGAAACCGAAGAAGCCGGGCCTTGCGGCCCGGCTCCGTTTTACCCATCGGCAGAACAGGCCGCCCTCAATCGAACGAACCTCCGATCAACCGGCTCCAGTGTTCCCCGGAAATCCCGTTGAAGAAGACCTCGCCGTCGCGACAGGCCTTCACCAGCGCCGCATCGCGCGAATGAACGACGGTGGAGGCGAGATGCGTGAAGGCGATGCGCCGGCCGAGCATGGCCTCCAGCAAGGCCGGTCTCGTCCGGCCGCGCAGCGCGACGGCCCCGCGCGAGGCCGCATCCCCCGTCAGGCAATCGATAACCGCGCCGGCCTGTCCGGGCCGCGCGAGAATCTCGAGGACGCGGGCGATTCCGTTCGGTTTCAGATGGTAGAGGAAAGCCCCCACCGGCGCGCCGCTGGGCGCCGTCACCTGGCAGAACACGGGCTCGCCGTGGGCGGGCTTGTTTTCCGCGTCGGCAAGAACCGCCTCGAGCTGCCCTTCCGCCCAATCCGGCCGCAGGGCATGGTGGCGGGTCAGCGGCTCGACGAGGCCAGCGAACTGCGTCCTGTCGACGGGTAAGACCGAAAGGCCGCCCTGGACGGGCCAGACGCCCGGCACGCCGGACCAGCGCAGGCTGCCCGGCGCCATGCGCCCGCGAAAGAAGCGATCGAAGCTCCGCGCCAGCGGCGCGGCGAGACGAAGCGGCTTCAACCTCTCCCCCGCCAGATCCGCCAGAAACGAGGCGGGACGAACGATACGGAGCCAGTCGAGGCTGTAGGAAGGCAGCACCACGCCGCGCAGGCCGACCCACATGCGGGTCGACACCTCGCTCGCGGTTTCGCTGAAGGAAATATCCTGCGGCCCGGCGAGGAACGCCTTGAGCAGCCGCGCTCCGGCCATCGGGTCGGTCTCGCGATCCTTCACCATGAGCGAACCGCAGACGGCCGCGCGCAGGGTTCTGTCACCATAGCGCATCGGCAGCACGTTCACGCCGACGAATCCCGTGATCGCACCGGCGTCGTCCACATGCACGAGCGGGCGGATTTCGCGATCGCAGCCCGGCATTTCCAGATAGAGCCAGCGCAGATAGGCGTTCAGCGCCGGCGGGGGCGCCAGCGCTGGAGTGCGAAAGATGGTCTGGAACAGACGGGCGACACTTTCGATGTCCTCGGGTTCCAGCAACCGGATCTCGGCCATGGTCAGCCGCCCTGGCTCTCGCCGATGTCCCCGGCGCGCACCCGCACGATGGCAACCCGGGGGCGGCCCTGCGCATCTTCGGCGAACGTCACCGGCTCATAGGCTTTCACCCGGGAAAGCAGCGCCGCCACCTGCCGCTGCTGGCCTTCGCCGAACTCGAACAGCAGCAAGCCGTCCGGCTTCAGGACATCCAGCGCCTCGCGCACGAGGCGCTGGAGGATCGATATGCCGTAAGGCCCGCCGTCGAAGGCTTCGCGCGGCTCGTTTTCCAGAAGATGCGCGCTCTCGCCCTCGAGGCGCGTGGTCGAGATATAAGGCGGATTGCAGACCACCATGTCCACCCGCCCCTCCAGCCCCTCGCCCGCCAATGCGCCAAAGAGGTCGCCCTGGTGGACGCTCACCCGCTCATCGAGGCCGAGGCGCCCGGCGTTCCGCCGGGCAAGAGCCACTGTCTCCGGGGTCAGGTCCGCGCTCCAGACGCGCGCGGAGGGCACGGCAGCCGCGATCGCAAGGCCGAGATTGCCCGAGCCGCAGCACATGTCAACGACGAGCGGCGGCGCTGCCGCTCCTTGCAGCGCGGCGACCGCGCGCCGTCCAAGCAGCTCCGTCTCCTCACGCGGCACGAGAACATCCGGCGAGAGTTCAAGTTCAATAGTCATGAAACGGTGAAGCCAGCTCATCTGGCGGCCTTCGAAATCATCATGGTTCGGATACTTGTTCTTCATTGAGGATGAGATATCGGGATCATCGTCGAAATTTATTCCGATCCGGTAAACATCATCGATAAATTCGCGGCACGGCCATTAACTGCATTCTCACTTGTTTCCTTTATTCAGGCGGGATCGTTGGTATATCCGGGAAGAAGGACAGGATGGCCAGACTGGACACTCCAGCCGCGCTGATGTGTGGCGAATGGAAATGAAGGCGCAAAACGGCGCCGGGCTTGTGCCGGGCCTGCGGGCGTTGCTGCCCATGGCGCTTTCCTATGCCGCGTCCGGCGGCAGCCTCGTCATCGGCTCGGCCGCGCAGCTCATCACCTTCGCCGTCCTCGCGCGCTGGCTCGGCGTGCATGAGTTCAGCCTTTTCGTCGCCATCACCGCCATAGCCAATATCGCCGTCCATCTTTGCGGACTCGGCGCGATGGAGTGCCTCGTCCGGCGCGTGGCGCGCGACCGGAGCATGTATCCGGCCATGCTGGGGCACAACATCCTGCTCACCACGGCGAGCGGCGTGCTGCTCGTCCTTTTCGGCATCGCGATCCTGCCGTTCTTCTTCACGCTTTCGGCCGATCCCCTCGTCAATATCGCGGCCATCGCGCTGATGCTCGTCACGAACATCATCCTCGTGCGCGTCATCGTCCTTTGCGAGCAGATCTTCATCGCCCACACCAACTTCGCCTCGGCCAACAAGGTGGTGGTCGGCTTCGCAATCGCACGCACGGTGGCGGCCGCTCTTGCCTGCGTCGGCTTCGGCGTGGCGACGGTCGCTGGCTGGGCCGTCTGGCAATTCGCCGTGCATCTGCTCGTCGCCCTCGCCTGCCTCCACGCGATCAGGCCGCTGGGCCAGCCGGTTTTCCGCATCGTGCGCGAGGAGCTTCCCCAGGGCCTCTACTTCAGCATCCCCTTCATTCTCCGCGCTGTTCGCCAGAACGCCGACCTCCTGGTGCTGAGCCTCGTGGCGACGGCGGAGGTGGTGGCCAGCTACAGCGTTGCGCGCCGCATGCTGGAAAGCAGCTATCTCGGCGTGGAGGCCCTCAACCGGCTGATCTATCCCGGTTCCGCCAGAGCCGCCGAGCATGGCCTGCATCACGCCGTTCCCCGGGTGCGCAAGGTGCTCCTCGCAGCGACCGGCATCTGCGTCTTCGCCGCGACGGCGCTTTTCGTCCTGGCGCCCCTGCTGCCCGCTATTTTCGGGCAGGACTATGTCTCGCTGGTCTCCTTCACCCGCATGCTGTGCTGGGTCGTCATCCCGATCGGCATGTGGGCGGTGGCGATGGAGGCGCTGGGCGCCGCAGGCAGGCAGGCCCAGCGCGCGCTGGTCATGGGGCTCGGCAGCCTTGCAGGCGCGGCCGCCGCGGGATGGGCGACCTGGTATGCGCCGCCCGCCGGCACGTTCGTTTCCTTCTACGTCATCGAGATCGCCATGGTGATTGCCGGATGGACGGTCTTCGCGCGCACGGTGCGCCGCGACCGGGCAAAGGCGGACGGGCGGGCGCGATGACGAAGGCCGCCCTGTCCATCGCCCCCGAAGCCGCCCAGCCCGCAAGCGCGCCGCCGCGCGGACATGTGCGTGCGATGCGGCGCAGCGACATTCCCGCCGTGCAGTCCCTGTTCGCGCAGGCCTTCAGGAAGGAAGCCGCCGCGGACTTCGCCAGTTATATCGAAGCGCTCTTCTTCGACAATCCGAACTACAGCGAGGCGGACGGCAGCATCGTCTACGAGAACGGCAACGGCGCGATCAGCAGCGCCATCCTCGCCTTGCCGATGCCGTTCAGCGTCCATGGCCGCCGCATCATGGGACGGCTGGTCTGCGCGTTCATGTCCGACCGCACCAGAAGCGGCTCGCTCGGCGCGGCGCATCTGATGCGCAGCATCCGCGCCAGCCAGGTCGACCTCTGCTTCACCGACAATGCCGCGCCGGTGAGCGCCGATCACTGCCTTGCCACCGGCGGATCGATCCTCTCGCCGGAGAGCCTGGAATGGCGGCGGGTCTTCCGCCCCTTTCGCGCCAGCGTTCTTTCTCCCGAAACGAAGGTCCCGGCGGTTCTTCGATCGGGTCTTGCTGGCGCTCTGGGCCTTGCCGACCGGATGCTTCTGCGCTGGAAGCCTTCTATCCTGCCGCCGGACCCGCCCGGTTGCGCGACGAAGGACGCTCCGCTCCCGGCATTCCTGGAATGCGCGGCGGCGATGACCGAGCGCTTTCCCGTGCGGCCGATCTGGTCGAAGGACGATTTCGACTGGTTGACCCGGATGGCGGGCGCAAACCGGCGTCTCGGACAATTGCAATGCGGGACGGTGGAAGCCAAGGGGCGCACGATCGGCGCCTTCCTCTTCTTCGCGAACCCAAGGAACGTCGCCACGGTGCTGAACCTCGTCTGCGAGGAGGGCCGCGAAG
>JBDHTA010000037.1:0-28310 GCA_039808465.1 Rhizobiaceae bacterium | reverse complement strand
GGCGGCTCACTCGCCGCCGATGCGGCCGGCCAGATAGGTATAGGTGTCCAGAAAGGCATCGGTGAAGCCGTCGACGCTGACCAGCAGCGCGACGGAAATCAGCGCGGCGATCAGCCCGTATTCCATCGGCACGCTGCCGTGGCGATCCACGAAGAATTTCACCAGACGGCGCATGCGCGTGTAACCCTTCCGAAAACGGAAAGCCGCCCATGCGGCTTCCCCTGTCACCTGTTCAGCAGCCCGATTCGGCGCCGTAGCCCTCGACGATGCAGACGGAACCCGGCGTTTCCTGCAAAACGCTGCGGCGCAGCGTGTAACGCCTGCCCTTGCCCCCATCGCCGATGGAGCCGGTGGAAATCATGTCGTAATTCTGCGGCGCGGCCGTCAGCTTGCGCTCGCTCTTGCCCGACAGAAACGGGGTCAGGATCAGCGTCAGCGCAATGCCCGCCGTCCCGAAAATGAACGCAATGTTCAGCGCGCCGGACCGCTCCGTCCTGCTCGACGGCCGTTCCCTGACACGAACGGTTTTCCACGCCTCATTATCGACCATCTCAAGCCCTTCGAATCCATCATGCTTGAATCGTCGGGATCATAACCGGAGGGAAATAAACGATCTGTTAATTACGCGCCGGAAGGCGTCACAACAGATCCTGAAGGATGGGGATAAGCGGCTCGTCGGCGGGCGGCATCGGGTATTCGCGCAGGGCCGAAGGCTTCACCCACTTGATCCGCTGCCCCTCGCGCCCCTGCGGAATGCCCTCGTAGCGGCGGCAGACGAAGAGCGGCATCAACAGGTGAAAGCTCTCATAGGTGTGGCTGGCGAAGGTCAGCGGCGCAAGGCAGGCGACCCTGGTGGCAATGCCCAGCTCCTCGGCAAGCTCGCGCACCAGCGCTTCCTCCGGCGTTTCGCCCGGCTCCAGCTTGCCGCCCGGAAATTCCCACAACCCCGCCAGCGTCTTGCCCTCGGGGCGCTGCGCCAGCAGGATGCGGTTGTCGGTATCGATCAGCGCGCAGGCCGCGACCAGCACGATCCTGCGCCCCTCCGCCACATTGTCCGTCAGGCTCATGCGCCCTTCTCCTCGCGCCAGTAGCAATAGCGGTAGGCTTCCTCAAAACCGAGCTTGCGATAGAGCGCCAGCGCCGCCGCATTGCCCGCGCCGACCTGCAACCACGCCGTTTTCGCGCCGCGCATGCGCGCCCAGCGCAGCGCCGCCGACAGGATCTCGGTGCCAAGGCCCCGGCGGCGCTCCTCCCCGGAGACCGACAGCAGCAGGATCCCGGCAAGATCGTTGTCCTGCACGCACAGCACCGTCGCCAGCGGGCCCTTGACCGGATCCTCCAGCACGAACAGCCCCGTCGCGGGCTTGATGCCATCGAGGATCTCCGCCAGCGCCGGTTTCAGCGACGCGGGCGCGCCTTCGGCGGTGATATAGGCATCGACGAAGCGGCCGGCATCGTGGGTCGGCAGGTAATCCATGCCCGCGGGCAGCACCATCGCCGTCAGGTCGGCGGACAGGACCAGCGTTTCCTCGATCCGGCTCCAGCCCTTTTCGCGCAAGGCCGCGATCAGTTGCGGCGGCGCCAGCGGCGTTTCGCGCACGGTCAGCGGGCGGCCATAGGCTTCGAAGCGCTTGCGCGCCTTTTCCAGCCGGATTTCGATATCGCTGATATCGCCGGGATCGAGCGGCACGATGGAATTCAGCCGCCGCGACGGATGGCCGCCGGTCAGCCGCACCTGCCAGCTTCCGTCATAGACGACGCTGGTGGCGGGCCAGGCGCGAAACCCCACCGCTTCGAAACGGCGCACGGCGGGCAGGCTGACAGCCTCAGGCAGAAATTCGGCGCCGCTCACCGTCAGCTCCGGTAATCGCCGTTGATCGCCACGTATTCCTTGGTCAGATCGCAGGTCCAGACCGTCGCCCGGCCATCGCCAAGGCCGATATCGACGCGCACATCGATATCCTCTTCCTTCATGATCGCCGTGGTGGCGGCTTCGGAATAATCCGGGTCGCGCTCGCCGTCGACGGCGACGCGCACATCGCCGAACCAGATGGCGAGACGGTCGCGGTCGGCCTGCTCGCCGGACTTGCCGACGGCCATGACGATGCGGCCCCAGTTGGCGTCCTCGCCGGCAACCGCCGTCTTCACCAGCGGCGAATTGGCGATGGACAGCGCAATGCGCTTGGCGGCGGCATCGCTTTCCGCGCCGGTGACGGTAACGGCCACCATTTTTCGCGCGCCCTCGCCATCGCGCACCACCTGCAACGCCAGATCCTTGAGCAGATCGTTGAGCGCGGCGCGGAAACCGCCGAGACGCCCGTCATCCGCCGATTCGACGCGGGCCTGGCCGTCTTCGGCGGCCGCCCCCGTCGCAAACAGCATCAGCGTGTCCGACGTCGAGGTGTCGCTGTCGACGGTCACCGAATTGAAGGTCGGGCCGACGCCTTGCGACAGCAGCGCCTGCAAGGCGGCGGGCGCGATATCGGCATCGGTGACGACGAAGGAGAGCATGGTCGCCATGTCGGGCGCGATCATGCCCGCGCCCTTGGCGATGCCGTTGATCGTTACCCTGACGCCGCCGATCTCGGCGGAACGCGTCGCGACCTTCGGATAGGTGTCCGTGGTCATGATTGCCTTGGCCGCCTCGAACCAGAAGTCGCCGGTTGCGTCCTTCGCCATGCCATCCAGCACGCCGGAAAACTTGGTGGCGTCCAGCGGTTCGCCGATGACGCCGGTGGAGGCGAGATAGATCTCGTTTTCCCCGCAGCCGACGGCGGCGGCGGCGGATTTCGCCGTCAGCGCGGTCGCCTCTCGGCCCTTCTTGCCGGTGAAGGCATTGGCATTGCCGGAATTGACGACGACGGCGCGCGCCAGCCCGTGCGGCAGATTGGCGCGGCAGAAATCGACCGGCGCCGAGGGGCATTTCGAGCGGGTGAAGACACCGGCGACGGATGCCGGACGGTCGAACACCATCATCAGGACATCGGTGCGGTTCTTGTATTTGATGCCCGCGCTTGCGGTCGCCATGCGCGCGCCGCGCAGCGCCGGAACGGAAGCGAAGGTTTTCGGAGCAAGGGGAGAAACGGAGCCGGACATGGGCAAGACCTGAGATGAAACAGAAAAATGGCCCGCCCGTGGAAACGGGGCGGGCCTTGGGCAATTACTGCTTGGTGGCTTCCTCGTAACCCTTGCGCAAGGTCTCGTCGGAAATCTCGACCTTGGAAGCTTCCTTGGCCTTGTTCAGCAATTCCAGGTACTTGTCACGGATGACGAGGTTGCGCACCTGCGCTTCCACCTGCTCGAAGGGCGGCGGCGGGGCGATGCGCTTGTCCTCGACCTTGATGACGTGATAGCCAAATTCGCTCTTCACCGGGGCCTTGGAGTAGGCGCCCTTCTCCAGCGCGAAGGCGGCGTCCTCGAATTCCTTGACCATGCGGCCCTTGCCGAACCAGCCGAGATCGCCGCCGTCGGCCTTGTTGGAATCGGTCGACTTTTCCTTGGCGATTTCCACGAAATCCTTGCCCGCGTCGAGATCGGCGATGATCGCCTTGGCCTCGTCCTCGCTCTTGACGAGGATATGGCGGGCGTGAACCTCTTCTTCCTTCGGCAGACCGGCGACTTCCTTGTCGTAGCGCGCCTTCACCTCTTCCGGCTTCAGCGTGTCGACGATGGCCTTGCGGAAATAGGCGCCATGCAGCTCGCGGTCGGAAAGATATTGCAGGCGGGCCTTGAAGTCGTCCGTCTTGTCGAGGCCGTCATCCTTGGCGTTCTTCGCCAGCAGCTTGATGTCGATCAGGCTGGAAAGGGCTGCGATCTTCTTCTGGTCGTCCGGCATCTGGGCAAGCTGCGGATCGAGACCGGCGACAGCGATATCGAGTTCGGACTGGTGGACGGGAGCGCCGCCGACGGTCGCCACCACGGCGTCCTCGGCATGGGCCGGAAGCTGAAGGCCTGCGAAGGCGGCCAACGCCATCACGGCCAGTTTTTTCGAGCAGAGCATGAAATTACCTTTCGGAAAGAAGCCGGTCCGGCACAGCCGCCAGCCCGGTTGAAAACGTCCTCACCACCAGAATGTGGCCATTCTGTATCGGCCTGTCCCGTTGACATCAATCGCCCCCCCTCTTATCTGTCACGCAACCTCGCGTCCAGATCAGTTTCGGGCGTTCTGCGCCATTGTGCCGGGAAAATGGCCCCGGCACGGGCATGGATCGGCACCCGGCCAGACAATCAGAAAGGACCATTCGTCATGGTCAGTTTCGGCGGCCTCGCCCGCAAGCTCTTCGGCTCCTCGAACGAGCGCCGTGTAAAATCCAACCGTCCGAGAGTGCAGGCGATCAACGCGCTCGAAGAGAGCATGAAGAAGCTCTCCGACGCCGAGCTTGCCGCCAAGACGGTGGAGTTCCGCCAGCAAATCGCGGCGGGCAAGACCGTCGACGACCTGCTGGTGCCCGCCTTCGCGGTGGTGCGCGAGGCGGCGCGCCGCGTGCTCGGCCTTCGCCCCTTCGACGTCCAGCTCATCGGCGGCATGATTCTCAACGAGAACGCCATCGCCGAAATGAAGACCGGCGAAGGCAAGACGCTGGTCGCCACGCTTCCGGTCTACCTCAATGCGCTGGCCGGACGCGGCGCCCATGTCGTCACCGTCAACGACTACCTCGCCAGCCGCGACGCCGGGATCATGGGCCGCGTCTACGGCTTCCTCGGCATGTCCACGGGCGTCATCGTCCACGGCCTTTCCGACGAGGAGCGCCGCGACGCCTATGCCTGCGACATCACCTACGCCACCAACAACGAGCTGGGCTTCGACTATCTGCGCGACAACATGAAGTTCGACCGCGGCCAGATGGTGCAGCGCGGCCATGCCTTCGCCATCGTCGACGAAGTGGACTCGATCCTGGTCGACGAGGCGCGCACGCCGCTGATCATCTCCGGCCCGCTGGACGACCGCTCCGACCTCTACACCACCATCGACGCTTTCGTGCCGCTGCTGTCCCCGGAAGATTACGAGATCGACGAGAAGCAGCGTTCGGCCAACTTCTCGGAAGCGGGCACCGAAAAGCTGGAGAACATGCTGCGCGAGGCAGGTCTGCTCAAGGGCAACTCGCTGTATGACGTCGAGAACGTCGCCATCGTTCACCACGTCAACAACGCGCTGAAGGCCCACAAGCTGTTCCAGCGCGACAAGGATTACATCGTCCGCAACAACGAAGTCGTCATCATCGACGAGTTCACCGGCCGCATGATGCCGGGCCGCCGCTATTCGGATGGCCAGCATCAGGCGCTGGAAGCCAAGGAGCGGGTGCAGATCCAGCCGGAAAACCAGACGCTGGCCTCGATCACCTTCCAGAACTACTTCCGCATGTACGACAAGCTGGCGGGCATGACCGGCACGGCTTCCACGGAAGCCGAGGAATTCGCCAACATCTACGGCCTCGACGTCGTGGAAGTGCCGACCAACCTGCCGATCAAGCGTATCGACGAGGACGACGAGGTCTACCGGACGGCGGAAGAGAAATACAAGGCGATCATCACCGAGATCCGCGACGCCCAGAGCCGTGGCCAGCCGGTGCTGGTCGGCACCACTTCCATTGAGAAATCCGAGCTGCTGGCCGAGCTTCTGAAGCGCTCCGGCTTCACCGGCTTCCAGGTGCTGAACGCCCGTTACCACGAGCAGGAAGCCTATATCGTATCGCAGGCGGGCGTTCCCGGCGCCGTCACCATCGCCACCAACATGGCCGGTCGCGGCACCGATATCCAGCTCGGCGGCAATATCGACATGCGCCTCGAGCACGAGCTGGCGGAGATGGAGCCCGGCCCCGAGCGCGACGCCCGCGAGGCGGCGATCCGCGAGGAAGTGCAGCAGCTCAAGCAGAAGGCGCTGGCCGCCGGCGGCCTTTACGTCATCGCCACCGAGCGCCACGAAAGCCGCCGCATCGACAACCAGCTTCGCGGCCGCTCCGGCCGTCAGGGCGACCCCGGCCGCTCGAAATTCTACCTGTCGCTTCAGGACGACCTGATGCGCATCTTCGGCTCCGACCGCATGGATACGATGCTGAAGAAGCTCGGCCTCAAAGAAGGCGAGGCCATCGTTCATCCGTGGATAAACAAGGCGCTGGAACGCGCCCAGAAGAAGGTCGAGGCGCGCAACTTCGACATCCGCAAGAACCTCCTGAAATATGACGACGTGCTGAACGACCAGCGCAAGGTCATCTTCGAGCAGCGCATCGAGCTGATGGACGCCGAAAGCCTGACCGAAACCATCACCGACATGCGCCACGAGGTCATCGACGGCCTCGTGTCCCGCTACATCCCCGAGCGCGCCTATGCCGAGCAGTGGGATGGCGAGGGCCTGCGCAACGCCGCCCGCGAAATCCTCAACATCGACCTTCCCGTCACCGACTGGGTGAAGGAGGAAGGCATCGGCGAGGAGGAAATCCGCGAGCGCATCGTCGCCGCCACCGATGCGAACGCCGCCGCCAAGGCCGAGCGCTTCGGCCCCGAGATCATGACCTATGTGGAGCGCTCCATCGTGCTCCAGACCCTCGACCACCTGTGGCGCGAGCATATCGTCAACCTCGATCACCTGCGCTCCGTCATCGGCTTCCGCGGCTACGCCCAGCGCGACCCGTTGCAGGAATACAAATCGGAAGCCTTCGAGCTGTTCCAGGCGCTGCTGCACAATCTGCGCCAGACGGTCACCACCCAGCTCGGCCGCGCCGAGCTGATGCGCGACCCCGCCGAAATGCCGCAGCCGGAGCTTCCGGTCATGGAAGGCCATCACCTCGACGCCACCACCGGCGAGGACGATTTCGGCGGTCAGCCGGTCTTCGCCGCCATGGAAGAGAGCGTTGCCGCCGAGGACCGCGACCCGGCCAACCCGCAGACCTGGGGCCGCGTCGGCCGCAACGAGCCCTGCCCCTGCGGCTCCGGCAAGAAGTTCAAGCATTGCCACGGCGCTTTCGAGCAGGCCTGAGTTCTTCGCTTCCACAATCGGCAGACGCCGCCTCCGGGCGGCGTTTGCATGTTAAAAATACCCCTCACCCTAACCCTCTCCCCCGCCTGCGGGGAGAGGGTACTTGCCCCGCGATCCGGCTGCGATTGAGGAAGCCCGTGCGGCATATCCCCTTCTCCCCGCTTGCGGGGAGAAGGTCGCGGCAGCGGGATGAGGGGCATCACGCCAGATGTGATACTCCTGCCCCTTGTGGGAAAGATGCCGGAAGGCAAAGGGGGTTCAAGCACTCCCTCAAATACATCCGCGCTGAACCGTTTCTTAACGCCGCTATCGCCATAATGGGCCACAAGTATTGCGTTGCGTAAGGTTCCCGTATTCCGTGATGGCGCTGATCGAAACCGCCGAAAGACTGCTCCCGTCCCGCCTGCGCGGCCTCGCCGCGCCGTTCGCGGAACGGCTCGGCGCGATTCTGGCGGCAAGCGACGAGCGGGCCGTGGCGCAGCGCATGGCGCTGATCGCCTTCGCCATCCGCGTCATGAGCGCGGCCATCGCCTTCGTGGCGCAGATCATCCAGGCCCGCATCATGGGCGAATTCGAATACGGCATCTTCGTCTTCGTCTGGGTGATGGTGATCCTGTTTGGGAATCTCTCCTGCCTCGGCTTTCATTCGGCGGTCATCCGCTTCCTGCCGCATTACAGCGGCGCGGGCGCCACCGACGAAATTCGCGGCCTGACCGCGACGGCGCGGCTGTTCGCCATGCTCTCGGCCAGCCTTCTGGCGCTCATCGGCTACGGCGCGCTGCATGTGGCGGGCAACGCCATCGAGCCCTATTACATGCTGCCGGTCTTCCTCGGCCTGTTCATCCTGCCGATGATTGCGCTGGGCGACGTGCTGGACGGCACCGCCCGCGCCCATAGCTGGGCGATGGTGGCGCTCAGCCCCACCTATATCGTCCGCCCGACGCTGATCCTCGTCTTCAACCTGATCGCCATCGCTTTTGGGGCCGCCCACACCGCCGAAACCGCGATGCTGGCGGCCCTTGCCGCCACCTATGTCACCACGCTCGGGCAGTTCCTCGCCGTGCGCGTGCGCCTGCGGAAACGCTATGCGCGCGGACCGCTGAAGATCGAATTCGGCCCCTGGCTGCGCGTCGCCCTGCCGATCTTCGTCATCGAGGGTTTCGGCTTCCTGCTCACCAATTCCGATGTGGTCGTGGTCGGCATGTTCGTCGATCCGCAGCATCTGGCCGTCTATTTCGCCGCGACCAAGACCATGGCGCTGGTGCAGTTCGTCTATTTCTCGGTGAAGGCCGCCGCCGCCCCGCGCTTTTCCGCCCTGTTTGCGGCGGGCGACCGGGCGGGACTGGCGGGCTTCGCGGGCGAGACGGTGCGCTGGAGCTTCTGGCCGTCTGTCGCCGTAGGGCTCGGCCTGCTCGTCTGCGGCAAATTCCTGCTCGGCTTGTTCGGCCCCGCCTTCGTGGAACAAGGCTATCCGCTGATGGCAATCCTGTTCTGCGGCATTCTCGCCAAGGCGCTGGTGGGGCCGGGCGAAGTGCTGCTGACCATGGCAGGCAGGCAGGCGCTCTGCGTCTGGCTCTATGCCGCGGCACTTGCCGCCAATATCGCGTTCAACGTCACGCTGATCCCGCTGTTCGGGCTGACCGGCGCGGCGCTGGCCGCGGCGGGCGCCATGCTGGTCGAGGCGCTGCTTCTGCATATTGCCGTGCGCCGCGCGCTCGGCATCGTCCTTTTCGCTTTTGCCGATCCCATGGCATTGATGAACACCAACAAGGCTGCGTAAAACCATGTCGCGACCCCCCGTTTACAGTGAAAGCATGAACAGCAGCGACAACCGCATGCTCGGCGAGCTGGCCTCGCCCGGCATGAACCGCCCGGCCGCCGACCTGCGCATGCAGATCGGCCGCACGGGGCGCGAGCTATGCCTCTATCCGGGCCGCATGGGCTACGATCTGCAAGAGGAATTCGAATTTCTCGGCAACCGCGCCATGGAGCCGAACGTCTTTTTCAGCGGCCGCTTTCTCGCCCCCGCCATGCCGCGCCTCGACGACCGCCAGATCCGCGTCGCGGTGATCCGCGATCAGGGCAGCAACCGCAGCCGCCTGCGCCTGCTGATGCCGTTTTCCGTCGAAAAGCCGGGCTTTTCCGTCGGCCCCTCGATCGTCCGCGTCTGGTCGAACCCCTTCGGGCCGCTCGGCACCCCGCTCATCGATGCCGAGGACGCCGCCGAAACCATCGACAACCTGCTGGAAGGCTTTGCCCGCAAGGAAAGCGGCATGCCCTCGGTTCTGGTCATTCCCGACATGCGCCTGAACGGCAATTTCGGCATGCTGGCGAAGGCGATCGCGCTCAGCCGCAACCTGCCCGTCGATGTCACCGGCCAGTTCGAGCGGCCGATGCTGCAAAGCTTTCTGGATGGCGAAGCCTATCTGAAGCATTCCGTCACGCCGGGGCATCTGCGCGACATGAAGCGCCAGTGGCGCCAGCTCGAAAAGCAGGGCGCGCTCACCTACAGTGTCGCCCGCCAGCCGAACGAGATCCGTCATCGCATGGAGGAATTCCTGGCGCTGGAGGCAAGCGGCTGGAAGGGCGCCAAGCGCACCGCCATGGTCATCGACCGCTACCGCGCCGCCTTCGCCCGCGAGGCGATCACCAACCTCGCCGATGCCGACGCCGTGCGCATCCACACCCTCGACCTCGACGGCAAGGCCATCGCCTCCATGGTGGTCTTCCTGATGAACGGCGAGGCCTACACCTGGAAAACCGCCTATAACGAAGCGTATTCGCGCTTTTCGCCCGGAAAGCTGCTGGTGATGCGCCTCACCGAATGGCACCTCGACGACGCCAACATCCTGCGCACCGATAGCTGCGCCGTGCCGGATCACCCGATCATGAGCCGGTTGTGGGAGGAGCGCGAGGAAATGGGAACGCTGGTGATCGGCCTGCACCAGAACAGCGACCGCGACGTGCGCCAGGCGGCGGCGCAACTGCACCTCTACCGCAACACCCGCAACGTCGCCCGCATCCTGCGCGAAAAGATCATGTCGCTGGCCGGGCGCTGACCCGGCCACAATATCAGGCGGCGCTTTCCAGCACCGAGCGCTCGCGCAATTCACGGCGGATGATCTTGCCGGTGGTGGTCATCGGCAGCGCGTCGATGAATTCCACCTCGCGCGGATATTCATGCATGGAAAGCCGCGTCTTCACCCAGCCGCTGATCTCGTCCGCAAGCGCTTCCGTCGGCTGGTAGCCCGGAGCCAGCACCACATAGGCCTTGACGATCTCGGTGCGCAGCCGGTCCGGCTTACCGACGGCCGCCGCCAGCCGCACGGCGGGATGGCCGAGCAGGCAATCCTCGATCTCGCCGGGGCCGATGCGGTAACCCGACGAGGTGATCACATCGTCATCGCGCCCGAAGAACTCGACATAGCCTTCCGCATCCTGCCGCCCCTGATCGCCGGTCAGCAGCCAGTCGCCGGAAAATTTCGCCGCTGTCGCTTCCGGCGCCTGCCAGTAGCCGAGGAACATCGATGGCGAGGATTTGTGAATGGCGATCTGGCCGGTTTCGCCGGGCGCGGCCTCGCGGCCCTCCGGCGTCAGGATCGCGACGCGATGCCCCGGCACCATCCTGCCGATCGCGCCCGCCCGGCTGACGCCGAACAACACGGAAGAGGACAGCACGAAATTGCATTCCGTCTGGCCGTAGAATTCATTGACGGTCAGCCCCAGCGCCCGCTTTGCCCATTCATAGGTTTCGCGCCCGAGCGATTCGCCCGCCGAGCCGATGGTGCGCAGGCACAGATCGTATTTTTCACACGGGCGCTCGACGGCGGAGAGCAGCCTGAGCGCCGTCGGCGGAATGAAGGCATTGCGCACCTTCATCTCCGCCATGATGCGGAACGCCGTATCTGGATCGAATTTCTGCGCGGGCGAGGAGACGACGGGAATACCGAGCAGCAGCGACGGCAGCAGCGCATTCAGCAGACCGCCCGCCCAGGCCCAGTCGGAGGGCGTCCACATCTTATCGTCCGGCTGCGGCAGGTAGTGATGCGCGAACTGGATGCCGGGAATATGCCCCGCCAGCACCCGGTGCCCATGCAGCGCCCCTTTTGGGGCGCCGGTGGTGCCGGAGGTGAAGATCATCAAGGCCGGATCGTCCGGCCCGGTCGCCACCGGTTCGCGCAGCGGCGCATGCGCCAGCAGATCGGCAAAGGCCAGCGTCTCGCCCGCCACCGCATCCTCGACCAGAACGACATGCTTCAACTGCGGCAGGTTGCCTCTGATGCCCTTGAGCCGCTCCCAGCCGAAACGATTGGTGATGATGGCCGAAGCGCCCGCCACCTTCAGCCGGTATTCCAGCGCCTCGACGCCGAACAGCAGCGCCAGCGGCAGGGCGATGCCGCCCATCTTGTAGATCGCCACATGCGAGATGACGGTTTCGAAACTCTGCGGCAACAGCAGCGCCACCCGCTCGCCCCGCCCGATGCCGAGCCCCTGCAACGCTCCCGCCACGGCGGAAGAGCGCGCCGCAAGCTCGCCATAGGTCATGCGGGCATGATTGCCGCCGGGATCGAAATGTTCGAGACAGACACGGCCGGGCGAAATCGCGGCCCAGTCGTCGCTGACAGCGACGCCCATGTTGAAATCGGACGGAATATTCCAGGCGAAATCGCGGATGAGCGCCTCATAACGCTCGCGGACAGGCAGTTTCATCGTTTTCCGGGCTCCTGAGCGAAAGGCTAACACCTTCCCCCGCCGGATGACAATGATTATTTCGCAGCCGCGAAATCACCTTTTGCAACGCAAACAGCAAGGTTTTGAAAACCTGCTCCAATTTGACAGGCGAAAAACTGTAAACTATAGTTTACACATGATCGAGGTACGTCAGACCGGGCTGTTCTCCAGATGGCTTCGCGAACTCCGCGATCACAATGCCCGCGCCCGGATCGTAACCCGCATCCGCCGCATGGAACTGGGCAATCCCGGCGATGTGAAGCCTGTCGGTGAAGGCGTAAGTGAAGCCCGGATAAGTTATGGACCGGGATACCGGCTCTATTTCATCCAGCAGGGCGAAGAAATCATCATTCTTCTTTGTGGCGGCGATAAAGCCAGCCAAAGCAAGGATATTCTGGCAGCAAAGCAGATGGCGAGGGAATTGTGACCATGCCGCTTGAAACGACGAAATGGGACGTCCAGGAGTTTCTGAAGACCCCCGGCGAACGCGCGGCCTATCTCGAATCGGCCTTCGAGGATGGCGATCCCGCCCTGATCGCGCATGCGATCGGCGATGTCGCCCGCTCCATGGGCATGACTCATGTCGCCAGGGAAGCAGGTGTTACCCGCGAAGCCCTGTACAAGTCTCTCAGCGAAAAAGGCGATCCGAAGCTCTCGACGCTTCTCGGGGTCATGAAAGCCCTCGGGCTCCGTTTCTCCGTCACGGCATCGGATGAGGCTGCGTAACGAAAGCCGATACGGCCGAACGACGATGGTGCGGGTGGTCGGGGTCGAACCGACACTCCTTTCGGAACCGGATTTTGAGTCCGGCGCGTCTACCAATTCCACCACACCCGCAAGGCCGTGATTGCGAGCGCGACTATACAAACCGAAAGCGTCCGGTCAACCGGCTTTTTGCAATTTCCCGCCGCCCGCTTCACGAAAAGTTTTTGTCCCCGCTGGCCAAGAGGGGCCGGGCGGGATTTGCAACGGCGCGCGGCCGCGACTAGAAGGAAGCCATTCGAATCCGAAGAGGACGATCCATGACGCCTGCCGCCCCCTCCCGCATTCCCGCTGTGGCTTCAGCGCTTCTGGCGCTCGGCATGGCCGTCACCGTCGGCTCTGCGCTTGGCTTCGAACACATCGGCGGCTACATCCCCTGCGCGCTCTGCCTGACGGAGCGGCTGCCCTATTATTACGGCCTGCCGGTGGCGGCTCTCGCCTTCATCTCGGCAATTGCCGGTGCGCCCGCATGGGTCACCCGCCTGCTGCTGGCCATCGCCGCGCTGATGATGATCGTCGGCGCCGGGCTCGGCGTCTATCATTCCGGCGTCGAATGGGGATGGTGGGAAGGCCCGAGCACCTGCGGCGGCGGCGCGGGCGGCGTTACCACCAATGCCGGAAGCCTGCTGGACGATCTCAACACCATCAAGGGCCCCTCCTGCACGGATGCGGCGGGCCGTTTCCTCGGCCTGTCCTTCGCAGGCTGGAACGTCATCGCCAGCCTCGCGCTGGCCGCCATTGCCGCATGGGGCGCAAAGGCCCGCGCGGCGCGATAATCACGGCTGCAATTCGCTGTCCCAGTAGAGATAGTCGATCCAGCTTTCATGCAGATAGTTCGGCGGAAAGCGGCGGCCGTTATTGTGCAGATCCTGCACCGTCGGCTTGTAGGGCTTCTGGTGCGGATGCATGCCCGCCTGCTTCGGCAGCTTGCTGCCCTTGCGCAGATTGCAGGGCGCGCAGGCCGCCACCACGTTTTCCCAGCTCGTCACGCCGCCATGGGCGCGGGGAATGACGTGATCGAAGGTGAGATCGTCGCCCGATCCGCAATACTGGCATTCGAAGCGGTCGCGCAGAAAGACGTTAAAGCGGGTGAAAGCCGGGTTGCGGGAGGGCTGCACATAGGTCTTCAGGCAGACGACGCTCGGCAATCTCATCGAAAAACTGGGCGAGGACACCGACTGCTCGTACTCGGCAATGATGTTGACCCTGTCAAGAAAGACCGCCTTGATCGCGTCCTGCCAGGACCATAACGACAAGGGATAGTAACTCAGCGGCCGGTAGTCGGCGTTCAGGACGAGCGCCGGCAGGGCCTGGGGTGAGACTGCAATCGTCAAAGAGGGTGTCCTTGTTCGATTCGGCATCTGCTCCTTTATATTAGGCGCGTTGTGACGTTCTTGTGAAGACGGATTCGAAAATCGCGCTTCATCCGAGCGGCAAAACCTCGCGTTTTTCCTGCAATGCGTAATACGCCCAGAACAGCCGCGCCGCGACCGAGCGCCATGGCGACCATGGCGCGGAAATCGCCGCGGTTTCGCGCATATCCGGCCGCCTTTCCATGCCGAAGGCGCGGCCCACCGCCGCCCTCAGCGCCACGTCGCCCGCCGGAAAAATGTCGGGATGGCCGCCGCAGAACATCAGGTAGATCTCCGCCGTCCACGGGCCGATGCCCTTGATGCCGGTCAGCGCGGCGATGGCCTGCGGCGCGGGCAGATGCGCGACCGCCATCAGGTCGATTGCGCCGGAATGCGCCGCCTCCGCCAGCCGGAAAAGCGTTCCGGCCTTGGCCCGCGACAGGCCGCAGGCAAGGGCCGCCTCCGGCGTCATGCCGCGATAATGCTCCGGCGTCAGCGGAATGCCGAGCGCCTCGATGCGGCCCCAGATGGCCGACGCGCTCGCCCGCGACACCATCTGCGACACGACGATCTGCGAAAGCCCGGCAAAGCCCGGCTCCGCCAGCCGCAGCGGCACCGGCCCGGCCTCGGCGATCACGGCCTTGAGACGCGGATCGATCCCGGCAAGCGCCGCAAGCCCCGCCTCGATATCCTCCATGCCGGTGATGATGCGCATGATCCTCTTTCCGGTGGCAAGCCCGCCGCCTTCGTGGCAGAAGAAACCATGCCTGCCGCTCTCCGTCAAAGCCCCGTTTTCCGCTTCGCCCCCAGCCCCAACGGCGCGCTGCATCTGGGACACGCGCTCTCCGCCTTCCTGAACGACGGCATGGCCCGGGCCATGAACGGACGCCTGCTGCTGCGCATCGAGGATATCGACCGCAGCCGCTGCACGCCGGAGCTGGAACGCGGCGTGATCGAGGATCTCGGCTGGCTCGGCATCCGCTTCGAAACGCCCGCGCGGCGGCAATCGGAGCATTTCGGCGATTATGCGCAGGCGCTGGACAGGTTGAAGGCGATGGGTCTCGTCTATCCCGCCTTCATGACCCGGGGCGAGGTGAAAGCCTTCGTTTCCGCCACTGAACGGGAAACCGGCCAGCCATGGCCGCGCGATCCCGACGGCTCGCCGCTCTATCCGCCCCTCGACCGGCACAGGAGCGAAGCGGAGCGCGCCGCCCTGATCGCCTCCGGCGCGAGACATGCGTGGCGGTTGGACATGGCAAAGGCCATGGAAAACATCGGCCAGCCGCTGACATGGATGGAAACCGGCGACGCGGAAACCGGCATCCTCCCCGCCAATCCCTCCATCTGGGGCGATGTCGTGCTGTCGCGCTCGGATGCGCCGTCGAGCTACCATCTTTCGGTAACGGTCGACGATGCCGCGCAGGGGGTGACGCATGTGGTGCGCGGGCTCGACCTGTTTCACGCCACCGCCGTTCACCGGCTGCTGCAAACCCTGCTCGGCCTGCCCGCGCCCGTCTACCGCCATCACCGGCTCATCCCTGGGCCGGACGGGCGCAAACTCTCGAAAAGCTTTGGCGATACCGGGCTTGCGGCGCTGCGGCAGGCGGGGGTTTCACCGGCCGGTATCCGACGCCTCGTCGGGCTGTGAGGCTTCGGCCGCCGCCGCTTCCGCCCGGTCCCTGCCCCCGTCGAAATAGCGGCGGTGCAGCCTGTCGCGCACCCGGTATTTCAGAAGCGCCGCATTCAGCTCCGCGCCCAGAATGAAAATCACCCCGATCATGTAGAGAAACACGATGACGATCATGATCGAGGCGAGACCGGCATAGGTGGCGGTATAATTGGCGAAGGTGGAGATGTAATAGGCAAAGACCAGCGCCCCCGCCGTCCAGGCCAGCAGGGTGAAGAAGATGCCGGGCAGCACGTCGAGAATGCCGCGCCGGCCGGCGGGCATCCACAGATGCGAAACCAGCAGGCCGGCAAACAGCACCAGCACCGTGCCGTAAAGGCTCCAGCTCGACACCACTTCCAGCGTGTCGGTCGCCCAGGGAAAATGCTGCTCGGCGAAACTCATCGCCACCGGCACCGCGACCAGCGCCGCGCTGATCGCCGCGAAGACGACGACGGCGACGATGACGTAGCACAGGCTCCACAGCCGCGTGATGTACCAGTAGCGGGTTTCGGCCTGCCGGTAGGCGCGGTTCAGCGAAATGCGCAGCGCCTCGACGCCGTTGGAGGCGAAATAGGCCGCCGCCAGCACCGAAACCGTCAGCAGCCCGCCGCGAGGAATGGTGAGAACCTGCTGCACCTGCTCGGCCAGCGGCTTGGCGATCGCCTCCGGCCAGGTGTCGAAGATCAGATGCACGGCGGTATCGGAAAACTGATTGGCGCCGAGAAAATTGGCAAGCGCCGTGCCGAAGATCAGGAAGGGAAACACCGCGAGAAGAATCGACAGCGCCACATGGCTCGCCATTGCCCAGCCATCATCCTCGGAAAAATGATAGAGAGCATCGAAGCCCACCCTGTAGGCCATGCGCAGAAATTTCACTCCCTCACCTCCGGCGTTTTTGCCCAGCATTTGGCATTGCGAATTGTCAGTCCCGGGGGAATATGGGAAAGCAACGCCAGTTTGTACAGGAATCAATCCATGCCGGATCGCCGGACGATCATCGTGACGGGCTGCTCCTCGGGCATCGGCGCCTATTGCGCGCGGGCGTTGCGCCGGGATGGCTGGCGGGTTTTCGCGACCGTGCGGCGGCAGGCGGATCGCGCCAGCCTCGAAGCCGATGGCATCGAAACCTTCCTGATGGATTACACCGATCACGAGAGCATCGCCGCCTTGGTTGCCGATGTGGCGGCCCGCGGCGGCGGGCGCATCGACGCGCTGTTCAACAACGGCGCCTACGGCCAGCCGGGCGCGGTGGAAGATCTGGAAACCGATGTGCTGCGCGCCCAGTTCGAAACCAATCTCTTCGGCTGGCACGAGCTGACGCGGCGGGTCATTCCCTTCATGCGGGCGCAGGGGCATGGCCGCATCGTGCAATGCTCCTCCATTCTCGGCCTCGTGCCCTATCGCTATCGCGGCGCCTACAATGCCTCGAAATTCGCGCTGGAGGGCCTGTCGGTGACGCTGCGCATGGAGCTTGAAGGCAGCGGCATCCATGTCAGCCTGATCGAGCCCGGCCCGATCGAATCGCGCTTCAACGCCAATGCGCTGAAGATGGCCGAGGCGCATATCGATCTGGAAAATTCGGCGCATGCGCAGGAATACCGCCGCCAGCTCGCACGTCTTGACGGCTCCGGCCCGGTCAATCGCTACAAGCTCGGCCCCGATGCCGTTTATGCGGTTCTCACGCATGCCTTGACCGCAAAGCGCCCGCGCCCGCATTATCCGGTCACCACCCCCGCGAAACGCGGCATGGCGCTGAAGCGCCTGCTGCCCGCCGATCTCTTCTACCGTATCCTGCGCCGGTTCGATTGAACCCGCCGTTCCAGAAAGGCTGAAATTCCATGTCAAGCGCCATGATGATCCTGACCCTCGCGGTGATGGGGCTTGTCGCCATCGTTCTCCTGCGCGGCCTGTTCAACATGATGAAGGGCGGCGACGCCAACCGCTCCAACAAGCTGATGCAGTTGCGCGTGCTGTTGCAGGCGATCGCCATTGCCCTCATCATGCTGACGCTGTGGCTGACCGGCGGCGGGCGCGGCTGACGGAGGAGAACACGCATGGTCAAGCTGAACAAGATCTACACCCGCACCGGCGATGACGGCACCACCGGCCTCGTTTCCGGCCCGCGCCGCCGCAAGGACGACCTGCGCGTCGAAGCTTATGGCACGGTGGACGAAACCAATTCCTGCCTCGGTATGGCGCGCCTGCACACAGGCAGCGATGCGGCTCTTCACGCCATGCTGGAGCGCATCCAGAACGATCTCTTCGATCTCGGCGCCGATCTCGCCACGCCCGAAACGGACGAGCCGCCCGCCTGGGAGCCGCTGCGGATCGCGCAATCGCAGGTCGACCGGCTGGAGCAGGAAATCGACACGCTGAACGCGGAGCTGGAGCCGCTGCGCTCCTTCGTGCTGCCGGGCGGCTCGCCCGCCGCCGCCGCCCTGCATCTGGCCCGCACCGTCTCGCGCCGCGCCGAGCGCGTCATGGTGGCGCTGGCGAAGACGGAAGGCGAGCGCATCAGCCCCGCCGCGCTGAAATACATCAACCGCCTGTCGGATTTCCTCTTCGTCGCCGCCCGCCACGCCAATGAGAAAGGCCGCACGGATATCCTTTGGATTCCCGGAAAAAACCGTTAAATAACGCATGTCGCGCAAAAGTGTGCAGCGGTTTTGCGATAACGGCATGCGAAAATCGAGCGTAACGGAGACCGGGAATCCATGTTCATTCCGCTGCACGACACGAATTCCCTGAAGCATATCCGGGTGCAGTATGTGACGATCTCGCTGATCGTGGTCAATGTCGTCACCTGGCTGTTCACCGGGCTCGCCGCCCCCGAAACGGTGACCCAGGCCGCCACCGTCGGCCTTGGCTATATTCCGGCCGTCGCCTTCGATTACGCCTATCTGCCGCCGGACATGGCGCTGGTGCCGGATGCCGCCACCTATCTCACCTATGCCTTCCTGCATGGCGATTTCTGGCATCTGGCCAGCAACATGCTGTTTCTGTGGGTGTTCGGCGACAATGTCGAGGACGCGCTCGGCCATGTGCGCTACCTGATCTTCTATCTGCTCTGCGCGGCGGGCGGGGCCTTCTTCCACGGGGCGCTGATGCCGGAATCGCAGGCGCCGCTGATCGGCGCCTCCGGGGCGATTTCCGGCGTGGTCGCCGCCTATGTCATCCTGCATCCGAGGGTGCGCGTCTGGGTGCTGGTGCTGTTCCGCTTTCCCCTGCCGCTGCCCGCCTTCATTCCGCTGCTGATCTGGGTCGGGCAGCAATTCCTCATGCTGGTGATCGATCCCGACAGCGGCGTTTCCTGGGGCGCGCATGTCGGCGGCATCATCACCGGCGCGGTGCTGGTGCTGCTGATGAAACGGCGCGACGTGCCGCTGTTCGACCGGACGCTGGTGACGCCGAAGGCGGTGCGGCACGCTGAGCCGGAACCGCCGCCCGCCGCCACCGGCGCGGGAAGCGGCAAGCTGCCGCCGCGCTGGGGGCGAGGCTGAATCGCTGAAAAATCCCCTGCCTCATTTAATCGATTCAGAATCGGTAAATCGTCGCACAGGCCGTTGTGTTTGTAAGAAAATTGCGTATCCATGTCGCCAAACGACAATCATTGGCCTGCACGGAGGAGCATGTTCTTGGCGGCCAGCGTTGAAAGCCATCGTTGAAGGAAGGACTCCATGAAGATTCTAGTGCCCGTCAAGCGCGTTGTTGACTACAACGTGAAGATCCGCGTCAAGGCGGATGGTTCCGGCGTCGAGCTTGCGAATGTGAAGATGTCGATGAACCCGTTCGACGAAATCTCCGTCGAGGAAGCGCTGCGGCTGAAGGAAGCGGGCAAGGCAACGGAAGTGGTGGCCGTCTCCATCGGTCCGGCCAAGTCCGAGGAAACCCTGCGCACCGCGCTCGCCATGGGCGCCGACCGCGCCATCCTCATCGAGACCGATGAGAATGTCGAGCCGCTCGCCGTCGCCAAGCTGCTCAAGGGCGTCACCGAAGCCGAACAGCCCGGCCTCGTCATCGTCGGCAAGCAGGCGATCGACGACGACAGCAACCAGACCGGCCAGATGCTCGCCGCCCTGCTCGGCTGGGCGCAGGGCACGTTTGCCTCGAAGATCGAACTTGGCGATGGCAAGGCTTCCGTCACCCGCGAAGTCGATGGCGGTCTCCAGACCATCGAGGTCAAGCTTCCGGCCGTCGTCACCACCGACCTTCGCCTCAACGAGCCGCGTTACGCCTCGCTGCCGAACATCATGAAGGCCAAGAAGAAGCCGCTCGACAAGAAGACCCCTGCCGATTTCGGCGTCGACGTTTCCCCGCGCCTCAAGGTTCTCAAGACCGAGGAGCCGGGCGGCCGCAAGGCGGGCGTCAAGGTCGGTTCGGTCGCCGAACTGGTCGACAAGCTCAAGAACGAAGCCGGCGTGCTTTGATCTGAACCGGAAGAACTGAGGAGATTATTACCATGGCCATTCTTCTTCTGGCAGAACACGACAACACCCACCTCTCCGACCAGACCGCCAAGGCGCTGACGGCGGCACAGCAGATCGGTTCCGACGTGCATGTGCTGGTGGCAGGCGCGGGCGCGCAGGCGGCAGCCGATGCCGCCGCCAGGCTCGCTGGCGTTTCCAAGGTGCTGCTTGCCGACGACGCCTCGCTCGGCAACAAGCTCGCCGAACCGCTGGCGGCGCTGATCGTTTCGCTGGCGCCGAACTACGACACCATCATCGCCGCCGCCACCGCTTCGGCGAAGAACGTCATGCCGCGCGTGGCAGCGCTTCTCGACGTCGCGCAGGTCTCGGAAATCATCGAAGTGGTGTCCGCCGACACCTTCAAGCGCCCGATCTATGCCGGCAACGCCATCCAGACGGTGCAGGCGACCGACGCCAGGAAGGTCATCACCGTGCGCACGGCTTCCTTCGCCGCCGCCGGTGAAGGCGGTTCGGCTGCCGTCGAAAGCGTTTCGGCCGCTGCCGATCCGGGCCTGTCCAGCCATCTTTCCGACGCCCTGTCGTCGTCGGATCGTCCGGAGCTGACATCCGCGAAGATCATCATCTCGGGCGGCCGCGCTCTCGGCTCGTCGGAGAAGTTCCAGGAAGTCATCCTTCCCGTCGCCGACAAGCTGGGCGCCGCCGTCGGCGCGTCCCGCGCCGCCGTCGACGCGGGCTACGCCCCGAACGACTGGCAGGTCGGCCAGACCGGCAAGGTGGTCGCGCCGCAGCTTTACATCGCCTGCGGCATCTCGGGCGCCATCCAGCATCTCGCTGGCATGAAGGACTCGAAGGTGATCGTCGCCATCAACAAGGACGAGGAAGCGCCGATCTTCCAGGTCGCCGATTACGGCCTCGTCGCGGACCTCTTCGAAGCCCTGCCGGAGTTGCAGAAGGCTCTCTAAGCGCGGTTTTATTGCATTACAGCGCCGCGCGTTCTATATGAAGCGCGGCGCTGTTGTTGCCGAAGAACGGATGGACAGATGATCAAGACGATTGGCATTATCGGCGCAGGACAGATGGGATGCGGTATCGCGCATGTCTCGGCCGCGGCTGGATACAAGGTCCATATTTTTGACATCTCCCAGGACCGTATCGATGCCGGTCTTGCCACCATCAACGGCAACATGGCCCGTCAGGTCAGCCATGAGAAAATGACCGAAGACGAGCGCCACAGGGCGCTGTCGCTGATTTCCGGGTCGACAGACCTCAACGATCTCGCTCCCGCCGATCTGGTGATCGAGGCGGCGACGGAGGACGAATCCGTCAAGCGCAAGATCTATGCGCAGATCTGCCCGCTGCTGAAGCCGGAGGCGATCCTCGCCACCAACACCTCGTCGCTGTCCATCACCCGTCTGGCCTCGGCCACCGACCGGCCGGAACGCTTCATGGGCATCCATTTCATGAATCCGGTGCCGGTGATGAACCTGGTGGAGCTGGTGCGCGGCATCGCCACCGACGAACCGACCTTCACCGCCGCCAAGAATTTCGTCAACACGCTGGAAAAGACGATCACCGTCGCCGAGGATTTCCCGGCCTTCATCGTCAACCGCATCCTGCTGCCGATGATCAACGAGGCGATCTATACGCTGTATGAGGGCGTCGGCACGGTGGAAGCCATCGACACCGCCATGCGGCTCGGCGCCAATCACCCGATGGGACCGTTGCAGCTTGCCGATTTCATCGGCCTCGACACCTGCCTGTCGATCATGCAGGTGCTGCATGACGGCCTCGCCGACAGCAAGTACCGCCCCTGCCCGCTGCTGGTCAAATATGTCGAGGCGGGCTGGCTCGGCCGCAAATCCGGCCGCGGCTTCTACGACTATCGCGGCGAAAAGCCGGTTCCGACGCGGTAATCCGCCCTCTCAAGTGCAGAGCTATCGCACATGGAGTCTGCCCCTCACCCTAACCCTCTCCCCGCCTGCGGGGAGAGGGGACTTGCCTCACGAATAGCTATTATCTGAGGAAAACAGAGCGGCATATCTCCTTCTCCCCGCCTGCGGGGAGAAGGTCGCGGCAGCGGGATGAGGGGCTTAACGCCATAGGCGATAAGCCTCCCCTCAGGTGAGCGGAATCATCACCGTATTGCGATAGGCAACCCGCTCCGTCAGCCGGTCATACCATGCCTTCAACGCAGGCAGGTCGGGGCGCTCGATAGTCATGCCGAACCAGCCATAGGCGATAACGCCGAGCGGCATGTCGCCGATGCCGAAATTTTCACCCGAAAGCCATGGCTGCCGCTGAAGCTGCGCATCGGCAATCGCCAGCGCCGCCGCGCAGGCAGCGATCCCCGCCTCGATCTTCTCGCGGTTGCGCGCCGCTTCGCGCGTGCGCACCATGCCCCAGAACACGTCGCTGAACGGCCGCACGACCGTCGACAGCGTCCAGTCCATCCATTTTTCGGCGCTGGCGCGCTGCGCGGGATCATCAATCCGCAGGGTGCCCTCGCCATATTTCGCGGCGATGTAGCGGACGATCACGTTCGATTCCCACAGAACCGTCTCGCCATCCTCCAGCACCGGTACCAGCCCGTTGGGATTGAGCGCCCGGAACGCCGGTTCCTTGACGACGCCGAACAGCCCGCCCGCGTCGATCCGCTGATAGGACAGCCCGGCTTCCTGCGCGCACCACGTCGCCTTCTTCAGATTGGCCGAATTCATCCGGCCCCAGATTTTCACCGTCATCTCAGACTCCTCCCCGCACCGCGCCGACCAGCGCCTTGGCATCCTCGCCGTCCCACACCGCCGGGCCGTTCATCGAACCGACGAGGCAGCCGTTCCTATCGATCAGCAGCGTCACCGGCAGGCCGAAGGCCAGCCCTTCCTTCTTCAGATCGTTGAACACGCCCATGCTGGCGTCGCGATAGAGCGCCAGCGCGTCGACGCCGGTTTCGCTGAGGAAAGTCTTCGGCTTCTCGTCGTCGCCGGTGTCGATATTCACCGCCACCACCTCGAAATCCGCGCCGCCGTTTTCCTTCTGCAAGGCGTTCAGCGCGGGCATTTCCTCGCGGCAGGGCACGCACCAGGTCGCCCAGAGGTTGAACAGCACCGTCTTGCCCTTGAAGGCATCGAGCGACACATCCTTGCCCGCCGCATCCTTGAAGGCGAGTTGTTGCAGCCTGCGCGGCTCGGAAACCGCCGTCATCGCCGCCACCTCGCCTTTCGCGGCGCTTTTCACCGCCTCGGCCAGCGTTTTCGAGGCCTCGCATTGTCCGGCAACGGCCGTTTGCGCGGCGTCATTATTGCCAGAGCCCATATGCTTGACGTATACCGCTGCCGCACCCGCGACGATGCCCGCAAGGGCGGCGATCGCGATCAGTTTGGCAGAGGGGAGCCGGAAGGGGTTCTGACCTGTCATTTCATTCTCCAGGGATGGGCATCGCATGGCTGACGGAAGCAAGGACACGAAATCCTCCAACCAGATGTGGGGCGGGCGCTTTGCTTCCGGTCCGGATGCGATCATGGAGGAGATAAATGCCTCGATCGGTTTCGACAAGAAGCTTTTCGCTCAGGATATCCGTGGCTCCATCGCCCATGCGACGATGCTGGCGCATCAAGGCATTATCTCCGAAGAAGACAAGACAAAAATAGTTGAAGGGCTGGAAGCGATCCGGACCGAGATCGAAAGCGGCAATTTCGAATTCTCCCGCCGCCTCGAGGATATCCATATGAATATCGAGGCGCGGCTGGCCAACCTGATCGGTCCGGCCGCCGGACGCCTGCACACCGCCCGCTCGCGCAACGACCAGGTGGCCGTCGATTTCCGCCTGTGGGTGAAGGAAGAGCTGCTGAAGACCGAGCGGGCGCTGACCGGCCTGATCGAAGCTTTCCTCGACCGCGCCGAAGAGCATGCCGACACCGTCATGCCCGGCTTCACCCATCTGCAAACCGCCCAGCCCGTCACCTTCGGCCATCATTGCATGGCCTATGTGGAAATGTTCGGCCGTGACCGCGCCCGCGTGCGCCACGCCATCGAGCATCTCGACCAGAACCCGCTGGGTGCCGCAGCCCTTGCCGGAACCGGCTTCCCCATCGACCGCCATATGACGGCGCGCGCCCTCGGCTTCCGCGAGCCGACCCGCAACTCCATCGACACGGTTTCCGACCGCGATTTCGCGCTGGAATTCCTGTCGGTCGCGGCGATTGCCGCCACGCACCTGTCGCGTCTGGCCGAGGAAATCGTCATCTGGTCGACGCCGCAATTCGGCTTCATCCGCCTGTCGGACGCGTTTTCGACCGGCTCCTCCATCATGCCGCAGAAGAAGAACCCGGATGCCGCCGAGCTGGTGCGCGCCAAGACCGGCCGCATCAACGGCTCGCTGATCGCGCTGCTCACCGTCATGAAGGGCCTGCCGCTCGCCTATTCCAAGGATATGCAGGAGGACAAGGAGCAGGTGTTCGACGCCGCCGAAAGCCTGGAACTGGCGATTGCCGCCATGACCGGCATGATGCGCGACATGACCATCCGCACCGACCGCATGAAGGCCGCCGCCGGTTCCGGCTATTCCACCGCCACCGATCTCGCCGACTGGCTGGTGCGCGAGGCGGGCCTGCCCTTCCGCGACGCCCATCATGTCACCGGCCGCGCCGTGGCGCTGGCCGAAAGCAAGGGCTGCGATCTCGCCGGTCTCACGCTGGAGGACTTGCAGGCCATCCATCCGGATGTGACGGCGGGCATTTTCGAGGTGCTGACGGTGGAAGCCTCCGTCGCCAGCCGCAGGAGTTTCGGCGGCACCGCGCCTTCGGAGGTGAAAAAGCAGATCGCCTGGTGGCGCGCCAATCTCTGAGCGAATGGGCCCTCAACAAACCGGCCGAACTTCGCTATGAAGGGGCCGGTTTCGATTTCTCCGTCTAACAAGGAATGCCAGCCGATGACCTTGCGAACTCTCATCCGCGTGACGATGGCGCTCGGCGTCGTTGCCCTGGCCGCCACCGGATGCGGGCGGCGCGGCGATCTCGACCCGCCCAGCACGCCGATCGAGCAGCAGAACAAGCGCAACTACAAACCATCGCCGAAAGTCGAGGACAAGCGCTTCGTTCTCGACGCCCTGTTGTAAGGCTGACCTCCCGTGAACCATTTCGAATATCGTGACGGCGTGCTCTACGCCGAAGGCGTCGCCATTCCGGAGATCGCAAAGGCGGTCGGCACGCCCTTCTATTGCTATTCCACCGCCACGCTGGAGCGGCATTACAAGGTCTTCGCGCAGGCTTTCGCCGATGTCGATTCGCTCGTCTGCTATGCGATGAAGGCCAATTCCAATCAGGCGGTGCTGAAAACGCTCGCCCGCCTCGGCGCGGGCGTCGATGTCGTCTCCGAAGGCGAATTGCGCCGGGCGCTCGCCGCGGGCGTTCCCGCCAGCCGCATCATGTTCTCCGGCGTCGGCAAGACGCCGCGCGAGATGGATGCCGCGCTCGAAGCAGGCATCTACTGCTTCAACGTCGAATCCGAGCCGGAACTGGAAGTGCTGAACCAGCGCGCCGTCAGGGCTGGCAAGCGCGCCCCGGTCTCCTTCCGCATCAACCCGGATGTCGACGCCCGCACCCATGCCAAGATCTCGACCGGCAAGAAGGAAAACAAGTTCGGCATTTCCTGGGAACGGGCGCGCGCCGTCTACGCCCATGCCGCGAAGCTGCCGGGCATTCAGGTTACCGGCATCGACATGCATATCGGCAGCCAGATCACCGAGCTTCAGCCCTTCGACGACGCCTTCAAGCTGCTGCGCGAGCTGGTCACGACGCTGCGCGCCGACGGCCATGCCATCGATCACGTCGATATCGGCGGCGGCCTCGGCATTCCCTACCGGGACGACAACAGCCCGCCGCCGCTGCCCGACGCCTATGCCGAAACCGTCAAGAACCAGTTGCGCGACCTCAATTGCAAGCTGATCACCGAGCCCGGCCGCCTGATCGTCGGCAATGCCGGTATCCTCGTCACCGAAGTCGTCTATGTGAAGGATGGCGGCGAAAAATCCTTCGTCATCGTCGATGCCGCGATGAACGACCTGATCCGCCCGACGCTCTACGAGGCGTATCACGAGATCCGCCCGGTCACGATCACCGCCGCCTCCTCGGCGCGCATCAAGGCCGATGTCGTCGGCCCCGTCTGCGAGACGGGCGATTACCTGGCGCTCGACCGCGAGATGGCCCAGCCGAAGCCCGGCGATCTGCTGGCCGTCGGCTCCGCGGGCGCCTATGGCGCGGTGCAGGCGGGCACCTATAACAGCCGCCTGCTGGTGCCGGAGGTTCTCGTCAACAGCGAAGACTTCCACGTCGTGCGTCCGCGAAAAACCTATGAAGACCTGATCGGGCTCGATTCGATTCCCGGCTGGCTGGAATGAAACGGAAGGCGGGCGCACGAAAATGTGAAGCCCGGCCGCCGCCTGCCCTCGTCTTCGCCACAAAGAATGCTATCCTGAGACAAGCCCGCGCCCTGGCCGCCGTTCAGGCTTTATCATAGGCGCGCTTTGCGAATCAGGAGACAGCCTGCATGACCACACCCCGCCATGACCTGACGGGAGCGTTCGAAACCGGATCGCCGCTGGCCCGCCGCGTCGCGGCCAAGCGCTTTCTGGCGCGTCTGGTCCTGCTGGCCGAAAAAGCGCTGCCGCTCACGCTGGCGCCGCTTTCCATCGCCGCGCTGTTTCTCTCCGCCGCGTGGTTCGGCCTGTTCCGCGTCGCACCGGACTGGCTGCGCTGGCCGCTGGTCTTCATCCTCGTCTTCGCCTTCCTCGTCTCGCTGCTTCCGCTTACCCGCCTGCGCTGGCCGAAGACTGCCGAGGCAGACCGGCTGCTGGAAGAGCGCAACGGCCTGCCGCACCAGCCGGTCTCGGTGCAAAACGACACGCTTGCCGCCGATTCGCCCTTCGCCCGCGCCTTGTGGAAAGCGCACCGGCAGCGCATGGCCGAACGGATCGCCACGCTCGACGCAGGCCTGCCGCAGCCGGATATCGCCAGCCACGACCGTTTCGGCCTGCGCGCCCTGCCCGCGCTGCTGGTGGTGACGGCCTTCGCCTATTCGATGTCCAACAATGGCGGCGCGTTGCGCGATGCCGTCGCGGAGCGTCCGGCGGCGAACGGTGAGCCGGATCTGCGCATCGACGCATGGATCACGCCGCCCTCCTATACCGGCCGCGCCCCCGTCTATCTCACCGGTCAGGCGGCGGATGCCAGCGCCTTCGAGGTTCCGCAGTTTTCCGAGCTGACGGTGCGCGTCACCGGCGGCAGCCAACAGACCAGCGTTACCTTCCAGCCCGACGACAGCCCGCTTCCCGCCGAGGTTCCCCCGGAAAGCGCGCAGGCGGAGGGAGAGGACAAGACGGCCGCGCCCGAACAGCCCTCCCCCCGGAAGGCGGATACAGGCAACCGCAGGATGAAGCTTTCCGAAAGCGGCACGCTCTCGGCAGGCGGGCGCGAATGGCTGGTCAATGTCATTCCCGACCGGGGGCCGGAAATCGCCTTTCACGGCAATCCCCGCCGCAGCGTCAACGGCGCGCTGGAAATCGCCTTCACCGCCAAGGACGATTACGGCATCACCTCGGCAACGGCGGAAATCGTGCCGCTGGAAGGGGCCGAATCCGATGCCGCGCCGCTCTATCCGCTGCCCGAATACAAGCTCGACCTGCCGCGCCGCAACGTCCGCGATGTGAAGGGCACGACCAGCCGCAACCTGACCGAACATCCGCTTTCCGGCAAGCGCGTGCGCATCACCCTCGTCGCCACCGATGCGAGCGGCCAGACCGGCCGCAGCAAGCCGCATGACATGACGCTTCCGGCCCGCAATTTCGCCGAACCGCTGGCCGCCGCCGTCGCCGAGGAACGGCAGGTGTTTTCGCTCGATACCCGCAAGATGCCCGAGGCCATCGCGCTCAACGAAGCGCTGACCGAGCGCGCCGACGAGACGATCCCCAACCTCACCCATTACCTGCTGATCGAATCGGCGCTCGCCCGCATGAAGATCGCCCGTGGCGAGGAGATGCTGAAGGATACGGCAAGCCACCTCTGGGAGATCGCGCTCGGCATCGAGGACGGCGACCTGTCGCTTGCCGAGCGCAAGCTGCGCGACGCCCAGCAGGCGCTGGCCGACGCGCTGGACCGCAACGCCTCCGACGCCGAGATCAAGAAGCTGATGGACGAGCTTCGTCAGGCGATGCAGGAATACATGAATGCGCTTGCCCAGCGCATGCAGCAGAGCCCCAATGGCAACCAGCAGGCGCAGGCGCTGCGCAACATCCTGCGCCAGCAGGATTTGCAGGCGATGCTCGACCAGCTCGAAAATCTCGCCCGCTCCGGCAACCGCGACGCGGCCAGGCAGATGCTGTCCGAAATGCAGCGGATGATGAA
>JBDHTA010000036.1:0-28876 GCA_039808465.1 Rhizobiaceae bacterium | reverse complement strand
GAATGAAAAAAGCCGCCGGATCGCTCCGGCGGCTTTGTTGTCGATGCCCTGCGGTCAGAACTCCTGCCACTCGTCCACGGCCACCGCCGCATTGCCGCGGGCGGCGCGGCGCGGGGCGGGGGCGGCGGCGCGGGCCGGGGCCTGTGGCGCGGCGGGAGCGCGCATCTGCCGGGCCGTCTGGCGCAGCGTGGCGGCGTGATCCGGCTGCGCGCCGCTGGCGTCGAATTGCGCCATCAGCGATTTCAGCCGTGCCGCTTCCTCGGCCAGCGCCAGGCTTGCCGCCGTCTGCTCCTCGACCATGGCGGCGTTCTGCTGCGTCACCTGATCCATCTGGTTGACGGCCTGGTTGATCTCGCGGATGCCGACGGCCTGCTCGGAGGCCGAGGCGGAGATCTGCCGGATCAGCCCGTTGATCTGCATGATCTGCCGGGCAATCGCGCCGAGCGCCTCGCCGGTGCGCCCGACCAGCGTCACGCCTTCCTGCACCTGACCGGCGGAAGTGTTGATCAGCGTCTTGATTTCCTTGGCGGCCTGCGCCGAACGCTGCGCCAGCTCGCGCACTTCCTGCGCCACGACCGCGAAGCCCTTGCCTGCCTCACCGGCGCGGGCTGCCTCCACACCGGCATTCAGCGCCAGCAGGTTGGTCTGGAAGGCGATCTCGTCGATGACGCCGATGATGCGCGACACTTCCTGCGACGAATTCTCGATGCCCTGCATCGAGGTGATCGCCTGCTGCACCACCTCGCCGGAACGTTCGGCATCCTTGCAGGCGGCTTCGACGCTCTGCTCGGCGGCGCGGGCATTGTCGGCGCTGGAGCCGACCTGCGCGGCAAGCTGGTTCAGCGCCGCCGCCGTTTCCTCCAGGCTGGCGGCCTGCTGCTCGGTGCGGCGGGCGAGATCGCTGGCGCTGCGGCTGATCTCGCCGGTCGAGCCGTTGATGCTGTGGGTGGTGACGCTGATCGTCGAGGTCATCTGCGACAGGCTTTCCAGCGCGCTGTTGAAGTCGCGCTTCAGGCTGGCATAGTCCTCCGGGAAGTCCTCGGCGATGCGGTAGGACAGGTTGCCGGTGGCAAGCTGCGACATGCTGTGGCCGAGAATGGCGACGATATGGCGCTGCTGCTGGGCGGATTCGCTGCGATGCGCCTCGTTGCGCTGGCGCTCCTCGTCCGCCGCCTGCCGCTGCAAGCCCGCCTGCGCCTCCAGTTCGCGGGAGTCGGCGAGCCTGTGGCGGAAGCCTTCGAGCGCGCCCGAGAGGCGGCCGATTTCATCGCCGCGCTCCGCGCCGGAGACCGGCTTGGAATAATCGCCTTCGCCAAGGCGGGCGACATCGGTGAGCAGGGTCGTGAGCGGCTTCTTGATGAAGGCGCGCGCGGCGATGTAAAGGCCGAGCATGACGGCGGCGAGGACCGCGATGCCGCCGAGCGCCATCATCAGCGTCTGCGCCTGCACGGGTGCCGCGATCGCTGCTTCCGGCACGTCGACGAGCACGGCCCAGGTCACGTTCAGGTCGGGCAGGGCGAAGGGATAGACGACGCGGCGATAGGCGACGCCGTTCTCGCCGGTGATATTGCCGATGACCCCGGCCGTGGAGCCGGTGAGCGCCGTCTTCACGGTGTCGCTGCCCGCATCCTTGTATTCGGTCATGCCGAGTTCGGTCGTGGGCGCAACGATCCACTGCATGCCCTGCGAAACCAGCAGAACGCGGCCGTCGCCGAAGGGCTTCAGCTTGCGCAGGCTGTCGGCCAGCGTGCCAAGCGAGATATCGACGCCGGAAACGCCGAGCAGCTTGCCGCCGGAGATCACCGGATAGCTGAGCGAGGTCATCGCGGTCGGAATGATGATCGCCTGCGCCTGATAGGGCTTGGTGATGTGACCCTTGAGGCCCTTGGCCGAGGTCGCATACCATTCGGCGGCGTAATCCTCGTCGAAGGTCGAGAGATCGATGCCGCCGTTCGAATTCTTGGTCCAGTAGGGGGCGAAGACGCCGTGCTTGTTGCCGCCGAGTTCGGTCTGGCCCGCAAGCTCGTCCTTGCGGCCGTCGAATGCGCGCTCTTCCTCCACGAACCAGCTACCGAAAGCGAAGGGGTTCTGGTCGACATTGGCGCGCAGCACTTTGATCAGGCCTTCGCGGTCGAGAGCGCCGCTCTCATGCCCGCGGCCGATGACGCCCGCCATCGAGCGGGCCGCGCCCGCGAGTTCCCCCACATTGGCGGAAATGTCGTTGGCGATGGCCTTGGCCTCGCTGTCGGCCTGCGCCATCGTCAGCGTTTCCACCCGCTCGCGCGACTGGAAGATCAGGACGAGGTTGGAGAGCAGCAGCACCAGCGCTATCGTCAGGCCGCTGACGGCCATCAGCTTGGCGGCCAGCGAATTCAGTTTCATCTTGAACATGAACGTTCTCGGCTTTCTGGAAGCGGCCGGGACCGGCCGCCGGAAGGAATTGCGCGTGAGGGAACGTTCCTGCGGGCCGCGGCGCAAACCGCGCTTTTGCCGATAGTCCCCCGCTCTCAGGCGTAAATTGCGACCGGTTAAATTTGAATAAAATCCAGAGGCCGAACTTTCGCCGAAAAACCTGTATTTACGGGCTTTTAGCGGGGGATGGGCTCAATTTTGAAGATGCGGCGCAACCTCTGCGGCAAGCGGGATCGAAGGCTGCGCGCCGTGCTTGAGGCAGGCGAGCGAACCGGCGGCGGCGGCGCGGCGCAGGGCAGCGGTGAAATCCAGCCCGTCCGACAGGCTGGCGGCGAAATAACCGCAGAAGGTGTCGCCCGCGCCGACCGTATCCACCGGCTCGATCTTCAGCCCCCTGGCGCGATGGAAGGCGCCGTCGCGAATGGCGATGACGCCATCGGCGCCGAGCGTGACGATGATGGTCTGGCCGGTCTCGCCATGCAGGCGCGTCAGCGCCGCCTCGCGCGCGGCGCCGTCCATGCCGTTCTCGCCCGCCAGCAGCTCGAACTCGGTCTCGTTGGCGATGACGATATCGGCAAGACGCCCGAGGCGCTGCGCATCCGATATCAGCGGCGCGAGGTTGAGAACGGTGGTCACACCCTTCTGCCGCGCCGCTGTCAGCATGCGCTCGACGGCGGGAACCGGGATTTCGAATTGCAGCATGACGAGATCGCCGGGAGACAGGGCCGCGATGGCGGCGTCGGCATCGTCCGCCGTCATGGTGCCGTTGGCGCCCGCGACGATGGCGATCATGTTCTCGCCGTCGCCGCCGACCAGAATGAGGGCGGTGCCGGTCGGCGCCTCCACCTGCTTGATGCCGGAGAGATCGGCGCCTGCCTGCGAAAGCAGCGCGGTCGCGGGCTCCGCGAAGCCGTCACGGCCGGTCGCGCCCACCATGCGCACATCCGCGCCCGCGCGCCGCGCCGCCAGCGCCTGATTGGCGCCCTTGCCGCCGGCCGCAGTGGAAAAGCCGTTGCCCGCCACCGTTTCGCCCGGCTTCGGCAAACGGTCGGTGGTGGCGATGAGGTCCATGTTGATGGAGCCGAAAACCGTGATCATCGGGCGGTATCCTGTCTGTATGCGGAGAAACAAGGAGCGGGAGCATTTTCGCGATTCGAGGAAAAGCGGAAACGCTCCCGTGGGAGGTGACACTGCCCGACAGCATCAATCCTCGTCAACCACCCTCAGCTTCAACTGGCCGGTTCTGTTTTCGCCACCCCTGTTTTCTATGGGGCGCGGCGCGGGCGGTTCCGGCGCGGGCTGCGCCGCGGCCTCGCCGAAATCCAGCGCGCCGATCCTTTCGCCGCGCCGGGCGATCTTGCCGCTGGAAACGGCGATCATCTCGACATCCTTCTGCGCGGCGGAAAAATGCGATTGCAGCTTCGAAACCCGCTCGTCGAGGCGGGCGAGATCGCCGAGCAGGCTGATGACCTCTCCCTGGATGACATGCGCCTGCTCGCGCATGCGCTGGTCTTTCAGCACCGACTGGATGACCTGGATCGACAGCATCAGCAGCGAGGGTGAGACGATCACCACCCGCTGCCGCTGGGCGCGCTGCACGATCATGTCGTGATGCTCGTGAATATCGGCGAAGATCGATTCGGACGGCACGAACAGAAAGGCCGTATCCTGCGTTTCCGAAGGCAGCAGGTATTTCTGGGCGATATCGCGGATATGCACATCGAGATCGCGGCGGAACTGCTGCGTGGCCATGCGCGCCGCCTCCGGTGAGGCGGCGTTGCGCAGCGCGTTCCACGCCTCCAGCGGAAATTTCGCGTCCACCACCAGCGGCGGCGCGCCGTTCGGCATGCGGATGGTGCAATCGGGCCGCGAGCCGTTGGAAAGCGTCGGCTGGAAGGCGTAGGCGCCGATCGGCAGGCCGTCGGCGACAATGGTTTCCATGCGCGCCTGCCCGAAGGCGCCGCGCGTCTGCTTGTTGGAGAGAATGGCTTGCAGGCCGACGACATCCTTGGCGAGCGTCTGGATGTTGCTCTGCGCCGCGTCGATCACCGCCAGCCGTTCCTGCAAGCGGCGCAGGTTCTCGTGGGTATGGCGGGCCTGCTCGGTCAGGGAGGCGCCGATGCGCTGCGTCATGCCGTCGAGGCGCTGGCCGATCGCCTGGTTGAGTTCGGCCTGCCGGTTGCCGAACACATCCGCCATGGCCGAGAGACGCCCGTGCATGTCCGCCTGCGCCCGCAACAATGCGTCGATGCGCGCCTGCGTTTCGCTTTCGCGGGGCTGCCGGGCGCGCATGAGGATAAGCGCGGCGAGCAGAAGGACGGCCACCGCGATTGCGGCGGCGAGCGGGCCGTTCGCGGCCAGCCATTGCGACAGGAATTGTGCGGCCGTTCCTTGAGTCATGGCTCGACTCTTAGCAGGATTTCCGGCAAAGAAAAGATCAAAACATGAACATTCGGAAATCACGCGATGATGCCGAAAAAATGCCACGCAATCGTGCCGGAGAATTCCCTCCGGGGCCAAGATGGGGTAAGGGAAGGCCCATGACGATCAAGCCTCTCATCATTCTTCCCGATCCCCTGCTGCGGCAGGTTTCCGCCCCGATCGAGCGCGTCGACGCCGATCTCGGCCGTCTGGCCGACGACATGCTGGAAACCATGTATGACGCGCCGGGCATCGGCCTTGCGGCCATCCAGGTCGGCGTGCCGCGCCGCATGCTGGTGATCGATCTCGCCAAGGATGGCGAGGAGAAGCAGCCGCAGGTGTTCATCAATCCCGAAATCCTGTCGTCCTCGGATGCCCGCTCGGTCTATGAGGAGGGTTGCCTGTCGATCCCGGAATATTACGCCGAGGTCGAGCGCCCCGCCGAAATCGAGCTGAAATATCTCGACCGCGAGGGCAGGGAGCAGCATCTCAAGGCCGACGGCCTGCTGGCGACCTGTCTGCAACACGAGATCGACCATCTGAACGGCGTGCTGTTCATCGATCATATTTCCCGGCTGAAGCGGGAAATGGTGGTGCGCAGGTTCACCAAGGCCGCCAAGGCGAAGGCGGTCTGACGGCCGCTTTCCGAACCCGATAGAAAAGGGTGAATCCGATGTCCCTGCGCATCATCTTCATGGGCACGCCGGAATTTTCGGTGCCGACGCTCAGGGCGCTGGCCGAGGCCGGGCACAGGGTCGTTGCCTGCTACACGCAGCCGCCGCGCCCCGGCGGGCGGCGCGGGCTGGATGTGGTGAAATCCCCCGTGCATCAGGCGGCCGAACTGCTCGGCATTCCCGTGCTGACCCCTGTGAATTTCAAGGCGGAGGAAGACCGGCAGGCCTTTCGCGAGATCGATGCCGATGCCGCCGTCGTCGTCGCCTACGGGCTGCTTCTGCCGGAAGCGATCCTCACCGGCACGCGGCTCGGCTGCTATAACGGCCATGCCTCGCTGTTGCCGCGCTGGCGCGGCGCCGCCCCCATCCAGCGGGCGATCATGGCGGGCGATGCAAAGACCGGCATGATGGTGATGAAGATGGACAAGGGGCTGGACACCGGCCCCGTGGCGCTGACCCGCGAGGTGGAGATCGGCGAAACCATGACGGCGGGCGAATTGCACGACCGCCTGATGCTGACCGGCGCGAAAGCCATGGTGGAAGCGATGGCGGCGCTGGAAGCGGGCGATCTGCCGCTGACACCGCAGCCGGAAGAGGGCGTGCTCTATGCCGCCAAGATCGGCAAGGGCGAGACCCGCATCGATTTCACCCGCCCCGCCCGTGAGGTGCACAATCACATTCGCGGCCTGTCGCCCTTTCCGGGGGCATGGTTCGAGATGGAAATCGGCGGCAAGCCGGAGCGGGTGAAGGTGCTGGCGAGCGAAATGGCCGATGGCGCGGGCGAGGCGGGCATGGTGACCGGCGGCGATCTGACGGTTGCCTGCGGCGGCGGCGCGGTGCGGCTGACACGCTTGCAGAAGGCGGGCGGCAAGCCGCTTTCGGCCGCGGATTTCCTGCGCGGCACGCCGGTTCCGGCTGGCGCGAGGCTCGGCTGATGCCGCGTTTCCGACTGACGGTCGAATATGACGGCACGCCCTATGTCGGCTGGCAGCGGCAGGAAAACGGCGCTTCCGTGCAGGGCGCGCTGGAAGGGGCGGTTCTGTCGCTGACCGGCGAAACCGTTTCGATTCGCGGCGCGGGCCGCACCGATTCCGGCGTGCATGCGCTGGGGCAGGTGATCCATCTCGATCTTTCACGCGATTGGGCGCCCTACAAGCTGCGCAACGCGCTGAACGCCCATCTGGCGATGGCGGGCGAGGCGGTGTCGGTGATCGAGGTTCTGGAGGCGCCCGCGCATTTCGATGCCCGCTTCTCGGCCCTGAGGCGGCATTATCTCTACCGCATCGTCAACCGTCCGGCGCGCCTGGCGCTGGAGGCGAACCGCGCCTGGTGGGTGCCGAAGCGGCTGGATCACGAGGCCATGCATGCGGCGGCGCAGATGCTGGTCGGCAAGCACGACTTCACCACCTTCCGCTCCGCCCATTGTCAGGCCACAAGCCCGGTGCGCACGCTCGACCGGCTGGATGTGACGCGGAGCGGCGAGGTGATCGAAATCCGCGCCTCGGCGCAGAGCTTCCTGCACAACCAGATCCGCTCCTTCGCGGGCACGCTGAAACTGGCGGGCGACGGAAAAATGTCGCCGGACGATGTACGCCTTGCGCTGGAGGCCCGAAACCGTAAAGAATGCGGCCCGGTGGCGCCGCCGGAGGGGCTGTATTTCCTGCGGGTCGATTATCCGGAGATCATACCGGAGCGCTAGGGCATTTCCAGCAAAAGCGCCAAACGCGGTTTTGCGTCCGGACATGCGTGAAAACAGGGAGTGAGAGCGTTTTCGCGATTCGAAGAAAATCGGAAACGCTCGAGAGTTCGTTGGGGAAAATGACAACAGGGGCAATCTGATGACGGTGACGATTTTTCATAATCCCGCCTGCGGCACCTCGCGCAATGTGCTGGCGATGATCCGCCAGTCCGGCGTCGAGCCCGAGATCATTGAATATCTGAAGGAGCCGCCGACGCGCCAGCAACTTGTGGCGCTGCTGGTGGCGCTGGACATGTCGCCCCGCGATCTCCTGCGCAGGAAAGGCACGCCCTATGAGGAGCTGGGGCTGGGCGATGAAAGCCTGACGGACCGCGAGCTTCTCGACGCCATGCTGGAACACCCGATCCTGATCGAGCGCCCTATCGTCATGTCGGAAATGGGCATCCGCCTGTGTCGCCCCTCGGAAAAGGTGCTGGAAATCCTGCCGAACCCCGCCATCGGCCGCTTCGTGAAGGAAGACGGCGAGGTTGTGGAGGCCTCCGGTCAGACCGGATAGACGCCGAGATATTGCTGCAACAGGCTGGAGAGGAACATGCCCGGCACCAGCAGCACCAGCGTCAGCGCCGCAACCGCCAGGGGCTGCGGCCCGCAGATCATCCGGAGCAGCCGCACCAGCGAGAACACCAGCAGCAGGATCAGCGCCAGCCATAGCAGCGTGGCGAGCCCCTGCATGCCGGGCAAGACCATGGCAAGCAGCACCACGAAGGCATAGGCGTAGGCCAGCGGCACCGACAGCCAGTTCGTGACCGACACGATGGCGAAGAAGCGCTGCCGGAAGCCGAGGAACAGGCACAGGAAACCGGCCAGCACCAGCGGCAGGATCCAGTTCATCGCCTCCACCATGGCCAGCCGCAGGAAGAAGGACAGCCCCGTTTTCGTGCCCGGCGGATAGCCGCTGAGAAAGGCCGACCGCCACCAGATCCAGCTGATGACGGTGGCCGGAAAGCACCAGACGATGGCCCAGAAGGAGCGCATCGCGCCGCGCTCGCTCAAATCCAGATAGCCGAACCCTTGCGCCCGTCCGAAAATCAGCAGCCACAGCCCGCGCAGATAGTACTCGATTTCCTTAAGGGACGGCATGGCCGAACCAGCGGTCGATGAAGGTTTCGTAGATGCGCGTCAGGGTTTCCAGATCGGCCACCGCCACGCGCTCGTCCACCATATGCATGGTCTGGCCGACAAGGCCGAACTCGACCACCGGGCAGTAATCCTTGATGAAACGGGCATCCGAGGTGCCGCCGGTGGTGGAGAGTTTCGGCTCGCGCCCGGTGACAGCGGAAATCGCCCCCGACAGCGATTCGATCAGCGCGTTGTCGCGGGTCAGGAAGACATGGCTCGGGCGCTCCGCCCAGACGAGATCGTAGGAAGCGGGCGCGCGGCCGGGGCGCAGGCGCTGATCGGCGGCGGCCTTCGCCAGCCGCGCCTCGATTTCGGCCTTGAGGCTGGCGGCGCTCCATGTGTCGTTGAAGCGGATGTTGAAGCTCGCGGTCGCCTTCGCGGGGATGACGTTGGTGGCGGCATTGCCGACATCGATGCTGGTGATTTCGAGGTTCGACGGCTGGAAATCCGCCGTCCCCGCGTCGAAGGCGGGATAGAGCAGCGCATCGGCCAGTTGCAGCAGCCCGCGCACCGGATTGTCGGCGAGATGCGGATAGGCGGCATGGCCCTGCACGCCATGCACGGTGATGCGGCCGGACAACGAGCCGCGCCGTCCGATCTTGATCATGTCGCCCAGCGTATCGGGATTGGTCGGCTCGCCGACGAGGCAGGCGTCCCAGCGCTCGCCCTTTTCCGCCGCCCATTGCAGCAGTTTGGTGGTGCCGTTGATCGCCGGGCCTTCCTCGTCGCCGGTGATGAGGAAGGAAACCGAGCCTTCGGGCGCGCCGTGCTTTTCGATGTGGCGGGCGATTGCCGCGATGAAGCAGGCGATGCCGCCCTTCATATCCACCGCGCCGCGCCCGAAAAGCTCTCCGTTTGCGATTTCCGCGGCGAAGGGCGGGTGCGTCCATGCGGCCTCGTCACCCACGGGCACAACATCGGTATGGCCCGCGAACATCAGATGCGGGCCGCTGTCGCCGAGGCGCGCATAGAGGTTGTCGATGTCGGGCGTGCCGTCTTCCCGCGCCGTCACCCGCTCCACGGCAAAGCCGAGCGGCTCCAGCATGGCGGTGAGAGCCGTCAGCGCCCCGCCTTCGGCGGGCGTCACGGACGGGCAGCGGACGAGGGATTGCAGATTGGCGATCGGATCGGTGGGGCGCATGAAAATCAAACCGATAGTGGCCTTTCAGGGCCGGTGAGTCGTTCCTATATGTGACCGGGGCTGTGTAGCCGATCCCGCCGATGCTGTCACGCTTTCCGCGCCGGGAAGGCCGCCCGTTCTGCGTTCGCGGCCGCCTCAGGCCCGGCCCCGCCCTCGATTTCATCAGGAGCTTTCATCCATGCGTTACAATCAATTGGGTAATACCGGTCTTTTCGTGTCCGAGCTTTGCCTGGGCACCATGACCTTCGGCGAGGCCGGGGGCAAATACTGGGGCGCGATCGCCGATGTCGATCAGGACATGGCGGACCGCATCGTCGGGCGCTCGCTTGCCGCCGGTGTCAATTTCATCGATACCGCCGACATCTATTCCTTCGGCGCTTCCGAAAGGCTGCTCGGGCAGGCCTTGAAGAATCTCGGCGTGCGGCGGCAGGATGTGGTCATCGCCACCAAGGTCTATGGCGAAATGAGCGGCAAGCCGAACGATCGCGGCGCTTCTCGCGGGCATATCATGGATTCGGTCCAGCAAAGCCTGGAGCGGTTGCATACCGATCATGTCGACCTCTACCAGATCCACGCGACCGATCCGGTGACGCCCATCGAGGAAACCCTGCGGGCGCTGGACGATCTCGTGCGGCAGGGGCTGGTGCGCTATGCCGGTGTTTCCAACTGGCAGGCATGGCGCATCGCCAAGGCGCTCGGCGTTTCCGAACGGCGCGGCTTTGCCCGCTTCGAGACGGTGCAGGCCTATTATTCCATCGCCGGGCGCGATCTGGAGCGGGAGATCGTGCCGCTGTTGCAGGAGGAAAAGCTGGGGCTGATGGTCTGGTCGCCGCTGGCGGGCGGGCTGCTGTCGGGCAAATACGGCCCCGGCGCGCCGGGCAATGGCGAAGGGCGGCGGGCGAATTTCGATTTCCCGCCGGTGGAGCAGGATCGCGCCTGGGCGTCGGTCGCCGTCATGCGTGAGATTGCCGGGGCGCGGGGCGTCAGCGTCGCGGAAGTGGCGCTGGCCTATATCCTCGCCAAGCCGTTCGTCACCAGCGTCATCATCGGCGCCAAGCGTCTGGATCAACTGGAGCAGAACCTTGCCGCCACCCGGCTGCGGCTGGATGCGGCGGAGATGGAAAAGCTCGATGCCGTCAGCGCGCTTCCGAAGGAATATCCCGGCTGGATGCTGGAGCGTCAGGGCGCCTCGCGCCGTCCCGCCCCCTTCGAGGCATAAGCTTGAACGAAAACACCCCCGGAGCGATGGCTTCGGGGGTGTTTGGTCTGAACCGGAAATTCGGTTGCGGTCAGTCGCGCAGCAGTTCGTTGATGCCGGTCTTGGAACGCGTCTGCGCGTCGACGCGCTTGACGATGACGGCGCAATAGAGACCGGGAGCGGGCTGGCCGTTCGGCATGGTCTTGTCCGAGGGCAGCGAACCCGCGACGACGACGGAGTAGGGCGGCACTTCGCCATAGGTGATTTCGCCGGTGGCGCGGTCGACGATCTTCGTGGACTTGCCGATGAAGACGCCCATGCCGAGCACGGAGCCCTCGCGCACGATGCAGCCTTCCACCACTTCCGAGCGGGCGCCGATGAAGCAATTGTCCTCGATGATGGTGGGGCCTGCCTGCATCGGCTCCAGCACGCCGCCGATGCCGACGCCGCCGGACAGATGCACATGGCTGCCGATCTGCGCGCAGGAGCCGACGGTCGCCCAGGTGTCGACCATGGTACCTTCACCGACATAGGCGCCGAGATTGACGAAGGAGGGCATCAGCACGGCATTCGGCGCGACATAGGCCGAGCGGCGCACGACGCAGTTCGGCACGGCGCGGAAACCGGCGCGCTCGAAATCGCCAGCGCCCCAGCCGTCGAACTTGGAGGGCACCTTGTCCCACCAGGCGCTGTCGCCGGGGCCGCCCTTGACGATCTCCATCGGGTTGAGGCGGAAGGAGAGCAGCACGGCCTTCTTCAGCCATTGATGCACCGACCACTGGCCGTCCTCGCCGCGGGTGGCGACGCGGGCCTTGCCGCTGTCGAGCAGGTTCAGCGCCGTCTCGACCGCGTCGCGCACCTCGCCGCGCGTGGCGGTGCTGATGCTGTCGCGATTGTCGAAAGCGGCTTCGATGGTCTTTTCAAGCGAGGCGAGGTCGGCGCTGGTCATGAGAATTCCTTAAACTTCGCGGTCTATCGTCAATATCGGGAAAACCGGGGTCGAAACCGTCGTTTCGGTTCCCTGCTCTACAGGATGATCCCGCAAAATGAAATCGTTTTTCCGGCGGCGGCGCGCCCGGCCCGCGCCGCCGGAAAGAAAGGTATGGACGGCATGGCGAAGCTGAAGAACAACAAGTTGCGGCGCAAGGACGGCGTCTGGGATCCGCTGAAGGATAGCTCCACCGACAAGCGGCGCGCCGAGGGCATTCCCAAGACGCCGCAATCGGCCTCGCCCGCCTATCGCCTTGCCTATGCCGACGAGGATTTCCTCTGCCGCGAGGAGCTGAGGCCGATCCGCCTGCAACTGGAATTGCTGAAAACCGAGATGGCGCTCACCGAAAGCGGCATCAAGTCGACGGTGGTGATGTTCGGCGGAGCGCGCATTCCCGCCCCCGGAACGGCGGCCTGGGCGGCCCGCAACGACACGCAGCGGCGCAATCTCGAAGCGGCTTCCATCTATTACGAAGAGGCGCGCAAGTTCGCGGCGCTATGTTCGGAGCAATCGGCGAAATTCGCGCATCAGGAATATGTCGTCGTCACCGGCGGCGGCCCCGGCGTCATGGAAGCGGGCAATCGCGGCGCGGCGGAAGCGGGCGCGCCCTCCATCGGGCTCAACATCGTGCTGCCGCACGAGCAGGCGCCGAACCCCTATGTGACGCCGGAATTCAGCTTCAACTTCCACTATTTCGCCATCCGCAAGATGCATTTCATGGTGCGCGCCAAGGCGATCACCGTCTTTCCCGGCGGCTTCGGCACCATGGACGAGATGTTCGAGGCGCTGACGCTGATCCAGACCGGCCGCATGGCGCCGATCCCGCTCATCCTGTTCGGCGCGGCCTTCTGGCGCAAGATCATCGATTTCGAGGCGCTGGCCGAATTCGGCACCATCGCGCCGGAGGACGTGAAGCTGCTGCACTTCGTGGAGACGGCCGAGGAGGCGTGGAAGATCGTCAGCGAGTTTTACGAGCTGGCGTAACCTGGAGGAAAGGCCCGCAGGCCTCTCCTTCGTCACGCCCGGCTTTCCTGACGGCAGAATGAAGCCCGCCCGGAGCGATCCGGGCGGGCTTTTGCATTGTCAGCGAAAATGATTACCGGTCGGGCATGTCGTCGATGGAGATCACGCCGTCATTGTTCTTGTCGAGGCGCTTGAACATGGCTTCGGCGGTATCCAGCGCTTCCTGCTTGCTCACCTGGCCGTTCTCGTCCTTGTCGGCGATGCGGAACATCATGCCGCCCGGACCCCATTTCGCGCCGTGGCGGCCCTTGCCGTCATGATGGCGTTCGCCGTGATGGCGCTTGCCGTCCTTCCTGGCGTCTTCCGGCTTGGCGTCCTCGGCCTTGGCGGTTTCGTTTTCGGCGCGGGCCTTCTGGCGTTCGGCCTTGCGGTCCTCGCGCTGCTGCTTGTGCCAGGCCCGCATTTCGCCGGGCGTCACATTGCCGTCCTTGTCGGCATCGATGGCGGTGAACAGGCGTTCGGCCCCCGCCTTGGCTTCATCGAGGCTGATCTTGCCGTCCTTGTTTTCGTCGTCCTGCTTGAGCATGCGCACGAACAGGATTTCCGGCGCCATCCGCATGCCCGCGCCATGGCGGGGCTTGGCGAAGGCTTCGGCGGCGAAGCTCAGCGCAAGGGCTGCGGACAATCCGGTGAGAACCAGTTTCTTGCCGTTCATCGTCTTTCCTTCCTCGTTGAAATCGATAAGCCCAAGATAGGGCGAGGAGGCGGAAAGGCCCACTTAAACATCGGTAAGGATGGATGAAATTTCCGTAATGTTCGGAAACGGGGCTCAAAGAAGCCGTTGCAGGAAGGCCGTCAGGTCGTCGGTCACGTAGTCGATATGGCCGTCGCTTTCGTCCGCCACTTCCCAGCGCTCGAAGGCGTGGTCGAGGTTTTGCGGCACCAGCAGCACGGTGCGCATGCCGAGCGTTTTCGGCACGGTGAGATTGCGCGGCAGATCCTCGAACATCGCCGCATGCGCGGTGTCGACCCGGTGCAGGCCCATGAACTTGTCATAGGTGCTGCTGGCGGGCTTCGGCACGTAATCGGCGGCGACGATGTCGAAGATGTCGTCGAAATGATCGAGAATGCCAAGCGCCCGCGCCGCCGCTTGCGCATGGGCGACGCTGCCATTGGTGAAGATGAACTTGCGGCCGGGAAGCGCCTTGATCGCCTCGCCCAGCTCCGGATGCGGCAGGAGCGGCGAATAATCGATGGCATGCGCCTTTTCGAGAAAATCGTTGGGGTCGACCTGATGGTGAATCATCAGCCCCTGTAGCGTCGTGCCGTGTTCGAGATAGTATTTCTTCTGCAACTGCCGCGCCTCGTCCGGCTCCAGTTGCAGCAGCGCCGACACATAAGCCGTCATGTTGCGGTCCACCTGCGCGAACAGGTCGACGTGATGCGGATACAGCGTATTGTCGAGATCGAACACCCAGTCGCGGATATGGGCGAAATCGGCGGGCGTCGGTTGGGTTGTGGTCCTGGTCATGCCCGTCTTATGCCATGCCTCATGCGGCAGGGAAATGGCAAAACGTCCGCGCCGCGGGCATTGACGCCTTGGCGCGGGGGGCGGCGCGTGCTACCGGCCACCGCATAACCCCGCCACAGACGAAGACCTCCCATGGAACTCTGGATCCCCATCACCATCGCCGCCGCCTTTTTGCAGAACCTGCGCTCGGCGCTGCAAAAGCACCTGCAAGGTTCGCTCGGCACCCGCGGCGCCTCCTTCGTGCGCTTCGGCTACGGCTTTCCCGTCGCCATCGCTTATGTGACGGGCCTGCATCTGCTCGGCGGCTATGAGTTTCCGGCGCTGAACCTCACCTTCGCCTTCTGGGCGGTGATCGGCGGGCTGGCGCAGATCTTCGCGACCATGCTCTTGGTGCATCTGTTTTCGCTGCGCAATTTCGCCGTCGGCACCGCCTATTCCAAGACGGAGCCGGTGCAGGCGGCGATCTTCGGCTTCCTGCTGCTCGGCGAAAAGCTGACGGGCGGCGCGATCATGGCGATCATCGTTGGCGTTTTCGGCGTCATGCTGATTTCCATTGCCCGCAGCCGGGCGTCGCTTCAGGACATTCTCGGCGCGCTGACGGGCCGCACAGCGCTGATCGGCATCGCATCCGGCGCGGTGTTCGGCATTTCGGCGGTCGCCTACCGCTCCGCGTCGCTGTCGCTGGGCATGCCGCAGCCGATCATGGCCGCCGCCGTGACGCTTGCCGTCGTCACCACCTTCCAGACCGCCTTCATGCTGGTGTGGATGCTGGCGACCGATCCGCGTGAGATCGTGCAGGTTATCCGCTCATGGCGTTCGTCGTCGCTGGTCGGGCTGGCTGGCGTGCTGGGGTCGATGTGCTGGTTCACGGCCATGACCCTGCAACCGGTCGCCTATGTGCGCGCGCTCGGCCAGATCGAGCTTGTCTTCACCTTCCTCTCCTCCTTCTTCCTGTTCCGGGAAAAGGTGAACCGCATGGAAGTTCTCGGCTGCCTGCTGATCGTCGCCGGTATTCTCGGCCTGCTCTTTCATTGAACGGACGGGGCGCGGCCTTTATCTATGGGGCCGGGAGGCAAGACCATGCTTTATGCGAACTGGCTGGAAACCGCGATCGGGCCGCTGCTGGTGATGGCGAGCGACACCCATCTGCACGCCGTGGAATTCTGCGACAGCGAGCCGTCCCCGGCGCTGGCCGAACGGCTGGCCTACCGGCTGCGTCAGCCGCTGGGACGCGACGCCAGCCCGGCGCTCGACACGGCGATGGAGGAGCTTGCCGCCTATTTCTCCGGCCGCTCGGCGGAGTTCACGGTGCCGTTGGAAACCGGCGGATCGGAGTTCGAGCGCCGCGTCTGGGCCGAGCTTCTGAAGGTGCCGCTTGCCGAAACCTGCTCCTACGGCGATATCGCCAAGGCGCTCGGCGACCCGCAGGCGGCGCGGGCGGTGGGGGAGGCGAACCACGTCAACCGCATCCCCGTCATCATTCCCTGCCATCGCTGCATCGGCGCGGATGGCTCGCTTACCGGTTACGGCGGCGGGCTGTGGCGCAAGAAATGGCTCCTGCGCCACGAAGGGCAGATGCGCCCCGTCGGCCTGTTCGCTCTCTGAAAGCGTTTCCGGGAAAAGCGGTTGCCGGTTTTCCCGGAAATGCGTTGAAAGTTATGCTCAGGGAACGATCAGCGTGCCCGCGCCATGCTCGGTGAACAGTTCGAGCAGCACGGAATGGGCGGTCTTGCCGTTGAGGATGACGACGCCCTGCACGCCCGCCTCGATCGCCTCGATGCAGGTCTCGACCTTGGGAATCATGCCGCCGGAAATCGTGCCGTCGCGGATCAGCGCCTTGGCCTCGGCCACCGACAATTCCTTGATGAGTTCCTTGTTCCTGTCGAGCACGCCGGGAACGTCGGTCAGGAACAGCAGGCGCGAGGCGCTGAGCGCGCCGGCGATGGCGCCCGCGAAGGTATCGGCATTGATATTGTAGGTCGCGCCGTCGCGGCCGGGAGCGACGGGGGCGATGACCGGGATCATTTCCGACTTGGCCAGCAGGTCGAGCAGCGTGCGGTCGACCTCGACCACCTCGCCGACGAAGCCGAGATCCAGCACCTTCTCGATGTTGGATTCGGGATCGATCATGGTCTTGTGCGCCTTTTCGGCGAAGACCATGTTGCCGTCCTTGCCGCAGAGCCCGATCGCCCATTCCCCGGTCTGGTTGATCAGCGCCACGATTTCCTTGTTGATCGACCCGGCCAGAACCATTTCGACGATCTCGACCGTCTTCTGGTCGGTGACGCGCAGGCCGCCCTGGAATTTCGATTCGATGCCCATCTTGGTCAGCATCGCGCCGATCTGCGGGCCGCCGCCATGCACGACGATGGGGTTGACGCCCGATTGCTTGAGCAGGGCGATATCGGCGGCGAAAGCCTTGCCGAGTTCGGAATCGCCCATGGCGTGCCCGCCATATTTCACCACGATGGTCTTGTTTTCGTAGCGCTGCATGAAGGGCAGCGCCTGCGCCAGAAGTCGTGCCTGATTTTCGCTGTCGGAAGCGGCCATGGAATACCCCGTCGGGCTGGAGATGCGATGAATGACGAAACCGGCGGCCTTGTAGCGCAAGTTTGCGGCAGAGGGAATAATCTTGCTTGACCTTCACGGCGCGGCGTTGGACTCTTGCAGCCGTCAGGGAAAAGCGAATCCCGGTTTTCCCGCGAAGACAAACGAAAAAGAAGCCGAGTCACAGAACCGGAAGCGCCATGACGACGCCTGACAAAAGCAAGGGAGACCGCTCCCGCGACGAGCTGCTCGCTGGCGAGTATGTGCTCGGCGTGCTCCCCGGCGATGCCCGCCGCAAGGTGGAGGAGCGGCTGGCGCGTGACAGCGCCTTCGCGGCCATCGTGCGGCGCTGGCAGGAGAATCTTCTCGATATCGAGAGCGAGGCCCAGCCGCTTTCCCGGCCGGCGGCGCGCCCCAGCCGCAGCGAGATGAAGGCGGCGGCAAGACCGGCGCGGCAGGCGCCTCAGGCCCGGCGTCCCGGCGGCTGGTGGTGGAATTCGCTGCCGTTGTGGCGCGGCCTGACCGCGCTTTCGGTGATGGCGCTGCTGATGCTGCTCGCCATCGATACGGGGCTGATGGAGTAGGCTCCGCTCAGAACGGCAGGCCGACCGTTTCGGAGATCGCCTGCCGCAACTCGTCCAGCCCCTTGCCCTTTTCGGAGGAGGTGGAAAGCACCGACGGATAGGCGGCGGGGCGCTTCTTGATCTTGCCCAGCGTGTCCTCGATCAGAAGCGGCACGGCGCTCTGGGCGATCTTGTCGGTCTTGGTCAGCACGATGTGGTAGGACACGGCGGCCTTGTCGAGCAGGGAGAGCACCTCCTCGTCGTTCTTCTTGATACCGTGGCGCGAATCGATCAGCACATAGACGCGCTTCAGCGTGGCGCGGCCGCGCAGGTAATCGAACACCAGCTTCGTCCAGGCGTCCACCTGCGCCTTCGGCGCCTGCGCATAGCCGTAGCCTGGCATGTCGACCAGCGCCATCGGCGGCAGGTCGCCGCCCTCGCCGGAATAGCCGTCCGGCACGAAATAGTTCAGTTCCTGCGTGCGTCCCGGCGTGTTGGAGGTGCGCGCCAGCCCCTTCTGCCCCACCAGCGCGTTGATGAGCGAGGACTTGCCGACATTGGAGCGCCCGGCGAAGGCCACTTCCAGCGGCCCTTCGGGCGGCAGGAATTTCATCGACGGCACGCCGCGAATGAAGATCCACGGCCGCTGGAAGATCGGCTTGTCGGTCATCGGGGTCTTGTCGGCCATGGCGCTTCTCTTGTCTTGCGGAAAAACGGGAACGGCCCGCGGGAACGCCGCGGGCCGCAGGTCAGGGAAGGGGCGGCGCTATTTCGTTGGCGCCGGTTTCTTTCGGAACAATCCCCTGAGATTATCGAACAGTTCCACCTTCACGCCGTGGCGCTTCATGATGATGCCTTGCTGGAGGATGGAGAGCGTGTTGTTCCATGCCCAGTAGATCACCAGACCGGCCGGGAAGGTGGCCAGCATGAAGGTGAAGATCAGCGGCATCCAGTTGAACAGCATGGCCTGCGTCGGGTCGGGCGGCGTCGGATTCATGCGCATCTGGAGGAACATGGTGATGCCCATGATGATCGGCCACACGCCGAGATGCAGGAAGTGCGGCACGTCGTAGGGCAGCAGGCCGAACAGGTTGAACAGCGTCGTCGGATCGGGCGCCGACAGGTCGCGAATCCAGCCGAAGAACGGCGCATGGCGCATTTCGATGGTGACGTAGATCACCTTGTAGAGCGCGAAGAACACCGGAATCTGGAGGAGGATCGGCCAGCATCCGGCAACCGGATTGATCTTCTCCTCCTTGTAGAGTTCCATCATCGCCTTTTGCAGACCCATGCGGTCGTCGCCGAAGCGCTTCTTCAGCTCTTCCATCTTCGGCTGAACCTTCTTCATGTTCGCCATGGAAGCGTATTGCTTGCTGGCGAGCGGGAAGAACAGGCCCTTGACGACGATGGTGGTGATGAGGATGGCGACGCCGAAATTGCCGAAGTAACGATAGAAGAAATCCATCATTTTGAACATCGGCTTGGTGATGAAGTAGAACCAGCCCCAGTCGATCATGCGGTCGAAGCGGGGAATGGAATATTCCGCCTCGTAGCGGTCGATGACCGGCACTTCCTTGGCACCCGCGAAGACGAGGTTCTTCACGTCGATGGACTGGCCGGGGGCAACCGTCGCCGCCTCGTCGCGGTAGTCGGCCTGATAGCGCGGCTGGCCGTCGGTGAAATGCGAGAAGCGGGCGTCGTAGGCGGTCGTCTGCGGCGGGATGATGGCCGCCGCCCAGTATTTGTCGGTGATGCCGAGCCAGCCGCCGGTCGCCTTGTCGGGTGAAATCGGGCCGTCCTCGACCTTGGAATAGGTGGTTTCGTTGAGGCCCTGTTCGCCGAAGACGCCGATGAAGCCTTCATGCAGCACGTAGATGGAGGGCGTGGACGGCTTGTTGTAGCGCGTCACGCGGCCATAGCTGGAGATCGCCACGGGCGCCGTGCCGCCATTCGTCACCTTGTCGGCGACGGTGAACATGTAGCGCTCGTCCACCGAAATCGTGCGGCTGAAGATGATGCCCTTCTCGTTGGTATAGGTCAGCGTGACCGGCGTCTTCTCGGTCAGCTTGTCGCCGCTTGCCAGCGTCCAGACGGTCGTCGGGCCGGGCAGGGTGCCTGCGTTGGCATCCGGGATATAGCCGAGTTCGGCGAAATAGCCGTCATGCGTGTCGGCCGGGTTGAAGAGCGTGATCACCGGGCTGTCGGGCTCGACGGTCTCGCGGTAGGCCTTCAGCTTCAGGTCGTCGAAACGGGCGCCGGTCAGGTTGATCGAGCCGGACAGGGCGGGGTTGTCGATGACGACGCGCGCCGATTTCGCCAGCGCTTCCTCGCGCGAGGCGTTGGCGGCGGCCTGGGACGTGCCGGGCAGCGCGCCTTGCGCCGTCGGGGCGGGCGTATCGTTGGCGGCGGTGCCGTTCACGCTCTGCTCGGTCGCCTGCTGCGCCTTCGCGGCTTCCTCGGCCAGCCGCTGCTGCTCCAGCCGCGGGTTCATATAGAGAAACTGCCAGGCCAGAACGATGAGCACGGAAAGGCCAAGCGCCACGAAATAGTTTCGGTTCTTTTCCATCATACCTTCCTGGGTCGTCCGGTCTCGAAAGACCGCTTTTTTGGCCTGTTTGCGATGCGATCGTTCAGTTCGGCGGTCAGCGACGCGAAGGGCGCGCCGAGCACGTCCCGCCGGGCGACGATCACATAGTCATGTCCGGGCTGCATTGCAAACTGGGCGGAAAGCCGCACGGCTTCCTTCAGGCGGCGGCGCATCCTGTTGCGTTCCACCGCGTTGCCCTGCTTCTTCGTTACGGTAAATCCGGCGCGGGGAGCGTTGCCGCCGATACCAGGATCGGAAGCGCCGTCACGCCGGGCCGCCTCGCGATCGAGGACTTCGAGAAGGAAATATCTTCCCTTCCTTTTCTCGCCGTTGCGAACGGCAAGAAACTGCGGACGGCTTTTCAGCCGTCCGGCAGTCGATTTTCGGGTATCATGCGTCATGTGCCCGCAACTCGCATCGGGCAGCGTCCGGCTTAAGCCGAAAGACGCTTGCGGCCGCGCTGACGGCGGGCTGCCAGAACCAGACGTCCGCCTTTGGTGGCCATGCGTGCGCGAAAGCCGTGGCGGCGCTTGCGAACGAGCTTCGAGGGTTGAAAGGTACGCTTCGACATTTATTTAATACCGCGGTGTGCGGCCCTTCTTGGGTTTGCGTTATGCAAGGAGCGTTTTAAAGACGCACGAACCTTGGCCCGGCCAATGGCCAGGCGCCCGGTCGAACGTGCGCGCCTTATAGGGACGCTTCCTTCCAAAGTCAATCGAAGCGGCAAAACCTCCCGTTCCGGTCGAATCCCTTCCCTTGCGCGTTAACTTCTCGCCTGTCCGTTGTGGCGCCGGGTCCGATTCCATCGGGTTTTTCAGCAAAAGCACGGCAAGGGAAGGTTAACGTTTTTATGAGAAGTTGAGCGAATGTGGCCGCATGCGCGGCCGGTAGAGGGTTTGGATAGAGGGGCGAATGCGTTGAAAATCCGGGGCAAGATCAATCTGTTGGTATTCGTGATGGGGTTTTCGGCCCTGTTGATCGGCGCGGCCTCGCTGGTGGCGCTGAACGAATACGACCGCCGGGCGGGAGAATACAATCTCGCCTCCGAACGCGCTTTCCTCGGCGAGCGTCTCAACCGTTACGTCACCGCCGTCGTGATGGATGCCCGCGGCATCTACGCCTCGAAAAGCACGGATGAAGCGAAAAAATTCGCGGGCGGCATCGCCGAAAGCCTCGATGAAATCGACTCCGTGCTTGCAAGCTGGCGCGCTCTGCTGACGCCGCAGCAGGCGGCGGGCATGCAGGACGTCTTCGACGGGGCGAAAAGCTTCCGCACCTTCCGCATGGAAACCGCGCGCCTCGGCACCGAGGTCAATCCGGCCGCCGCCAACGAGCAGGGCAATAACGAGGCCAACCGCGCCAACCGCAAGGCCTTCCAGGCCGCCATCGATAAGGTCGTGGACGCCGATCGCGCCGCCCTCGTCGAGCAGAAGGCGGGAATGGATAATTTCCGCCGCACCGTGTTCGCCGTCGTCATCGCCATCATGATCCTCGGCATCGGCGCGGGCGCGGGGCTTGGCACCTATATCGGCACGCGCCATCTCAGCCGCCCGATCCGCCGCGTCACCAGCACCATCACCGAGGTCGCCAACGGCAATTTCAACGTCGAAATTCCCGCCAGCAAGCCCGCCGACGAGATCGGCGAGATGATGGCCGCGCTGGAAATCTTCAAGGAAAACGGCCTTGCCGTGCAGCGCATGAACGAGCAGGAAGCGGCGCTGCGCGCCCGCACCGACGATTTGCAGGCCAGCATGTCCTCGGTCGTTTCCGCCGCCGCCGCCGGGGATTTCAGCCGCCGCATCGACAAGGATTATCACGACGAGCATCTGAACCGCTTTGCCCGCGGCATCAACGATCTGCTGGTGTCGGTCGATTCCGGCATCGCCGAAACCCGCCGGGTCATCGCCGCTTTGGCCGAAGGCGACCTGACGCAGACGATGCATGGCGAATTCCGCGGCGCCTTCGGCGAGTTGCAGCATAACGTCAACGCCACGCTCGCCACGCTTCAGGATACCATGCGGCAGGTGCGCCAGACGACCGGCTCGATCAGCGGCAACACCAACGAGGTGCGTTCGGCCAGCGACGACCTGTCGAAGCGCACCGAGCAGCAGGCGGCGGCGCTGGAGGAAACCTCGGCGGCGCTGGACGAGATCACCGCCGTCGTGCGCAGCTCCAGCGAGCGGGCGCAGGAAGCCACCGTCATGGTGACCGACGCCAAGCGCAATGCCGCGCAATCGGCGATCGTGGTGCGCAACGCCATCGAGGCGATGGGCCGCATCGAGCATGCTTCCAGCGAAATTGGCCAGATCATCAACGTCATCGACGAGATCGCCTTCCAGACCAACCTGCTCGCCCTGAATGCCGGGGTGGAAGCGGCGCGCGCCGGTGAGGCGGGCAAGGGGTTCGCGGTGGTGGCGCAGGAGGTGCGCGAGCTTGCCCAGCGCTCGGCGACGGCGGCCAAGGACATCAAGGCGCTGATCACCAAATCCGGCGACGAGGTGCAGACCGGCGTCAGGCTGGTGCAGGAAACCGGCGAGGCGCTGTCGGGCATCGAGGCGCAGGTCAATGGCATCAACGACCATATCCATTCCATCGCAACCTCGGCGCAGGAGCAGTCCACCGGCCTTCAGGAAGTCAACACCGCCGTCAACCAGATGGATCAGGTGACGCAGCAGAATGCCGCCATGGTCGAGGAAACCTCGGCGGCGACGCACAAGCTGGCGCAGGAGGCCGAAAGCCTGGTGCAGCTCGTCGCCCGCTTCCGCGTCGATGCCGGTTCCGGCATGCCGGTTGCCGTCGCCGCCCGCGAGGAGCATCGCCCCGTCGCCTCTCCGGCGCGGCGCATGCTCGGCAATGTCGCCCGCGCCTTCGGCGGTGGCGGCGCGGCGGCGCAGCAGCAGAACTGGGAAGAATTCTGATCCGGTTCGCCAATATATGTAGCGATGAACAAGGCCGCCTTCTTTTCCGGAGGCGGCCTTTTCTCTATCCGGAAAGCCCGCATCGCGCCTGCGGTTGGCAATGGCCGCCGCCTGCTCTATCCTTATGCGTATGCCGTGCCGCTCATCGGCCGCGTGGCAAGCGAGGAGAGTGAGATGCCGGATGGCGCGATTGCCCCGCCCGAACCGAAGAGCCGGGCCGGAGGCTGCCTGAAGCCCGGTCTCGGCGGCATGTGCGCAGGGCTGTCGGGCAAGCTGCTGCTGCTCACCATCGTTTTCGTGATGCTGGCCGAAGTGCTGATCTTCGTGCCCTCTGTCTCGACCATGCGGCTGCGCTGGTTGCAGGACCGGCTGAACACGGCGGCGGCGGCGGGCATCGTCATTGACGGATTGCAGGCCGCCGATCTGCCGCGCGCCCTTCAGGACGATACGCTGGTGGCGACGGGCACGCGCGCCATCGTGCTGCGCAAGGACGGCACGACGCGGCTTCTGGCCGCCTCCGACCTGCCGAGCGAGGTGGACGGGCAATATAATCTCGCCGAAACGACGGCGCTCGGCTCGATGCGCGACGCGCTCGATACGCTCCTGTTTGGCGGCGGCAGGGTTTTCCGCGTCTACGGGCCGATCGGCGACAGCGCCATGAGCATCGAGCTGGTGATGAGCGACGCCAGCCTGCGCCGCGCCATGCTGGCCTATTCCCGCAACATGCTGCTGGTGTCCATCCTGCTGTCGCTGGTCACCGCGACGCTGATCTTCTTCACCATCAACCGCATGATGATCCGCCCCATCCGGCGGCTGACCATGAGCATGCAGGCCTTTTCCGATGCGCCAGACGACCCGGCGCGGGTCATGACGCCGCCGCGCGGCAATGACGAGCTGGCGCTGGCCGGCCATCATCTTGCTTCCATGCAGAGCCAGTTGCAGAAGACGCTGAAGCAGCAGAAGAACCTTGCCGATCTCGGTCTTGCCGTGTCGAAGATCAATCACGACATGCGCAACATTCTGGCATCCGCGCAACTGATGTCGGACCGCCTGGCGCATATCGACGACCCCATGGTCAAGCGTCTGGCCCCGAAGCTGCTGCGCACCATCGACCGGGCTGTCGGCTATACGACCGGAGTGCTCTCCTACGGGCAGGCTTCCGAGGCGGAGCCGCGCCGCCGCGCCGTGCCATTGACGGCGGTGGTGCATGAGGTGCGCGATCTTCTCGCCATCGAGGCGGATTCGCGAATCGAATTCGCCGAGAGGATTCCGGCCGATCTCACCGTCGATGCCGACAGCGAGCAGATTTTCCGCGTCATTCACAATCTCTGCCGCAATGCGCAGCAGGCCCTGCTCACCCACCGCCCCGGCGATGACAGTTTCGTGCGAAAGATCACCGTCAGCGCCGAGCGGATCGGCAGCGTCGTGCGCATCGATATCGACGATACCGGCCCGGGAATGCCGCCCAAGGCGCGTGAGAACCTGTTCTCCGCCTTCAAGGGCGCGGCCCGCTCCGGCGGCACCGGCCTGGGCCTTGCGATTGCCCGCGAGCTGGTGGCGGCCCATGGCGGAACCATCGCTCTGGCCGCGAAACCCGGCCCCGGAACCCTCTTCCGCATCGAGATACCCGACCGTCCGGTTTCATTGCAGGACTACCGCGCCCGCGCCTGAGAATCCTTTGGTTTCAAGGTCTTCCAAAAAAAATGTAACCTTTTTCGAAATAGTGCTTGCAAACGAAATTGGGAGGCTTTAGAGAACCGCCATCGCAGACGCAAACAACGACTGCACAGCGCACCCGTAGCTCAGCTGGATAGAGCACCAGACTACGAATCTGGGGGTCAGAGGTTCGAATCCTTTCGGGTGCGCCATTTCTTTTCACGCTTCAAGCTGAATTTCCGCTATCGGTTATTAGTCGATAGAACGACTTTGTTTCATCGATTTTGAACTGCTTTTTCCGCCTTGGAAGTGGACGATAGCAATCCGGATGTTTGAGTCGGGATGGCGTCCATTTCGATCATGCCATTCCTGATCATCGGATCGATACGCTTGAGGCAAATTTCGCCCTTCGTCAGTTTCCCTTGCACGCAAAACGGTCCGGCCATCTCACGCAACGTGGTTGGTGGAGACCAGTTCATCAAGTGGCCAGTGCAGACGCTCTGGACGGCACGATTTCAGTCATTGTTGCCAAGCAATTGTAGGAATTCTTCAATATCACAGGGACGCATGGAGTGCGGATTGACGTATCGCGTCGATTCTATGCAGGCGAGATAGAATATTTCCTCAATGCTGCGTTTCTTTTTCCGGCGCTGGAGGACGGAATCATGATTTCGAACGTCTCCAACACCCCAGCCAGCATAAAATGGCGCACCGTAGATGACCGTAGTCTTTTTCGCCATCAGCGCCGCCAGTCCCATTGGAGAGGAGTGGACGTAGATTTTGCCGGAAGCCCCGATGAGGGGCCATAAATTGGTCCCGGCGGTTACGCAGGTGATATTCCTGTTGTTGGCGAACCGGCGCCGGCAGCTTCCATGTCTGGAATTCCCGGTTTGAATGTCCTGCATGCTATCAGGACGCATTGCCACGATAATATTGGCGTCCGGATTCTCGGCTATTGCTGCTTCCAGCATTGCGTTGAAAGTGTCGAGGCTCTCCATGATCGGAATGTCGTCAGCCTGCTCCACCACAAGCACCGTGGACTCTCGTTTGGAGAGGGTTGGGTTCAAGCGGGCCTGCTGATGGCTGGCATCACTGGAAAATTCGCTCACGATCCGCTGCATGAGCGCGCTGGCGCGGCGATATTCGTCCGGGGTCAATTCCCGGTCGGAATTGAGGAGATCCTCGAGCATGGATGGCTGTGCCGCATCGATGCAGGAGCCGCGCCTGTCCAGAAGGAATGACAGAGGTGATTTCGCGCCCGTGTCATTCTGCTCCCATGCGTCTGGCGCAATCGAGGAGAGCGGTCCTTCATCCGCGAAGATGACGGGGAGCTTATGGATGGCGGCGTATTCGAGCAGATTGATCGAAGCGGCATGTTTTGGTGTCCTGCTCCAGAATATCAGAGCTTGCGGATCGGCCGGGGGCGAGAGCGCAGCCAGATGACCGGCCCCGACGATGAAACGTGCGTGCGGTAAGAGCGCTTCGAGCGGGACAGGTGTTTCCTCAGTCACGAGGAATCGGCTCAGGCGTGGCAGAACCTCATTCCAGAGCGCGGAGGAATTCGGTGAGGGAGCAGGCGCAGCGGTCAGGCTATTCTTGACGGCTTGCTCGAAAAGCAGAGCGTTCACCGGCCCGGAGGTGTTGCTGCCATCGGGTCTTGAGGCTAGGCGGGCATGGAGGGAATGCCACTTCGACTTGCATCTGTTCAGCAGCGATTCAGCCTTGCGCTCCCAACATAAATAATAGGATGCCACGAACCCGTATACCGCCAGTAGCCGATAAAGGATTCGTATCCGCATCGTCGCTCCGGTGTAAGTGAGACGGCTGATGCCATGAACGCGGTTCAATTCACGAAAGCCGGCAAGCAGTTTGCGTTTGGCATCAGACGTACGCAGCCTGCTGTCATACAATACGCGGAACTGCTTGAATGAGGCGTAGATCATGTAGGACGCGTCATCCAGCCGTCTGGATTGGAACCAGGCCAATTGCTGTTTCATATTGGTGAGGATTGCATCGACCTTTGTATCGGCATTGCTGATCGATTGGCTGACGTGATGTCTGTAATAATAGCGTCTGGCGTCAATGATGAGAACGCTGCTGCAACTGTAGTAAAGGCTGATCAGAAATTGCGCATCCTGAAAAGAAGCGCCCGGTCCTTCCGTAAAGCGTACCTGCGCATCCGTGAGCATCTGGCGGCGATAAATCCCGTTCCAGATGCAGGGATGCGACGCCCAAAGCGATTGAATGTCCTCTTTTCTCAGTACGCGCCCGCAATAGGATGAGAAGTTTGCAGATTTGGTGCTGTAGACGCCCTCGCTGAACGTATGAAAGCCGTTGTAGCGGACAATGTCGGGCTTGCCATGTTCGGCTGCTTCTAAAAGAGCGGCGTAAAAGCCTTCTCCGAGCAGGTCGTCCGGTTCGAAGATGGCGACATATTCGCCACCGGCGCGGTCAAGCCCTGCATTGCAGGCCGCGCCATAGCCCTTGTTGGGCTGGTCGATGACCATGACTTGCGGGTGATGGGCGGCAAACCTGCGGCAAATATCCAGGCTGCCATCCGTTGAGCCGTCATTTATCAGCAGCACCTCATAGGGTGTCGCGTCATCAAGAGACAAACTGGCCAAAGCCTGCTCCAGAAATCTCTCGACATTATAAACGGGCACAATGATGGATAGCGCGATGGCCATTCAGCGAACCTTTTGTATCTCGTGAGAGCCGGAATCGGGATAGGAATAACAGGAGTCAATAGCTATTGAAGCTTATCTGCCGATTTCCACCGGCTGATGCCTGCTGCCATGCTCCCTGAATTTGGCGTGCGTGCGAGGATTTCCTAGGCTATTCACGCATGGCAGACCAGATGCGCTTGCGCTGTTCATGAGTGATATCTGCCGGTTGGCTGCCGATATTGCTGTGAGGATGAGCCCTGGCGTCGTCTCTGCGTCAATCCTGCATTTTCGCCCACCGGAACATAAATTGCCGAAAGTCAGGTCAAAGAAGTTTCGGTGGCTGGCGAGAAAATAAGTTCGCGTGCGGTCATGGATACTTCATTTGGCTTGTCGAACGGCCGCAGACCCGTTAACTAGCCAATCTATATGCTGGGCCTGAAGAGACCTCGCACCTGAGCGCATGAATCGGGTTGGAGTATCTGGCTTGTTTTCGGAAATCAAACGACAAGGAAATTGAAATGAGCAGAATTTGCGCTGTCGGAGCCGGGTTCAGCGGAGCGGTAATCGCACGGGAATTGGCAGAAAAGGGCCACAAAGTGCTGGTTGTTGACCAGAGGTCGACGATCGCGGGAAATTGTTACAGCGAGCGCGACGCTGAAACGGGAATCATGGTCCATAAATACGGACCGCACATTTTCCATACCGGGAATGAAGAAGTATGGGCATATGTCAATCGTTTCACGACGATGATGCCATATGTAAACCGCGTAAAGACGACGGTGCGCGGGAAAGTGTATTCCCTGCCGGTCAATCTCCATACGATCAACCAGTTTTTCGGCACGGCCATGAGGCCGGATGAAGCGCGGGCCTTTGTGGAAAGCAAGGCCAGGACCGACATAGAAGATCCGCAGACATTTGAAGAGCAGGCTCTTCGTTTCGTCGGAAACGAATTATACGAAGCCTTCTTCAAAGGTTACACCCGTAAGCAATGGGGCGTCGACCCGGACCAGCTTCCGGCTTCTATCCTCAAGCGCTTACCGCTGCGGTTCAATTACGACGACAATTATTTCAGCCACCCGTATCAGGGCATGCCGGAAAATGGTTATACCGAGATTGTCTCAGGCATTCTCGACCATGAGAATATCGAAGTGCGCCTCAACTGCGCTTTCGAAGAGCTGGATGAAGATTTCAGGCATGTCTTTTACTCCGGTCCGCTCGATCAATATTTCAAGTGCGACTTGGGGCGGCTGGGTTATCGAACGCTTGACTTCGAGGAAATTCGGGCGGAAGGCGATTTGCTGGGGACGGCGGTGATGAACTATCCGGATGAGGATGTTCCATACACGCGTATTTCCGAGCACAAGCATTTTGCGCCTTGGGAATCGGGCAATTTTAAAGGAACCATTGCTTTCCGCGAATATAGCCGTGCTTGCGGGCCGGCCGACATTCCATATTACCCGATCCGCCTTGTTAACGACAAGAAGCTTCTGGATGACTACGAAGCGAGGGCGGCACAGGAAAAGGGCGTGACTTTCGTTGGCAGGCTTGGAACCTACCAATATCTTGACATGGATGTGACCATCGAACGAGCCCTCGCTGCTGCCAAGATGTACCTTCAGGGTCAACAGTAAAATATACGTGGAGTTGTGGTTTTGTCGACTATATCCCAGACCGATGGCAAGCGATTTTGCGTACAGAAGTTAATCAAGCCGGAACCAAACATTAATACG
>JBDHTA010000035.1:0-29123 GCA_039808465.1 Rhizobiaceae bacterium | reverse complement strand
CGGCGGGCTCCGGCATTTGCGGCCTGCTCTCCCCGGGCCCGGACGCGGACCATGCGCCGGGGCCGTCATCCACGCGCTCGGGCGGAGGAGGACTTGCGGCGCGCTGCGGCACCGGCATGTCGAGATGGGATTCCACGAAATCCGCCTGATGACGCGGGGGTGCGGCGGGCTGGAAATCGCGCCGGTCCATGGGCGGGGCCGCCGCCACCTGCCCCGCGCCCCAGATGTCGTCATCGTCGACGCCGCCCGTCATCCACGGATCGGCGGCGGCCGAGGATGGCGCGGGGGCAGGCGGCATCGCAGGGGCGCTGGCGGCTTCGCCCGCCGCCTGCGACAGCCGCACCAGCACGATATAATTGCCGATCGCCAGGAGATCGCCGTCGCAGAGGAGATAGGGGCTTTTCACCCGCTGCTGCGAGCCGTTGACGAAGGTGCCGTTGCGGGAAATATCGTTCAGCACATAGCCGTCGCGGCTCGGCGCAATCTCGCAATGGCGGCCGGAAATATAAAGCTGCGGATCGGGCAGCGACCAGTCGCGATAGGGATCGCGGCCGATCTCGAATCTCTGCCCGGCCGCCGTATACGTCACCGGGCCGCCATCCGGCAGGCGGTCGATATTGGTGATGGTCAGAGTGATGGTCTGCATGACATCCCCTCGGTTGCCGCTCCCGGTTGTGGCGCGCGGGCGAAAGCCATGCCACTATAACCCGACCGGGCGCACAAACAACGCCGTTCCGCCGCAGGATACGGCTTGCATTTTTTCTTGCAATGAACACTATGTTTCCCAAGGAACGTGTATCGCCGCGAGGATGATACGGCAACCGGAAAGTAAAGGCCGGGCGCGGGCATCTCCCGCCGCCGGCGACGCGGGGAGATGCCACCATGCCCAGCCTGCCGCGCATGACCAACCGTCCGATATCCCCCAGCCTGCCAAGGCAGGAGAAGCGCGCGGCGGTTCTGCGCACGCCCAAGGAAGAGGATTTTCTGGTCGTTTCCCGCTTCGATGGATCGGAGGCGGTGAGCGAGCTGTTCGAATACCGCATCGAAGCCGTCAGCACCCACGAGGATATCGACTTCGACGAGTTGCTCGGCAAGCACATGACGCTGACGCTGCGCAGCATCAACGGCGTCGAGCGCAAGTTCGACGGCATCCTGACCGAAACGCAGTGGCTGGGCATGCGCGGCGATTTCCATGCCTACCGGCTGGTGCTGCGCCCGTGGTTCTGGCTTTTGTCGCACCGCTCGGATTGCTTCATCTTTCACGATTCCAGCGTGCAGGACATCATCGGCAAGGTGTTCGGCCGCCATTCCTTCGCCAGCTTCGACGACCGCACCGGCGGCAGCTATCCCAAGCTCGAATATTGCGTGCAATATCGCGAAAGCGACATGGCCTTCGTGTCGCGGCTGATGGAGGAGTTCGGCATCAGCTATTTCTTCGAGCACGAGGAAGGCAGCCACCGCATGGTGCTGGTGGACGACAACAGCAAATACGAGCCCGCATCCGGCGTGACCCGCCCCTACCGGCCGCTTTCCGGGCAGGACCGGCGGCAGGACGAATGCTTCAACCACTGGATTCCCGAACGGCGCTTCACCTCCGGGCGCGTCACCATGCGCGACTATAATTTCAAGACGCCGAACGCGCAGATGCAGGCGGATTATTTCGGCAACGGCTCCTACGAGCATGCCGACCAGGAACTCTACGATTATCCCGGCCGCTACGAGAAGCAGCCCGAGGGACGCCAGGCCGCCACCTGGCGCATGCAGGCGGAGGAGGCGCTGGACAAGCGCTGCATGGCCACCGGCAATTGCGTGACGCTGAAGCCCGGCGACAGCGTCGTGCTCACGCAGCATCCGATCGGCGCCTGCAACACCGAATATGTGCTGCTGCGCGCCCAGCATTCCTTCACCTCGCAGAACTACCGCTCCGGCGGCGGCATCACCGGCGAGGAAAGCTATGACGGCCAGTACGAGCTGATCGCCAGCCAGATTCCCTTCCGCCCGCCGATGACGACGCGCAAGCCGGTCATCCACGGCCCGCAGACCGCCCTCGTCGTCAGCCCGGCGGGCGAGGAAATCGACTGCGACGAATACGGGCGCATTCTCGTGCGCTTCTTCTGGGACCGGAAGAACGACCATTCCATGCGCTGCCGCGTCGGGCAGAACTGGGCCTCGGCGAAATGGGGCGGCATGGTCATTCCCCGCGTCGGCATGGAGGTGATCGTCGAATTCCTCGAGGGCGATCCCGACCGGCCGCTGGTGACGGGCTGCGTCTACAACGCCAACAACATGCCCCCCAACACGCTGCCCGCCTACAAGACGCGCTCGATCTTCAAGACCGACAGCCATCGCGGCAACGGCTTCAACGAAATCCGCTTCGAGGACGAGGCGGGCCAGGAGGAAATCTGGCTGCACGCGCAGAAATACATGAACACGGTGGTCGAGCAGGACGAAACGCTGGCGGTGGGCGCCAACCGGCACACCGAGATCGGCGCCTCGGATTCGGAGACGGTGGGCGCGGCCAAGGATCTGCGTGTCGGCGCCGATTACCGCAAGGCCATCGGCGGCAATTACGATGTGGAAACCGGCCAGGCGCGCACGGAATCGGTGGGGCAGGACAGCATCCTGACGGTGGGAGCCAATTATCTGGTCGACGCGGGGGCGGCGCAGCACCTGAAGGCGGGCACCACCCTTTTCGCGCAGGCGGGCATGTCCATCGTCATCGACGCGGGCGCGACCATGTGCCTGAAAGCGGGCGGCAGCTTCATCACGCTCGGCCCGGACGGCATCCAGATTCAGGGAACGCTGGTGCGCATCAATTGCGGCGGCGCGCCCTCGTCGGGCTCGCCGGTCTCCAAGAAGAAACCCGAGAAGGTGAAGGGGCCGCATGCCAAGCGCTACGACCGCTCCTTCAAGAAGTGACGGAGGAAGCCCATGAAACCCGCCGCGCGCGTGACGGATATGCATACCTGCCCGATGGTGACGCCCGGCACGCCGCCGGTGCCGCATGTCGGCGGGCCGATCATTCCCCCCTGCTATCCGCCGGTGCTGATCGGCAACCTGCCTGCCGCCCGCGTCGGCGACATGTGCATCTGCGTCGGCCCGCCCGATACCATCGTGCAGGGGTCGATGACCGTGCTGATCGGCAACATGCCCGCCGCGAGAATCGGCGACATGACCTCGCATGGCGGCGTCATCACGACAGGCATGCCGACCGTGCTGATCGGGGGATGAGCCTTCCGGACCCTATTCCCGGCGCTAATCCTGCGGGTCTTCCACGGCCGGGGCAGCGGCGATCTCGCCGCTCACCAATGTCAGCATCGCCTTACGATAGGCGAGGAATTCCGGCGAGGCTTCCTCGACCTTCTTGGTGACCGTGACGGGGGCGGCCGCGCCACCGCCGCGCCGGTGGCGCATCTTCTGCTCGGCCCAGTTCTTCACATAGGAAACATCCTTGCCGGTCAGGAAGGGATTGGCGCGGATGACGGCGCTGCCGAGCACGGTTTCCAGCATATCCCCATCCGCCGAGGCGAGCACCGTGCGCGCCCCTTCCGGCCCGAGGAAATGCGCCAGGTACAGCCGCCCCGCCGTGATCGCCTGCCCGCCCGCCTCCAGATAGGATTTGTTCTCGCGGGCCAGATTGGTCACCATTTCCCGCGACAGGGTGGGATCGAGCCTGAGCGCCAGCAATTGCTCGCGCCCGAGCGAGGTGGCGAGATCGGGCCGGTAAGTGCGCATCATCCGCAGCCAGGTGGATTCGATGAACTGCCCGAGCCCCGTCGCCGTCGACAGCGGGTTCTTGGCCGAGGCATTGCCGCCGCTTTCCACATGCACGATGCGGTCGACCAGCAGTTCCACCGCCTCGCCGCCGGAATCGCTGGAGGCAACCGCCGTCTGCAAGGGGTCGATGGGCTTTCCGGCCATATACATCTCGAAATGCAGATGCGGGCCGGTGGAGCGGCCGGTGGTGCCGATATAGCCGATCACATCGCCCGCCTTCACCGCCGCCCCCACCTTCACGCCGGATGCCAGCGCGTTCATATGGGCGTAGCCGGTGGCGCGCCCGCCGCCATGCTCGATCTGCACGAAATTGCCGAAGGTGCCCTTCTCGCCCGCATAGGAAATCTTTCCGGCGAAGGCGGCGCGGATCGGCGTGCCGACCGGGGCCGCCCAGTCGACGCCCTGATGCATCAGCACCTTGCCGAGAATGGGGTGGCGGCGCGGGCCGAAGGCGGAGGTCATGACGCCCGCCACCGGCGTCACCATGCCGTTGGTGATTTCCACCGTGCCGCTGCGGTCGTTCTCGTCGAGGCAGGAAAAATCGTTCGCGCCTTCCGGCTTGTAGACGAAGCAGCGGATGCCGACATTCGGCCCCTCGATGCCGATATAGAGCACGCGGTTCTGCACCCCGCCCGCCTCGCGGCCGGTTTCGGAGTAAACCAGCGTCAGCTTGTCGTCGCGGTTGGCGAATTCGCCGAGATCGTGGCCGCGCGACAGATACATGATCGCCTCGCCGATGATCGAGGTGGAAATGCCGTTGCGCAGGCCAACCGAATAGATGCCGTCCAGCAGGCGGTAGCGCTGCTCCTCGACATTCTGCTGCGGCTCGTCCAGCAGCTTGAACAGGTTGGTGGCGACCCAGGGATCGGCGGCGGCGGCGAAAGCGCCGGTGCTGTCGATGGCCAAAGCGCCGAGGAATTTCTCCGGCTCGTAGAAGGCCGCCTGCGCCAGCCGCCGGGTGGGCGGGGAAACGCTGCGGTCGTTGAGGAAGCGCATCGCCACCAACGATCCCGCGGGCAGGGCGTCGAGCCCGGCGCTCGCTTTCAGCGAGGCGGCGACGATCTTCGCCTCCGTCTCGGACACACCATTGGCGCCGAGAAATTCGGCGACCGGGCTTGCGGCGATGACGCGGCGGAAATCATCCTCGGTGCGCGGGCCGCGCTGCCGGTCGGCGATCAGCATCACCGTGGTCGTGTTGTCCTCGATCTCGGTCTTGCGGAAACTGCCGTCGCTGCCTTGCAGGTCGGCGGTTTCGATATCGCTCCAGCCGCCGCTTCCCGTCGCCTCGCGGCTGGCGGGCTCGGCGGGGGCCTGCGCTGCCGCCTCGCCCTCCCCTTCGCCGTCGTCGTCCACGGCCATGTCTTGCGAAACCGGCGCTTCCGGCTCGGCTTCCGCTTCCGTTTCGGGAGCCGGTTGCAGCTCCACCTCGGCATCGGGCGCGATCACCCCGCCGGAGCGCTGCGCCTGGAAGAAGGCGAAATCCTGCGGCGTCGAGGGAATGGCGGTGACGAGCTTCTGGCTCGACGGCAGGATTGTTTCGCTGAGGATCGACAGCGTGCCGCTGACACCGGCCGCTTCCGGCGGCGCGGGTTTCAGCGCCAGCGCCGAGCGGTCGCCGCCCGCGATCTCGATGCGCAGCGGATCGCCCGGCAGGTCGACGATGACGGAGGCGAAGGCGGGCGGCGGCGGCTCCACCTCTTCCGCCGGTTCCTTCGGCGACGGCGGGATGGCCGCCCTCTGCCAGTACCAGACGCCCGCGACGCCGCACGCCATCAGGCCGAGCGCCAGACCGGCCGTTTTCAGCCGCGCCTTCAGGCGGCGGTTGCGCCTTGCCCGCGCGGCCGCCTCCTTCTTCTGGCGAAAACTGTCATCGATCCTGTGCATCGCCGGTCATGCGGCCCCTGCTGTCACCGCCCATCATACCTCAGGCAATGGCATAGGTGAACGCGCCATCGGCAATATCGATCTGCACCGAGGACGGCTCCACGCCCTCGATGGACTTGCGCAGGAAGGCGCCCGCCAGATCCGGCAGCATCTGGTTCATGATGATGTTGTCGATCATGCGCCCGCCGGAATCCGGCTCGTTGCAGCGCGAGACGATTTCATCGATCACCGCGTCGCTATAGCCGAAGCTGGCGCCATAGGTATCCTCCACCCGCTTGCCGACATGGCCGAGTTGCAGGCGCACGATCTTGCCCAGCATCTCCGCCGACAGCGGCACATAGGGAATGACGACGATGCGCCCGAGCAGCGCCGGGGGGAAGACGGTCAGCAGATGCGGCCGCAGCGCCTCGTTCAGTTCCGCGACATCGACGGGCTTGCGCCCGTAATCGCTCATTTCCATGATGACATCGGTGCCGACATTCGAGGTGAGAATGATCAGTGTATTCTTGAAATCGATGGCGCGGCCCGTGCCGTCTTCCATGCGGCCCTTGTCGAACACCTGGAAGAACAGTTCGTGCACGTCGGGATGGGCCTTTTCCACCTCGTCCAGCAGCACGGCGCTGTAGGGCTTGCGGCGCACCGCCTCCGTCAGCCGCCCGCCCTCGCCATAGCCGACATAGCCCGGAGGCGCGCCCTTCAGCAGCGAGACCGAATGCGCCTCCTGAAACTCCGACATGTTGATGGTGATGATGTTCTGCTCGCCGCCATAGATGGCTTCGGCGAGCGCCAGCGCCGTTTCCGTCTTGCCGACGCCGGAGGGGCCGCAGAGCATGAAGACGCCGATCGGCTTGTTGGGATTGTCGAGCCTTGCGCGGCTGATGGCGATGCGCTTGGAAATCAGCTCGATGCCGTGGCTCTGGCCGATGACGCGGCGGTTGAGGATATCCGGCAGGTCGAGGATCGACTGGATCTCGTCGCGCACCATGCGCCCGACCGGAATGCCCGTCCAGGCCGACACGATGGCGGCCACCGCCTGCTCGTCCACATGCGCGTAGACCATCCGCTGGTCCGGGTCGATGGCGTCGAGATCGCCGACCAGAGCGGACAGCTTTCCTTTGCTGTTCCCCGCCGCATCCGCTTCCCCCTCGCCTTCCCCTTCAGCGGGTTCGGCGGGCGCTGTTTCGGCAGGCGCAGCCTCACCACGGGCGGCGGCGCGAGCGGCGATGATGCTTTCCACCAGCTCCTTCTCGCGGCGCAGCGCCTCTTCCTTCTCGGTAAGTCTTTCCGAACGTTCCGCGATGAAGGCATGCAGTTCGTCGATGCGGGCCTGATCCTCCTCGCCCAGCTCCCGGTCGTTTTCCAGCGCCGCCAGCTCCTTTTCGGCGGCCTGGATCGAGACCTTCAGATCCTCAATCGCGGCGGGCGTGGTGTTCTGGCTGATGGCGACGCGGGCGCAGGCGGTATCGAGCAGGCTCACCGCCTTGTCCGGCAATTGCCGCGCCGGAATATAGCGCACCGAAAGCTCGACGGCGGCGGTTAGCGCCGCATCGGAAATGCGCACATTGTGATGCTTTTCCATCGAGGGCAGAATGCCGCGCAGCATGTAGCAGCATTTCTCGATGCCGGGCTCATCCACATGCACCGGCTGGAAGCGGCGGGTCAGCGCCGGATCCTTCTCGAAATATTGCCGGTATTCCGACCATGTGGTCGCGCCGATGGTGCGCAGCGTGCCGCGCGCCAGCGCCGGTTTCAGGAGGTTCGCGGCATCGCCGGTGCCCGCCGCGCCGCCAGCACCAATCAGCGTATGCGCCTCGTCGATGAACAGGATGATCGGCGTCGGCGACGACTGCACCTCGTCGATGACCGAGCGCAGCCGCTGCTCGAACTCGCCCTTCATGGACGCGCCCGCCTGCATCAGCCCGATATCGAGCGCGAGCAGCCGCACATTGCGAAGCGCCGGCGGCACATCGCCTGCGGCGATGCGCTGGGCAAAGCCTTCCACCACCGCCGTCTTGCCGACGCCTGCCTCGCCGGTCAGGATCGGGTTGTTCTGGCGGCGGCGGGAGAGAACGTCGATGATCTGGCGGATTTCCTCGTCGCGCCCGACCACCGGATCGAGCTTGCCGGAGGCGGCCTGCTCGGTCATGTCGATGGTGAAGCGCGACAATGCCGTGGTGCCCTTCGGCGCGTCGCCGCCCGCAATCGAGCCGCCCTGCGCGATCGCGCCGGAGCCATCCACCGGCCTTGCGTCGCGCTCGGCGGAATCGGCGGTCAGCGCCGCGAAATCGGTGACGAGGCGATCCGGGTTGATCTTGCCGAAGACGGCAGAGAGATTGGTGAGCGCTCTTGCGATATCCATCGCCTTCAGCCCGGCCACCAGCACATGCCCGGTGCGAATCTGCAATTCGCCGAATTGCAGCGTGGCGTAATGCCAGCTTCGGTCGAGCAGGTCGAAGACATGCGGGGAAATGGCGGGCATTTCCGTCTGGTTGCCGCGCAGGCTGGCGACGGCGGCGGTGATATCGGCCAGCGCCCGGCCGCGATCCAGCTTCAACTGGTCGAGAATGCAGGAGATATCCGAGCGCTCGTTCTGCACCAGATGCAGCATCCAGTGCGCCAGTTCGAGATTGCGGTTGCCCGCCGCCTTGGCGTGGCGCAACGCCTTCATGAACGCCTCATAGCCCACCGGATTGAGTTTGCCGGTTACGGTTTCCAGACTGATATCGCTCATGCCACATCTCCCCATCGCCCCCGTTTTCGGGAAGCGTCACATCATTGTTTGCCGCTTTCCCTGCGGTTCATCGGATCGAAGCGAGCTTCGAAATAGAATGCGCCTTCCGGCGGATCGGCGTCCGGCGCAAGCCAGGAGGTCCAGCCGAGCCGCCCCTCGCCGCCCAGCCGCACGCCCGTTGCCTGACGGGCGGGAATGCCAAGCTCCACCTCGATCTCATGCCGGTAGCCGCAGAAGAAGAACAGCGCATCCGCCAGCCGCCGGAACTGCTTTCCCCCCGGCAGCAGGCTTTCATATTCGGCCCTGTCCTTGCAGCGGATGCGCACGCGGATGCGCTCGCAGATGGAATGCACGCGGCTGCCGAGAAAGGCGTTCAGCCCCATCACCGCCTGCGCGCCGCCAAGGCGCATGCGGTCGCCCTCCTCGAAGGTCATCCAGCTTCCGATCCACTGCCGCACCTCGACATCGAGCCCGAACAGGCCGTGCAGGAATTGCTCCAGCGTCGCGGCACTCTTCACATGGATGTTCGCAAGCCCCGCAAAGGGCACCTTGGCGAAATCGTCCACCGAATCCGACTGGCGCATGGCGGGCGTGGCAATGCCCGCGAAGCTGCCGAGAAAGGCGAAGAAGCGGTCGTTATCCGGCCGCTCGATCTGGCCGATCGGCCGCGCATCCGCCCAGGCGCGGTAGAATAGCTGGAGGAACCGCGTCGAGACAATATCGACGAAACGGGCAAAGGAGGGATCGCGGAACAGCCAGCGATGCGCCTCCTCGGTCATATGCAGCGGCAGCGCCCCCTGCGGCCCGAACATGCCGAGAAAGCGGGTGTGCAGGCGCGGCACGCCATGGGCGGCGCGGGTGACGGCAGAGATATTGGCGGCGGGAAAGGCGACGAAGGGATCTTGCGACAGCGCCACCACCTCTTCCGAGAGGGTGGAGCTATCGCCGATGCGCGGCTTGTCCGGCGTTTCCCGCTCCATCTCGCGAAGCAGGCTGTAGAAATTGAACCGCCAGGGTTCGGCTTGCAGGTCTTCCAGCCGGGTCACAGCGGCGGCCTCCCGCCGATTTCGGGCGGCCAGCGCTTCAGGATGCCGCGCTGCTTCGAGACGATCACCGTTTCCACGAAGGTATTCAGCCCGGCATATTCGCCGAGAAAGCGGCTCAGCATCAGCCCCATCAGGAAGGCGCCCTGCCCCTCGAAGGCGTTTTCGTCCAGCGTAACCGTCACCTCCAGCCCGCGCGCCACGCTGTAGCGATCCTCCAGCCGCACTTTTCGCACGGCGGGGCGAACCGAAAGATCGGCAATGCCGCGAATCTGGCGCTCGATGAAGGAATTGGCGGTGTCGGCGAAGATCATCAGCAATTCATGCAGCGCCTTCACCGGCGGCTTGCCCGGATGCTGCTCCAGCCCGAGATGATTGAATTGCAGCAGGCTGATCAGCTTCCACAGCAGCGCGCCGGTCGGCTCGCTGTTGCGGCTGCGCCGCTCGCCCGCCAGCACGGATTCACGCGGCGGCGTCGGCCCGGCGATGCAATCGAACTGGATCGTGGTGTCGTCCACCAGAAAGAAATCCGGATTGCCGCGCCTGACCGGCAACTGATCGGTAAGGTGGCGGTTGGTCACCAGCGCCCGCACATTCAGCGTGCGCGCATGCTCGCCATCGATGCCGCCCGGCGGCTCGCGCAGTGAAATGAAGGTTTCCGTGCCGAGATAGCTGCTGCGCATGCCGAGCCGCCGCTCGCGATCCGTCTTGCGCCGCTCCAGCCGCCGTACCGAATAATAAAGCGCATGCGCCAGCGGCACATTGTCGGCGGGCGCGGAATAGAGCGGAAACACCCGCACGCCCTCCTTGTTGCGCGGCAATTGCGCCGTCACCCCCGTCACGCGGTAGATCTCGTAGTCCAGCGTGCGGCTGCGGTCTGGAATGACGGCGAATTCGTGATCCTGGCTGCGCACCGGCACCGGCGCGCAGATCATGTCGAACAGGTTCGTCACCGGCGCGGCATAGAGCGAAAACCAATCCCGCTTGGTCATCGAGGCCAGGCGCGGCGCGACATCGGAAAAGGCAAAGATCAGCTCGAAGCCCGGCGCGCCGATGCTTTTCAGCGCCGCCTCCAGCCCGTTCAGCCGGAAGCCGAGATACTTGGCCGGAAAGGCGAAATATTCGCGCAGGTGATTGAAGCCGTTGAAGAAACGGTCATCATGGGCAAACAGCGACTCGCCATGCGCAAACCCCACCGGCTCCAGCGCCGAGGGATCGATGAAGATGAAGCGCGGATCGCCCGCCTCGTTGAGATAGCGGATGGCGATGCGCTCCAGCCGCGAGAAGATTTGCTCGTAAAGCGACACCGCGTCGCTGACCGGCCCGGCGAGATGGAAGGTCAGCGCGCCCGCGGGCGAATCCGACACCTTGAGATCGGCCGAGCGCGGCTGGCCCTCGGCATTGTCGCGCAGGTCGAGCGCGATCTGCAATCCGGCGACGACCGAAGGGCCGCAATCGAGCCCCTGCGCCTGCAAGGGCGCGGCGGACGGGTGATAGCGCGCCGAAGACACCTCATAGGGCCACAGGTGAATGTCCGACACCAGCCGGTAGCGGCAGGCGACGCGGCGCTCGCGCTCGACGAAGGTGGTTTCGAGATATTGCCCGGCCGACAGCTTCATGCCCTTTCGCAGCGCCGGATTGGTGTAATCCGGCCGCACCTGCGCGATGGCGAAAGAGGGCGTGGGCGCCAGAAAACCCGGCAGAAGCTGCTCGATCAGTTCGACGGTGAAGGTATCGAACTCGCTTTTCAGCTTGAGCTGCACGCGCGCCGCCATGAAGGCCGCGCCTTCCAGCAAACCGCCGATGGCCGGATCGACCTTCTCCTCGGTCAAGGCGCCCAGCCGCTTGCCCATGCCCGGAAATTCCTCGGCGAATTCCTGGGCGCGCTCGTAAAGGATTTTCAGCTCGCGTTCGTAGAATTCGAGGAATTCGCGGTTCATGAGCGTTCCACCGCCTGCGTGATGCCCGCCGCGCCGGTGCTGAGATCGACCTCGGCGGTGAAATCCACCGGGATGTTCACGGGGCGGTTGGACACTTCGGCATAGATGGACAGGCGGATCTTCTGGCCGACATCGTCGATGCGCTCGGATTTCTCCACATGCAGGCTGTCGCCGCGCACCCTCGGTTCGTAGGACAGCACGGCGGCGACGATATTGCCCTCGATTTCGGCAATGCGCGCATCCTCGCTGGTCAGGTGCATGATGTCGTAAAGGCCGAAATTGACGATGGATTTCGACACGTAATCGAGATCGGCGATATCGATGGCCGATTGCAGGTCGATGGTGGAGAAAATGGTGCTGATATCGTTCAGAACCGCATCCCGCACCTGGGATTCGCTCAAGCCCCGGCGCCGGATGGACTCGTCCTCCGACAGCGCCCGCCCGTCCACGCCGCCGCCGGATGGCCGCGCCTTGCGGGAATCGCCCTTCTCATAGGCATCGCGAAAGGCATGAAGCAGCGGCACATGATACCGGACCTGTTCATTCATGCCACGACACCCCTTCACTCATGCTCACCACCCGGCGCCCCGCTGATGAAACGGAGCCGTGCGGCATTCACCATCATGGCGGCCGGAAAGCCACCCTCCGGCAGTCTCCTGTTTGTCTGAAACGGGAAAGCGCCCGCGCTTGCGCGCCGCCGCGTATGACGCAAGGCAACGCGCCCGGCGCGGGCTGTCCCCGTTTGCCTGTCGCGGCCGCAGCCGCCGTTCAGGGAAACGCTCAGGCTCCCGATCGATCGCATGTCCGAACGGAAAACCGGAGACCGGTTTTCCGGGACATGTCCTATCAGGCGGCAGCCTCGTTGGTGGCAATGTTCCAGCCCTGCGTGGCAGCCGCGCCGGCGTTGCCTTCGGCTTCCTGCTGCGTGTAGGTGAACACATATTCGGAAAAGTTCAGCGAAACGCTGGCAATGACCAGGTCGCCCTCGGAGCCGCTGACGCTGTGGTTGGTCACCAGCACCTGCTTGCAGACGATCTTCACATATTCCACGGTGGAATCACCGCCTGCCTTTTCGCAGAACAGCGTGATCTCGGGAATATGCTTGCCGTTGCAGCAATGCTGCATCAGCGCCGTATCGGCCTTGCAGATATATTTCGACAGCGTCAGATCGCGCACCTGCACGCGGCCCGCGCCGGAGCCATGGCCCTGGCCGACGGACGCCTGCTGGTCCATTCCAAAAGACCAGTTCAGAATTTCGATCTGACCTTCATGGCCTTTCTTGCGCGATTCGCCAGGAATGGAATCGATTTTCAAATGCATGTTTGTCGTCATGGCACTTCCCTCACCCTGAGTCAGTTGAACATTTCGAAACACCCGGCATCCCGGTCACGCATGACAAACCGAACCAACGCTCCGGAACGCGAACGCCACGCCGGAACCGGTCGATCCGGTTGCAGAACCCGCCGCCAGACGGCACGGCGGGGCATGTTCACCAAAGCTTACTTATCCGCCGGAAGCTTGGAGACCAGGCTCATGCCGATATCCATGCCTTCGAGCTGGTAATGCGGCCGCAGGAAGAAGCGGGCGGCGTAATAACCGGGATTTTCCGGATCCTCGTACACATCCACCTTGGCGCCCGCCAGCGGCTTCTTCGCCTTGACCAGCGAGGTCGAGTTGCGCGGATCGCCATCCACATAGCGGTTGATCCAGCTTTGCAGCCAGCGCTGCAAATCCTCACGTTCCTTCGTGTCGCCCACCGCGTCGCGCACCATGCATTTCAGGTAATGGGCAAAGCGCGAGCAGGCGAACATATAGGGCAGACGCGCCGACAGGTTTTCCGAAGCCGTCGCCTCGTCGGTATCCTTCTTCTTCGGCTTGTACAGCGATTGCGCGCCGATGAAGGCGGCCTTGTCGCTGTTTTTGCGGTGGATGAGCGGCATCATGCCCGCCTTCGACAGCTCGGCCTCGCGGCGGTCGCTGATCGAGATTTCCGTCGGGCACTTCATGTCCACCGAACCGTCATCGGTCGGGAAGGTGTGCAGCGGCAGGTTGATGACCTCGCCGCCCGACTGCACGCCGCGAATGCGCACCGTCCAGCCATATTCCTTGTGGGCGCGATTGACGTTCACCGCCATGGCATAGGCGGCGTTCATCCAGGCATATTTCTTGCCGTTATGCCCGTCGGTTTCCTCCTCGAAGGCGAATTCCTCCACCTTGATGGTCTTTTCGCCATAGGGCTCACGCGCCAGCACGCGGGGCATGCATAGCGACACGTAACGGGAATTTTCCGAGTCCCTCAGCGAACGCCAGGCGGCATAGTCCGGCGCATCGAAAATCTCGCCGAGATCACGCGGATTGACCAGTTCCGTCCAGTCGTCGAAGCCGAGCAGCGCCGGATCGGCGGCGGAAATGAGCGGGCAATGGGCGGCGGCGGCGATCTTGCCGAGATCGCGCAGCAGCGACACGCTCTGCGCCGTATGGTCGAAATAATAATCGCCGACCAGCGCGCCATAGGGCTCGCCGCCCAGCACACCGTATTCATATTCGTAGAGCTTCTTGAACAGCGGGCTCTGGTCCCACTTCGCCCCGGCATAGCGCTTGAAATCCGACAGAAGCTCGCCGCGGGAAACGTTCATCACCTTGATTTTCAGGCTGCTGTCGGTTTCCGAATTGCTGGTCAGATAGTTCAGGCCGCGCCAGGCGCTCTCGATCGACTGGAACTCCGGCGCATGCATGATCGCATTCATCTGCGCCGAGAGCTTTTCGTCCAGCCGGGCGATGATCTCGTTGATCGTGTCGAGAACATCGTCCTTGATGACGTCGGCATCGGCCAGCGCCTGCTGCACCAGCGTGCCGATGGCGTTGTCCACCTCGGTCGCCGCCCGCTCCGTGCGCGTCTTGAAGCTTTGTTTCAGAAGCGCCGCGAATTCATCGACCTCGTCGGCCGTTTGCACTTCACGCTGGTTGAGACTCGCCGTTTCCCCGACCATATGACCGTTCCCCGCACTGTTCACTGATCGCCGTCATCGGCGGCGGCTTCCTTGCCATCCCCGCCCTGCCGGTCGCTCAAGGCCTTCATCAGCTCCGGATTGGACAAAAGCTCCCGAAGCTTGTTTTCCGCGTCGACGCGGCCGTTCATGTAACGCTGTAGATTGGCAAGCTGCTCGCGCGCCTCCAGAAGCGACTTCAGCGCCGGAACCTGGCGGGCAATCGCCGCCGGTTCGAAGTCGGCCATCTGCCGGAAGGTGAGGTTGACGCCGATCTTCTCGTTGCCGCCATCCGGATCCAGCTTGTTTTCGACGCGCATGGCGATCGCCGGTTCGACGCTGCGCATGTATTCGTCGAAATTATCCATGCCGACCGGCGTGAACTTGCGGTCGGCCATCGGCGGTTTTTCCACCTGCGAGGCATTGCCGGACAGATCCGACAGCACGCCCATCACGAAAGGAAGCTCGACAAGCTTTTCCGCATTCGTCGGGTCTTCATAGGAAATCTGCACGCGGGGCGGACGGTTCCGCTTTATGAAACGCTGGCCATTGTCAGAACTCATTTCACCCTCCCATCGCTCTGTAATAGAAGCTCAGAATGTGGCCCGTTTGTCAAATATTCCGACACGGGAAATTCAGCTTTTCTTCTCCTCCGGAAGCAATTCTTTCAAGAGGAACAGAAAATTGCTGCCCATCAATGCTCTGGCCCGCGCCAGTAGCATGGAAACCGGACTGGACGGCTCGCGGCCCGCAAGAAAAGCCTCGACGCCAAGCATCGCCGCGACAGCCTGATCGCGATCCTTGACCACCGGATCCTGCGCCGTCAGCCGCCGCAACAGCCCTCCCCCCGCATTTTCTTCTGCGGGAATGGCGACCGTGAGCTGCTTCATCTTGTCCATGTCGAGAAAAAATCCCGAGGCATGATCGATATTCAGCACCGCCGTTCCGGCCCGGCCCGGCGCCAGCGCCACCAGCGCCTCCACCAGCGGACGGCCGATCAGAAGCCGCGCCTGATGCACCAGGATGAGCGCCGGAGACGAAGGCTCGTTCTCCGCGAAATAGCTTTCCAGCGCCACCAGCGCCGCCTTCGCCTCGCGATGGCTCTGGAGCGTCACCCGCATGCCCGGCTTCGGCGTGGCGCCAACCGGCGCGGCGCTTTGCGCATGCCCGGCGGCCTGCTGCGGTTCCTCTTCCTTCTCCTCCTCGCTTCCCTGTCCGGCCAGATGCGCGGCATTGCCGGTGAACAGCGCCGAAATCTCCGTCAGCACCGTCTCGAGGCTGTCGAAGGACGGCGCGTATTCGAACAGGCCTTCGGCCAGAAACCGGCCGCGAATATCCTTGAGGCTGCGCCCGGCGGCGGTTATCGCCGCAAAGGCCGCATCCACCGCCTCCCGGTTTTCCGGGGCGGAAAAGGCGTCGCGCAGGATAGCGGCATCCGGCTTGTCCTCGTCCTTGTAGGCGATCTCCGGCTTGTTCGCGACCTGCCAGGCCCGCAGCGACACCGCGCCAGCCCGCCGGTCCGAGAACAGCACGGCATAGCCCAGCGGCACCGCCACCCTGCTGCGATCGTCCAGCCCTTCCAGCGCCACCCGGCGCAATTCCATGTCTCCATCCATGGGCTGCGGATGGACATCGCGCCAGAAGGCGCCGAGCAGCCTGGACGTGATATCGAGCGTCGCGGAAAACCCGCGCACATCGCCCATGACCGCCTCGAACTGCGCGATCAGCGCCAGCAGGCGCAGGTCGCGCGAACGCTCCAGCAGGGAGCCGATCCGCTTTCTTTCATCGTCCAGCTTGATCGTCTTGCGATCGAAGAACTGCCCTTTGCCCGGATCGTAGAAGCGCTCGGGAAACCGGCCTTCCGCCGAAATGGTATAATTGAAGTAATCGTTGTCGCCGGCTTCATCGAGATCGGGGCCGCAAGGGGATTTCTCGCTGATCGGAGAAAGGAGATCGTCGAGTTTCATACGCCCTCACCACACCGGAACCGGCTTGCCAGCCACCTCCGCCAGTCACCATCCAAATATCAGGCAAGGCCACGAGCCCCGCCCCGTCCTGAAATCCCGCGCGGCAGCCGCCCGCGGAATTCACTGGGTCGTCAGCTTCAGCTCGACACGGCGATTTTCCGGATCATACGGGTTTTCGGTGCGCGGCGCGCTTTTGCCGAAACCGATCGCCTGCAACTTGTCCGCCGGAACGTTCTTCGCTTCGAGATAGCGCACCACCGCATCGGCACGCTGCGTCGACAGGGAGACATTATACTTGTCGCCGCCGCGCGCGTCGGTATGCCCTTCGACACGGAACTTCGCCGCCTTCAGACGCCCGTCCGATAGCGCTTCGGCCACCACGTCGAGGTTCTTTCGCGCCGCGTCGCTCAACGTCGCGGAGTCGAGATCGAAGGTCAGCATCATGTCGAAGCCCTTCGGCTGCGGCTTCGATGTCGCGCATTCGGTTTTGGTGCCGATGCACACGGCGCGCGTGCCCCCGAGATCGGCCTGCTCGATCAGCGAGCTGACGACATCGTCCCGGGAATAGTTCGCATCCTTGAGCGATTGCGCGAAACCGTTCTGGGCCGCGAGACCGGCCATCGCCGCTACGAGAAAATACAGACTTTTGCGCATAGCAATACCCTCCAGCCAAGGGTTCGAATCTACCCGCAGACCTTGCCAACGTCAAGCTTTACCGATTCGAAGGTGAGCCGAATCAGCGCTTCTTTCTTTGCCCGCCGCAGCCATGACTTTGGCTGCGTTAAACTGTGCGTTTCCACCCGTGATGAATATTTTTCCAAAAGGTCAAAATTTCTGGGCGACGCACAATCGCGCAGAAGCAATCCGCCCCGATACTTTCACGAAACCGAGAGATTCCAGAGGGTTACTGCGCACCTGCGCAAGAGCCACGCTTATCCCGCACTGCAATTTCCATATTCCGCAGCGCAAACAGTGCGAAAAGGACACAGCCGCCAAGTATTGATTGTGGCGGGATTGCAGCATGGTTGTCACTTCGTTAATAATCGTGGGCTAACACTCGGGGATATGTTGGTTTAGCGAATTGGGATGCGCGACACGATGACGAATAAGAGAAAGTCCGATCTGCTGAGCACGGCAGCCTTTCTGGTTGCCCTCGCACCCGCGGGCCTCGTTTCCTCCATGGCCCTGGCGCAGACGCCGCCCGGATGCGGCGCCAGCTTCGACGAAGTCAACGCTTTCGTGACCGTGACCTGCGAGACGGGACAGGTGGATTCCGAGTTCAGCTTCTTCGAGCGCAACATGGATTTCCTCCAAGAAGAAGAATACGATGGAGAAGGCAACGACATCCTGAACATGGATGGCGGCAGCCTTATCAACGCGCCCGGCACGATCCCCCCGGAATCCATCCCCCCCGGCCTGCCCTTCAATCCCACGGACGGCGCTTTCGACTTCCTCGGCGGCAACGACGCCGTCTATATGAACAGCGGTTCGATCGGCAGCGAGGCCGCCCCGGCCACGCTCTTCCTCGGGAATGGCGCCGATACCTTCGACATGAAGGGCGGTACCGTCTACGCGGACATCAACGGCGAGAACGGCAACGACATCTTCATCCTCACCGGCGGCACGCTGACCGGCGCCCTCAACGGCGGCGCTGGCAATGACGCGTTCACCGTCGATGGCGGCACCCTGAACGGCACCATCGATGGCGGTTCCGGCACAAATTCCCTTACGATGAAAAGCGGCCGGATCAACGGCAACGTTTCCTTGGGCAATGTAGGCCACGTTCTCGTTTCCGGCGGAACCATCGATGGCGACATTTACGGCACTCGGGGAGACGGAGGGTCTCGCCCCTTACAATACGCCCTGATCGAAGGCGGCACCATCACCGGCGACGTCTATACGCAAGACGCATCTTTCCTTGACGGCACCATCGAGGGCCGATTGATCGCCTCGGGCGCTGTGGGCATCGAAGACGGCTCCATAGCCGGCGGCGTCTCGGCCATGAATCTCACGATGACCGGCGGCGCGATCGGCGGCAGCATATACGGCATGACCAACACGGATTCCACGGTTGATCCCGACAATCCGGTCGTCACGAACAGCAATACATTCAATATTTCCGGCGGATCGATCGGCACCGAGGCCGAGCGCGCCGAGATTTTCCTTCAGGATGGCGACGACGCCTTCAACATGACCGGCGGGACCGTTTTCAGCAGCATCGACGGCGGCGACGGCAACGACGCCTTCGCCTTCAGCGGCGGCACGGTAACCGGCAATATCAACGGCGGCACGGGCAACAACACCTTCACCGTGGCCGGTGGCACGGTCAACGGCAATATCGGGGGCAGCGGCGGCGTTAACAGCTTCGCGATGACCAGCGGCGCCGTCAACGGCAATGTCTCCGTCAACGACGCCCAGATCGGCGGCGGCACTGTCGACGGCAATGTTACCGCCGCCAGCGTTACCATTCATGGCGGCGCCGTCGAAGGCAATATCGGCAACGGCGAAAGCCCCACCGGCAATTTCTGGATGACCTCCGGTTCCGTCGGCGGCAATATCGATGCCAGTTCTTTCGATATCGATGGCGGCAGTGTCGGCGGTAACGTTTCCGGCCTCACCACGCTGCTGATGCATGAGAACTACGATCACGAAGGCGTTTCCGCGCCGATCCAGTTCCGCGATGGCGTCACCTTCAGCGGCACCAATGCCACGGGCTATCTCGAAGGCACCCGCTTCACCGACCGCAGCCAGAATTTCACCGGCTTCTCCACGCTCACCCTCAACGATTCCGTCATCGGCTTCGGCGGCGACCAGGGCATCGACAGCATCATCGCCAATAACGGCTCGGTTATCAGGACCACGGGCAATTTCAGCCTGCTCGATCAGGCCGGAACCGGCCTCGGCACGCTCGCGCTGGATCGCTCCAGCCTCAGCATGTACAACGGCATAGCTGGCGACAGCTTCACCGTCGGGGCTCTGACGATGAACGACAGCAGCATCCTGATCGATTACGATCAGGATGGCGGCGCCATCGACAGCCTCGTTGTCACGCCCGGCGGCGCTTCGACCATCACCGGCGACAACCTCATCCGCGTCAACATTCTCGGCACCCCGGTTCTGGACCGTGAAAGCGACATCGCCGTCATTCAGACCGGTTCCGCCATCGACCCCGCGCTCTTCCGTGTCGAAGGCATCGATGGCACGCTGTCCAGCCTCTACAATTACGAGATGATCGGCGATCCGGCAGGCGGCCTGACGCTGCGCGCCTCCCCCGTCGGCACCACGGGCGATCCGCTCTCTCCGGTCAACACCACCATTCTCAGCACCTCGCTCAACCAGTTGAACGACATTACCGACGCCAATATCGCCGATGCCTTCGGCCTGACCACCGCAAGCGGCGGCGGCGCGGCGGCGGCTGGCAATGGCGGCATTCCCTTCGGCATCTTCTCCACCGGCCAGCTCGCCCGCAGCCATTATGACGGCTTCCGCGTCGTCGGCACCGGCCAGAGCACGCCGAACTACAGCAGCACGGAAATGTCCATGGCCGCCAGCCTCGACTGGAACGCCTCGGAATATTTCGGCTTCGACCAGCAATACGGCCTGAATATCGGTGTGTTCGGCGGCTATGCGTCGAGCGATGTCGATCTCGGCTCCTTCCTCTCCTTCGCTTCGGCGGGCAGCGCCATCAACCGCAGCGGCCTGTTCGGCGGCTATACGCTGTTCCGCAAGGAGCGCAGCTACCTGGTCTTCTCGGCGATCGGCCTGCTCGGCAATACCGACGTGACGAACGGCCTGCTCAACAATTCGACCGGCTCCTACAACACGCAGGGCGCCGCGGTCACCCTGTCGGCCGGTCACATCTTCTCGCTGACCGACACCGTGCGGTTCGATCTGCGCGGCGGCGTTCTGGCGGCCCGCTTCACCGGCGACGACTTCACCGACAGCATCGGGGTAAAATACGGCAAGTCCGAAGTTTCCTTCGGCGGCCTGAAGTTCGAACCGGGCATCTACATGGATCACAAGCTCGATAACGGCATGTCGATCAGCCCCTATCTGCGCGCGGAATTCCAGCAGCTTCTGGGCTACAAGAACAAGTCCGGCATTGGCGGCGTCAACTATGAGTTCGACACGGCCACCTTCTCGGCCGCGCTGTCGGGGGGCGCCAACTTGCAGATCAACCCGACGACGACGCTCAGCTCCGAAGTCAAGGTCAAGGCTTCCGCCGACAGCCGCTCGATCGCGGGCAAACTCGGCATCAAGTTCGCCTTCTGATACAGCTTTCCCGAACGCAACAAGGGCGGCGCCATCAGCGCCGCCCTTTTCGTTTGCGAAACAGGCTGCCTGAAATCCAGGCAATGCCGATTCCTCCTTCCCATTGTAAACTTTTACTGAAAAGCCAACGCTTAACTGCTGGCAATGCTTTATTTTGTTGCGCCGGAAGGCGTCTTTGCCTAATCAATCATATGCGCGCAGGCCGTTCGCGCAAAATTATACCGGCCGTGAGAAACCTCCCCTCAGCAGCGACAGGCAGCCGGGTGACGGCTCGCGGCAGGCTCATTACGGTCGTGTCGAGGAGAAACCAGATGAAGAAGACGCTTTTCGCCAGTGCAGCCTTTGCCGCCACGCTCGCCTTTGCGCCATTGGCGTATGCGGATATCGTGATCGGCCTTATCGCACCCCTGACCGGCCCGGTTGCCGCCTATGGCGATCAGGTAAAGAACGGCGCCGAGGCAGCCGTCGCTGAAATCAACCGGAATGGCGGCATTCTCGGCGAACAGGTCGTGCTGAAGCTCGCCGACGACGCGGGCGACCCCAAGCAGGGCGTTTCCGCCGCCAACCAGCTCGTCGGTGAAGGCGTGCATTTCGCGGTCGGCCCGGTCACCTCCGGCGTCGCCATCGCCGCTTCCGACGTCTTCGCCGAAAACGGCGTCCTCATGGTTACCCCGACGGCAACCGCTCCGGACCTGACGGCGCGCGGCCTGACCAACATCCTGCGCACCTGCGGCCGTGACGACCAGCAGGCGGAAGTCGCCGCGAAATATGTCCTCGCCAACCTGAAGGACAAGAAAGTCGCGATCATTCACGACAAGGGCACCTACGGCAAGGGTCTGGCCGATGCCTTCAAGGCCGCGCTGAACGCCGGTGGCGTTACCGAAACCATCTACGACACCGTCAATGCGGGCGAGAAGGATTTCAGCGCCCTCGTCACCCGCATGAAGTCGGAAGGCGTCGAGGTCATCTATTTCGGCGGCTATCATCCGGAAGGCGGCCTGATCGCCCGCCAGATGAAGGACGTCGCGCTCAACGCCACCATCATCGGCGGTGAAGGCCTTTCCAACACCGAATACTGGGCCATCGGCCATGAAGGCGCTGCGGGCACGCTGTTCACCAACGCCTCCGACGCGCTGAAGAGCGCGGATTCGCAGACCGCCGTCAAGGTTCTCGGCGAAAAGGGCATTCCGCCGGAAGCCTTCACGCTGAACGCCTATGCCGCCGTCGAAGTGCTGAAGGCCGGGATCGAGAAGGCAGGCAGCGCCGCGGATTCGGCCGCCGTCGCCACCGCCATCAAGTCGGGCGACGCAATCCCGACCGCCATCGGCAAGCTGACCTACGGCGAAGCGGGCGACCTGACTTCGCAGAGCTTCTCGCTGTTCAAGTGGCAAGACGGCAAGATCGTTTCCGCCGAGTAAGCAAGCGCTTACCTTATAAATGTGAACGCCGGGGCTTACCACCCCGGCGTTTTTGTTTGCGTCCCTCCCCTCTTCCAAGGGGGAGCCCCCCGCGCCAAGGCGCGGAAGGCCGGTTCAGGGCATATGGTTCCGTCAGGCCGCGTAGGCCATTCCGCCACGGCCCGATGCATGAGCCGACGTGCCCTTGTCGAGACGGAACTGGGCGAGCAGCTCGGACAGAGCCGCCGCCTCGGTGGCAAGGCCATGGCTGGCCGCCGTCTGTTCCTCGACCATGGCGGCATTCTGCTGGGTGCCCTGATCCATGGTGTTGACCGCCGTGTTGATCTCGTGCAAGCCGGTCGCCTGTTCACGGGTTGCCGTCACGATGGCGTCGACATGGGTGTTGATTTCCTGCACCTCGCGCACGATGGTTTCCAGCGCCTGCCCCGTCTGGTTGACGAGATCGACACCGGCGCGCACCTGATCGCCGGATGTGGTGATCAGATCCTTGATCTCCTTGGCGGCCTTGGCCGAACGCTGGGCCAGCTCGCGCACCTCCTGCGCAACTACGGCGAAGCCCTTGCCCGCCTCACCGGCGCGGGCCGCTTCCACGCCCGCATTCAACGCCAGCAGGTTGGTCTGGAAGGCGATATCGTCGATGACGCCGATGATATTGGCGATCTCGTCCGAGGACTTCTCGATGCCCTGCATCGCGTTCACGGCGCGCACCACGATTTCGCCGGAGCGTTCCGCGCCGGTACGGGTGCGGGTAACGAGACGGCCCGCATCTTCCGCGCGGCGCGCGGAATCCTTGACGGTGGTGGTGATTTCCTCCAGCGCCGCCGCGGTTTCCTCGACGGAAGCCGCCTGCTGCTCGGTACGCCGCGCCAATTGATCGGCGGAGGAGCGGATTTCGTTGGCGCCGCCATCGATGGCCATCGCCTTCTGGCCAACCGTCGCCATGGCGCGGTGCAGCGTGGCAACCGAGTTGTTGAAATCGATGCGCAGCCGGTCGAGATCGCCCGCGAACGGCGTTTCGATGCGTGTCACCAGATCGCCATTGGCGAGGCGGCCAAGTGCATCGGCAACGCTGTGCACTGCAAAGGCGATGGTTTCGGCTTCCTGAGCCTTGATCGCATCGCGCTCCCGGCGCTCCTGCTCCGTCAGGGCCTGGTTTTCCTCGGCCTGACGGCTGAGGCGGCCGCGCTCGATGATGTTTTCGCGGAACACGGAAACCGCCGCGGCCATCTGGCCGATTTCATCGGCGCGATCCGCATCCGGAATATCCTCGGAAACATCGCCGCGCGCCAGCTTGCTCATCATGCCCGTCATCCGCACCACCGGCTTGATGACCAGCGACGACAGGAGCAGGGCCAGCACGCCGATCATGGCGAGAACGCCGACCGCCGTGCCGATAGAGGCGGCGATCCGGAAATCGGTGATCCCGGCATAGGCGGTGTCACGGTCGACGATCAGGCAGAGATACCAGGGATCGAGCACCGAAATGCCCTTGATCGGCATGAAGCTGACGAGAACGCTCTTGCCGTCGAGTTCGGTTTCCATCAGGCCCGTGCCGTCGATTGCCGGGGTCTGCACCGGGAAGACGTCGGTGAGCGGCTTTGCGACCAGATCGCCATTCGGATGCACGAGAACCGTGCCCGACTTGTTGACGAGGAAGGCCGAGCCCATGCCGCCCAGATTGACATTGCCGATCATGCCGAGCAGGGCATTGAGCGGAAAGTCGGTGCCTGCGACGCCGATCAGCTTGCCATCGCGCTTGACCGGGGCCGTAGCGCTGATGACCAGTTTCTGCGTTGCGGAATCCACGTAAGGATCCGTCAGCAGGGAGGCATCCTGCTTCACCGTGCTCTTGTACCAGCCGCGCTTGCGCGGGTCGTAACCCTCGGGCATTTTCGCGCTCGGAATGCGGGTCATGCTGCCATCCGCCTCGCCGCCGAAGTAAACCAGCGCGAATTCACGCGAAAGCAGCGGATTGTCGAAACCGGCGAGCATTTCATCGGCATTGGCGGCGCGGCCCGCGAGGACACCGGCAAATTCCGTGAGCATGACGCGGGCATTCAGCCAGTTGGCGATGCCGGTTGCGGCCAGCTCGCCGGATGTCTCGATTTCGGCGGCGACGCCGCGAAAGACCGCCTTGCGTTGAAGGCTGTCGATATAGACCGAAAATCCGCAGAACGCCGCGATGACGGCCAGCGTTGCCGCCAGCAGGATCTTGGTCATGAGATTGAAACGTGTGCTCAAGGAAACCCCCGTATTCCAATTCCAGCGCCGCACACAACAGGTAGCGTCGACACCGGCACAGCATGTCAGGAAAGATTCCGCCTTCATGGCGGCGTCACGGCATTCACGCCCGAATACCGTAGAATTACAGGGAACTCGTTAAAACTCGGCTAAGCCTTTCCGGCTTTCGGGGAGAAAGTTTTCTCAGGCCCTCCCCGCAAAACCCTGTCAACTGACAAGGTTTTGCTGTCAGGAAAATCGCGCCGCCTCCGCCGCCACCGCGTCGGAGATGAAGGCGGTCACCACCTGGATTCGCCGGAGAGACCGCACCGATTCGTGATAGGACAGCCAATAGGCGCGGCGGATCACCTTGTCCGGCAACACCGGCACGAGGTCGGGATAGGAATGCGCGATAAAGGCATGCAGGATGCCGATGCCCGCCCCTGCCCGCACCGCCTCCACCTGTCCCAAGGCGCTCGAAACCTCGAAAGCCGGTTTCCAGTCGCGGCAGATATCGGCCGCATAATTCAGCGACGGGCTGCTGACCAGATCCTCCACATAGCCCACCAGACGATGCGACGGCAGATCGTCCATCCCGGCCGGCGCGGTATGGCGGCTGAGATAGCCGCGGCTGGCATACAGGCCGAGCGAATAATCCACCAGTTTGCGCGCCACCGAGCGGCCTTGATCCGGCCGGTCGACGGTGATGGCGATATCCGCTTCGCGGCGCGACAGCGAGAAGGCGCGGGGCACCGGCACGAGCTGGATTTTGAGATCGGGATGACGGGCCGTCAGGTCGCCGAGGCGCGGCGCGAGAAAGGTGACGCCGAACCCGTCCGGCGCGCCGATGCGCACCGACCCGGCCACCGCGACATCCTCTTCGCCCAGCAGGGAGCGCGCCGACAGCATCTCCGTTTCCATCCGCTCGGCCGAAAGCAGAAACTCCTCCCCCGCAGGCGTCAGGTCGCAGCCATTGGTGCGCCGGGTCAGCAGCCGCGTCTTCAACGCCGCCTCCAGCGCCGTCACCCGGCGGGCCACCGTCGCATGGTTCAGCCCCAGCCGCCGCGCCGCCGCCAGAATCTGCCCGGCCCGGGCCACCGCAAGAAAGATCCGCACATCGTCCCAATTCATCGGCTCTCTCCATATCCGCGAACTTGGACTATAATTCATGCACAACGGATGCGCTAATCCTTGTCTTGCAATGACAATTTTTTAAAGTCATGATCCACCATCCTCAACGGAAAACCGGGAAAAAGGGAGGCTAACGCCATGCGCGAAGTCGGACATTTCATTGGTGGCAAGCATGTCGCCGGAACCAGCGGCCGCACCGCCGATATCTACCAGCCGATGGACGGCACGGTGCAGGGCCGGGTGGCGCTGGCAACGCCCGCCGAAGTGCGCGCGGCGGTGGAAAACGCCAAGGCCGCCCAGCCCGCCTGGGGCGCGACGAACCCGCAGCGCCGCATCCGCGTCATGCGCAAATTCCTTGAACTGGTCGAAGCCGAATATGATTCGCTGTCCGAGCTGCTGGCCCGCGAGCATGGCAAGACCATTCTCGATGCCAGGGGCGATATCCAGCGCGGCCTCGAAGTCATCGAAGTCTGCCTCGGCGCCGCCCATATGCTGAAGGGCGAGTTCACCGATAACGCCGGAACCGGCATCGACACCTATTCCATGCGCCAGCCGCTCGGCGTCGTCGCGGGCATTACGCCGTTCAACTTCCCGGCGATGATTCCGCTGTGGAAGGCAGGCCCGGCCATCGTTTCCGGTAACGCCTTCATCCTGAAGCCTTCCGAGCGCGATCCCGGCGTGCCGATGCGCCTTGCCGAACTCTTCATGGAAGCCGGGCTGCCCGCCGGTATCTTCAACGTCGTCAATGGCGACAAGGATGCCGTCGATGCGCTGCTCGATGATCGCGACGTCAAGGCGGTCGGCTTTGTCGGCTCGACGCCGATCGCGCAATATATCTATGGCCGCGCCGCCGCCAACGGCAAGCGCGCCCATTGCTTCGGCGGCGCCAAGAACCACATGATCATCATGCCCGACGCCGACCTGGACCAGACCGTCGACGCGCTGATCGGCGCCGGTTACGGCTCGGCGGGCGAGCGCTGCATGGCGATCTCGGTCGCCATTCCGGTAGGGCAGGAGACTGCCGAGCGGCTGATGAGCAAACTCGTTCCCCGCGTCGAAAGCCTCAAGGTCGGTCCGTCCACGGATCCGGGCGCCGATTTCGGCCCCGTCGTGACCAAGCAGGCGCTGGAGCGCATCAAGGGCTATGTCGATCTCGGCGTGCAGGAAGGCGCGAAGCTGGTCGTCGATGGCCGTAACTTCAAGATGCAGGGCTACGAAAACGGCTTCTATATGGGCGGCTGCCTGTTCGACCATGTGACGCCGGAAATGCGCATCTACAAGGAAGAGATTTTCGGCCCGGTGCTTTCGGTTGTGCGCGCCGACACTTACGAAGACGCGCTGCGCCTGCCGAACGAACATGAATATGGCAATGGCGTCGCCATCTTCACCCGCGACGGCGATGCCGCCCGCGATTTCGCTTCCCGCGTCGAAGTCGGCATGGTCGGCGTCAACGTACCGATCCCGGTTCCGATCGCCTATTACACCTTCGGCGGCTGGAAGGCTTCGGGCTTCGGCGACCTGAACCAGCACGGGCCGGATTCCTTCCGCTTCTACACCCGCACCAAGACGGTCACCTCGCGCTGGCCCTCGGGCGTCAAGGATGGCGCGGAATTCGTCATCCCGACGATGAAGTGATGAAAATCCCTGTCAGGTGACAGGGTTTGGCATCCGCGATGCCGCCGCTTCCTGCCGGAAGCGGCGGCATTTTCATGTGTCCCAATCGATAAACGTCAGGTCCGGCCAGAGTTTTCGCCAGCGCATGAGTTTCGTTTCATAGATCTGCCTGACGATCCGCGCCTTGTTGGCCCGCACGATACCGCCGAGAAGATCGTCCAGCCCGAATGGCGCGCACAGCGCCAGTTGCTTTCCGTGAGGTTGAAGGCCAACCGCCGTCGCGGTCGCCGGAAAGGTGGCGATGGCATCCCCTGCCGAGACATAGGGCCGGACAGCATATCCAAATTTTTCCGTGTACCACAGATACACCCGCGCCTGATTTTTCACATCGATCCAGACGGGCAGTTCAGTGCACAGCTTGCGGATTCGCCGCGAATGTGCCGCTTCGGCTTCCGCGGACAAATCACTGTCATCGAAATAGACGATGTCGATATCGTTTATTCCGTAAAAGGGAGGGAAGGCGAAGCGATCGTTCCATACGGTTTGCGCCAACGCGCCTGCCGCCATCCATCCGGCAGACCGACATCGTCCCATCTTTCGATGATATCGCGCAAAAGCAGGCTCTGGCGGATAATTGCGAAGGACCGCTCCGCGTCATTGCCAACCATGCCGTTCTCCGCGTCGCCTTACTCCCCGTCAACGGGCTTGGTCAGGTAATGGTGTAGCCGCCATCCACCAGCAGGTTTGCGCCATTGATCATCGCCGCTCCTTCTCCCGCCAGGAAGCAGGCGGCCGCCGCCACTTCCCATGGCTGGCAGAAACGGCGCGTCGGAATGGCGGCGCGGGCGCGCTCACCCTTTTCACCCGCCCAGCCGACAAGCGCCAGCTCCGTTTCCACCACGGTTGGCGAAATCGCGTTGACGGTCACGCCACGCGGCGCCCATTCCAGCGCCATGCAATTGGTCATGCCGAGAAGCCCGGCTTTGCTGGCGCTATAGGCGACATGGCCTTCGATGCCGATTACCGCCGCCTGCGAGGCAATGTTGATCACCCGTCCGTAACCCCGTTGCAGCATGCCCCCGGCAATCCGGCGCGCCACCAGAAACGCGCCCTTGAGATTGACATCCATATGCCGGTCCCAGATATCGGTGGCGAGGCTTTCGGCCGGGCCGAGAACCCCGATCCCGGCATTGTTCACGAGAACATCGATCCGGCCGCAATCGGATTCCACCGCGCCGACAACCCTGTCGATCGCCGCTTCGTCACAAACATCGAGCACATAGGCCCGATGCTGGCCGCCAAGCTTTTCCGCCGGCGCATGCACGCTGTCGCTACGGTCGGTCAGGATCACGGTTGCGCCGCGTTCGGCGAAGGCCTCGGCCATCGCCGCGCCGATCCCGTTCGCGGCTCCCGTCACGAATACCACCCGATCGTTGAATTCCGTCTTGTCGATCTTCACAGCCCATCTCCCCGCTCACCGTAACGATATATCATCATTCGGATATCAATAACCGTTACCCGATTGTTGTAAGGCCGCCGGAGACGGCCCGTCAATTCCGCAGTTTTGCCGTTGAACGGGGGAGGGGAGGGGCCTCAGGGATTGCCCTGCCGGAATACCTCCAGACGCTGCTTCTGCTCGCCGTTCCCGTCGAAATTCGAAGGATCGAGCCAGGCCTGGAAAGCCGCGGACAATGCCGGCCACTCGCTGTCGAGCATCGAATACCAGGCCGTGTCACGATTGCGGCCCTTGACGATCAGGTGCTGGCGGAAAATGCCTTCGAAGGTGAAGCCGAAGCGTTCCGCCGCGCGCTTCGACGGCAGGTTCTCGTTGTTGCATTTCCATTCGAAACGGCGATAGCCGAGTTCGCGGAAAATGTGATCGGCAAACAGGAACAGCGCTTCCGTGGCGGCCGGGCGGCGGGAGATCAGCGGCCCCCAATAGATGTTTCCGATTTCCGCCACACCATTGGCGGTGTCCATGCGCATGAATGTTTGGCGGCCCGCGACCTTGCCGCTCGCCTTGTCGATCACCGCGTAGAACATCGGGTCCGGATTCTTCTCCGCCGTTTCCAGCCAGCCCTGGAACGCCTCACGGCTTTCCGGCGGATTTTCCGGCAGCCAGGTGAAGCGGCCCATCGC
>JBDHTA010000034.1:0-29272 GCA_039808465.1 Rhizobiaceae bacterium | reverse complement strand
CATGGCGGATGTCATCAGCAATGCGGCCATCAGCCTGCCGCGCCTTGTCCCCGCAGATGTTCTGCCGCAACGTCCATACCCCATGATCTGCCCACTCCGTCGATCTGTTTTCACCGGGGACAGGCGCCGCGCGCGTCATGCATCTTGCTGTCCCTATAGGGGATACAATCGGAGCGGCGGAATTTTCACTCTTTCACTCAGGTTTTTTGATTTTTTTCAGATCGGCGAAATGACGGTCACGAAGGAACTCATCCGCCGCACCCGCCCGCCCGCCGGATGCACGGCGGCCTGAAGGGCCCGCAGCGGGTCGTTCAGATCGAAAATGCCGCTGACGCGCTGGCGGCCGATGGCGGGATCGGCAAGCACCACGCGCCCCGGCACCCAGCGGCCGATCCGCGCCACGAGGGCGGAAACCGCTTCCTTCTCCGCGATGATGATATTGTCGCGCCATGCGGCGATCTGCCCGCTTTCGCGCCTGCCGCGGTCTATCCCGCCGGAGGACGGATCGAAGGTGATCCATTGCCCGTCGCTGAGCTTCTCGCCGCCTTCGAGCGCAGGCGCGCCCGCCCGCACATCGACAAGGCCGTGATCGACGGAGACCGTCAGGATGCCGCCATCGTTGGAGACGTCGAACGCCGTTCCGAGCGCCGTCGCGCTGAGCCCGCCCGAGAGAACCGAGAACGGCCGGTTCGCATCTCCCACCACCTCGAAGAACGACATGCCCGCGAGAAGATCGATCCTGCGGCGGCTGTCCCCGTAATCGAGCGCGATGGCACTTTCCGGGCCCAGCATCGCCACGCTGCCATCCGGCAGGCCGATGCGGCGCTTCTCCCCCTTGGCCGTGATGTAATCGGCGCGCGCCTGCAACACGAATTGCGGCCCGAAAGTATAGGCGGCGAGCCCCGCTCCCAGGGCGGTAACGCCGCCGATCATCAGGTTGCGCCGCGTCAGGCCCAGGCTTTGCTGGCGTTCCCTGCGGCGCTCTTCGGTCAGGATCCTGCCGGATGCGCCGTGAACCTTCGACACGCGCGCCCATGCCTGCTCATGCTGCGCGCTGCGGGCCCGCCAGGCGCGGATCATCTCGGCCGCCACCGGATTTTCAGGGTCGCTCTGATACCGGATGACCAGATCGATCGCCTCATCCAGCAACCGGTCCTGATCGGGCGCCGTGTCGTTCATTCGCATCCTTTCCATGGGAGGGGCGGGCGCATTGCCCGCGAATCCCGCCTGCCCTACTTCATACTACAAACGAGCGGCCGGAATTTTCCCTGCGGAACGACAAATCAGAATTCATCGACCCGGTCCACCAGATGCCGGTAGGCATCCCGGATCAGCGTCCATGCCCGCGTCGTCGAGATGTCCAGTTCCTCGGCGACTTCGGCAATGGTCCGCTCGCCGAGCCGGTGCATCTCGAATGCGCGCCTCGTCCGCTCCGGCAATTCGTTGAGCGCGGCATAGGTCTGCATGAGGCATTGCCGCGAATAGACGATCTTTTCGGGAGACGGCGCGGGATCGGCGACATTCAGCGCTTCCTCGCCGTCGAGGTCGACCGTCTCCATCAGGGCCTCGCGGCGCCGATGGTTTATGCCGAGATTGCGCGACACCCGATACAGATAGGCGGCCGGATTGTGATTTTGCGCATCCTGCGCCGGGGGCGTGGCGATCACCCGCAGGAACGTGTCCTGCGTGATGTCGGCGGCCGTCTCTTCCGCCATTCCGTTGCGGGCCAGGGACCGGGCAATCCCCTTGGCATGACGCCGGAAAAGGGTCTGGATGTCCCACGTCATCGTTCCCCCGCCCTCCCTTCCGGAAGGCGGACGGCGCCTGCGGCGGCGGGCACGGGGGTCAAGGTTTCCACAGTCTTGCGCACGGCTCAATCGTCTTCCATGGTCGGGAATGCCATGACTTGCCGTGCAAGCGCTGCTATCTGGAAGCCTTCAAAGCCGTACCATGAGCATTTGCGCTTTCATATTAAAACTTGCAAATGACTGTCAAGTTTTTCCGCACGATCGCCGCCCTCTCACGCGAAACGGCGTCAGCCGCAAACGATCTCTTCCGCACCAAGCGCGTGGCCGAGCAGAAACTCGTCCGTGTTCGCGAGCCCTGACAGCAGGAAGCCGATGGGCATGCCATGCGCGCCGTGGCCGCATGGCAGCGATACGCCGCACCAGTCAAGGAAATTGCCGATCAGGGTGTTGCGCAAGGTCTTGCCGTTCATCGCGAAGAAAGCGTCGTCGTCGTTCAGGAGCGGCTCCACCTTCGGCGCGACATGCGGCAGCGTCGGCGAGGCGATCAGTTCGCCGGGGCGGAGAAGATCGGCCATCCGGGCGATCAGCCGCTCGCGGGCGGCAAGAGTGGCGACATAATCGGGCATCGATATATTGGCGCCCAGCCGGGCGCGCGCCACGACGCGGCGGTCCATGCCTTCCGCCTCCGGACCGGCAAGCCTCGCCTGATGCAGCGCATAGGCCTCCGCCGTCACCAGCGCCCCGTGCTTTGCCATGAGGTCGAAGATTTCGGCGAAAAGCGGCACGGGCGCCCGCCGGATCGCCGCGCCAGCCGCCTGAAGGCGCGACAGCGCGGCTTCGAAACCGGCCACGACCTCCGGCTCGGCGCCGTCGAACATGACGGTTTCCGGCACCAGCAAAGCGAGATCCCTGACGCTGCGCGCCGTCACCGAAGGCGCCGCCATTCCCCGCATCGCGGCGTCGACCAGAACCGCATCCTTGACGGTGCGGCAGAGCGGGCCGAGCGAATCCAGGCTTTTCGACAGGGGATAGACGCCCTGCATCGAATAGCGGCCCCGCGTCGCCTTGTAGCCGGCAACGCCGTTGAAGGCGGCGGGAATGCGGATGGAACCGCCGGTATCCGTCCCGATCGAAACGGGCACCAGCCCCGCCGCCACCGCGACGCCGGAGCCCGACGAGGAACCGCCCGGCAGCCGGTGACCATCCGTGGATGCCGGATTGGCCGGTGTGCCGTAATGCGGATTGATGCCGAGGCCGGAAAAGGCGAACTCGCTCATGTTGACGCGCCCGACGCTGACCATGCCCGCCGCCTTGAGCAAGGCGGCCACGGCCGCATCGGCTTCGGAGGGAGGGTCGTTCGCGAGGATCGTGGAGCCCGCCGTCGTCGGCAGGCCTTGCATGGCGAACAGATCCTTCCAGGCGACCGGAATGCCGTCAAGCGCGCCGAGGGAACGGCCATCGCGGATGCGCGCGGATGCCGCGCGGGCTTCGGCGAGCGCCCGCTCCCGCGTCAGCGTCTTGAAAACGGCTTTGTCGGGATAGGCTTCGATCTTGGCGAAGGTCTCTTCGGCAAGCGCCACGGGATCCAGCTGGCCGGACTGGATGAGCGTTGAAAGCTGGGCGATCGATTTCATTGCGTGCCTTCCTCAATCAGTTTCGTCCGACGAGCTGCATCCACCGGCGGACCAGATAATTGTGCTCGTCCATCGTCGTATTCCAGAGCGCGATCGAATTGGCGCGCTGCCAGTACGAGCCGCCGCTGCGCACGGAACCGGCCTTGATGCGGATGGTGCCATCCGGCCCCGGCAGGTCTTCGGCGGCGGCAAGGCCGCGATACCAGTAATCCCACTCCGCCTCGGTCATGTGCCTGCGCGTGCGGTGCGGGGTGGAGATGTAATAGCCCTGCCGGGCGACGACGGCCCCCGGCCAGCCGGAGATCCACCAGTTCAGATAGTCATAGGCCACATCGAGCATGCGCCCCTCCAGCCCCCGCGACAGGCAAAGGCCGCCATGCCATGCGCGATACCCTTCCGCCGGAACGCTCTGCTCGACGGGAAAGCCCGCGCCGTTGAGGATGCCGATGCCGGTCGACCACATGCTCTGGATGTCGGTCTGCTCCTTGACCATCAGGTCCGCGGCCTCCTCGGCGGTGCGCCAGAAGCCACGGAAAAAACCGGCTTTCTTGCGGGTTTCCAGCAGGTCGAAGAGGCTGTCGATTTCGGCGATGGTCATGTTGCCGATATTGCCGAAGCTGAGAAGCCCGGCCGATTGCGCCGCGAGCGCCGCGTCGAAGATGCCGATGGCGGGCTCGTCCACCAGCGCGCAGCGCCCGTCCCAGCGGTCGTCGAGCAGCGCTGCCCAACTGTTCACGTCCGTAGGGCTGGCCACGTCGGTCCGGTAGGCGAAGCTGTCGAAATTATGCGTGGTCGGCAGCATGGAGATCAGGCTGCTCGGCTTTTCCCCAAGCGCAAGATTGGACTGCACGAACAGCTTCTTCACCGGCGCGTCGCCCTGCCCCAGCCGCGCCGTCGGCGCGATCTGGCCGGTCTTGGTCAGATCCGTGATCTCGTCCCACAGCACGATGCGGTCGATATCGATCGGCTGGATGGCGCGCCAGTACCAGACGATATCGAGATTATGGAAACACTGGTCGTAGATGTCATAGCTTTCCGGTTCCTGCGCGGCCTTGGTCTGGGCCGTCAGGAAGTCGTTGTTGTCGAAGACGACCTCGATATCCAGATCCCGTTCCGCCTGCGCCCGCAATTCTTCCAGCAGGGAAATGGCCGTGCCCAGCACGCGCAGGCGCGGCTTGCCCTTCAGGCAAAGCGCCGGCGCGCCGGGAACCCTCGGTGCGGGTTGATGCTTGTTCATCCTCCGAACCCGGCCATCATGGGATCCTCGTCTGCTGCCTCGCGCCGAAGCCCGCCGTTTGCCGCAGGCTTGACCAGGGTGAAGGCTTCGAATGACCGTTTGATCAAGTCCGGGTCGAGTCCGTCAACAATAAAAACGATATGCGAGCGCCAATCCTCGCCCGGCCACGCTTCCATGTGCACGGGCGGGTGAACGAGATGCTGAACGCCGTGAATGGCGATCGGCCGCTCCTCGCCCGCGATGTTGAGGATGCCCTTGACGCGCAGCACCCGTTCGCCATGGCGGTTGATCAGCATCGTCAGCCATATGCCGAACGCCGTCCAGTCGACGGGGCGGTCCACGGACATGGAAAACGACCGGAAGCGGGCGCTGTGCGGATTGCCATCGGAATCCGACAGGTCGAGGCTTTCCTCGCAATAGAAGCCGGAGGCGGATTGCAGGCGGGTGCCCTGCGAAGCCCCTTCGTCGCGCAGAAGCGCCTCGGCGGACAGGCCGGGATCCCCGGCGTCGATGATGGCGCAATCGGGATTGATGCGCCGCAGCCGTTCGATGAGGGGGCCGGTATCAGGCGCCAGATCCGTCTTCGTCACGACGATGCGGTCGGCGATCGCCGCCTGGCGGTTGGATTCCAGATAGGTGTCCAGCGAGCGCAGGCCGTTGACCGCATCCACGGTGGTAATGACGCTGCCCGCCCTGAAATGATGGCGCAGCACCGGATCGGCCTTGAGGGTGGACAGGACCGGGAACGGATCGGCAAGTCCGGTGCTTTCGATGACGAGGCGCCGGAAGGGCGGCACGATGCCGCGGTCGCGCCGGGACAAAAGATCGCGGATGGCGTCGGCAAGCTCTCCGCGCACCGTGCAGCACACGCAGCCCGATTGCAGCAGCACCATATTCTCGTCGATCCGCTCGACGAGGTGATGATCGAGCCCGGTCTCCCCGAACTCGTTGATCAGCACCGCCGCATCGGCCAGCGAGGGATCGGCGAGCAGGCGCTTGAGCAGCGTGGTCTTGCCGGAGCCGAGAAAGCCGGTCAGCAGGTTGACACTCGTGAAAAGCGGAAGATCAGTCATCGCGCGTCGCTTCCATGCGGGCGATCAGATCGGGATCGAGCGGATCGAGCAGCCGTCCCGTCATCTTTTCGGCGGCGGGCCACAGATGGCCGAGATCCTCGACCATCTCGCTCTTGCCGGTGCGGTTCGCGATCACATAGGAAGAGCCCTGCCAGTCGGAAAGGCTGAGCGCAAAGCAGGACAGCACCTTGTTGGCGGCGCCGACGCGCTTGGCGCGCTCGCGCCTGCGGTCCAGGCGCTCGGTGTTGCGGGTATAGATCCCCGGCCGGGCCACCGCATCCGCCCAGTGCTCGTTGCCTCCGAGAATGCCGCAAAGCGAACACATCTGTCGTCCCCGTCCTTGTCGAAGGACCGGCGGCCTTTTGCCAGCCGCCGGCCGTCCGCATCTTACTTCTTGCGCGGGAAGCGCTTGGCGAAGTCGTCGGCCATTTCGTTCATGGTAACGAATTTCACGCCCGGATGCTTGATCATGTAGCTATAGAGACGTTCCAGCATCATCAGCACCTGCGGGCGGCCCGCGACATCCGGATGGATCGTGATCGGGAAGACGGCGTAATCCATTTCACGATAGACCCAGTCGAACTGGTCGCGCCACATCTGCTCGATATCGTGCGGATTGACGAAGCCGTGGCTGTTCGGCGACTTCTTGATGAACATCATCGGCGGCAGGTCGTCCAGATACCAGGACGCCGGGATTTCGATGAGGTCTGTCTCGTGGCCGCGCTTCAGCGGAACCATCCAGTCCGAGGGCTTCCTGGAATAGTCGATCTTGGTCCAGCTATCGCCCACGCGCACGTAATAGGGCGTGAAGTCGTTGTGCATCAGGGAGTGATCGTACTTGATGCCGCGCTCCAGCAGGAGTTCGTTGGTGACGTTGGAAAACTCCCACCACGGGGCCACGTAGCCGGTCGGGCGCTTGCCGGAAAGCCTGGTCACCAGATCGATGCACTTGTCGAGCACCTCGGTTTCCTGCTCCCGCGTCATCGCGATCGGGTTTTCGTGGGTGTAGCCGTGAATGCCGATCTCGTGACCGGCATCGGCCACGGCCTGCATCTGCTCGGGGAAGGTTTCGATCGAGTGGCCGGGAATGAACCATGTCGTCTTGATGCCGAAACGCTCGAACAGCTTCAGCAGCCGCATGCTGCCGACTTCACCGGCAAACAGGCCGCGCGAGATATCGTCAGGCGAATCCTCGCCGCCATAGGAACCAAGCCAGCCCGCGACGGCATCGACGTCGATGCCGAAGCTGCAAAAAATTTCCTTTGCCATGGGGTATCTCCTTCTCTGGTGCTTTTCTGCTTGAAATGGTCAGTGGGCCGGGATGACGGTTGCCTCGGAGGGTTTCCATGAGAGCAGGACGTCGGATCCCGCCGCAAAGGCGCCGGGACGGTACTTGTCGACATGCGCTTCCAGCGAGATGGCCCGGCCGTCCGGCAGGGCCGCCGTCAGTTGCGCCAGATGGCCGACGACATCGGAGCGCGTGATTTTCGCATCGATGACATTGCCGCCGAATTCGGTGGCGGCGCGGCCGCGCCCGGTTTCCGAGGCGGCATGGATCTCGATCGCTTCGGCGGGCACGACGAGGTTCACCTTCGCCTTGCTGGCGACGGCGCCGTTGATGCGGCCGGAAAGCACGCCCGCCGGGGTGGTGACGACGGCGTTTTCCCCGTCGGCCTGCCGCACCTCGCCGGAAAAGATGGTGTTGCGCCCGATGAACTGGGCGACGAAAGGCGTGTTCGGGCGGGTATAGAGCTGGTGCGGCGGGCTGATCTGCTCGACGCGGCCCTGGTTCATCACGACGATGCGGTCCGAAAGCGCGAGCGCCTCCGACTGCGCGTGCGTGACGAAGATGAAGGTCACGCCCAGCGTCTTTTGCAGGAGCTTCAATTCGTTCTGGATCGCCTTGCGCAGATTGGCGTCGAGCGCGCCCAGCGGCTCGTCGAGCAGCAGGATATCGGGCTCGACGACAAGGCCGCGGGCAAGCGCGATGCGCTGGCGCTGGCCGCCCGACAGCTTGTCGGTCTTGCGCTCGGCGATATCCTCCAGCCCGAGCGTGGCAAGGATGCGATCGACCTTGGCGTCGCGCTCGGCCTTCGGCATTCCCTTGACCTCGAGGCCGTAACCGACATTGCGGCGCACGCTCATATGCGGAAACAGCGCGTAGCTCTGGAAGATCATCGAAGTCGGGCGCCGCTCCGGCGGCACGTCGTTCATCCGCGCGCCCTTGATCATCATGTCGCCGGACGAAATGCTCTCGAACCCCGCGATCATGCGCAGCGTCGTCGTCTTGCCGCAGCCGGACGGGCCGAGAAACGCGATGAACTCGCCCTTGCTGACCGACAGGTCGAATTCGCTGACAGCGGTGGTGCCGTTGTCGTAAACCTTGCCCACCTTCTTCAGTTCGAGGTCGAAAATCATCCTGGCTCTCCGGATTGGCGCTTGCTGATCGGCTCGGATCAGGCCGCGAAGTCGTGTCGATGCCCTCCCCCGGAAAACCGGGGAAGGGGTTGGCAGTCATGATCATGCGTTCAGGAATTCGTCCCACTTCTGCACGAGATGATCGTATTCATCCGGCCACTGGTGCCAGTAGGCGACCTTCTTCGAGCGCTCCTCCAGCGAGCCGCCGTCGCGCAGATCGCCTTCCTTGATGCCGCGTTCGGCCGCGCCGACCCAGGGCTGGCCCTCGTACCAGAACGCGTATTTCTCCGGCGACATCGCCTCCTTGATGTTGGTGGACGGCGAGTAATAGCCCTGCTCGGAAACGGTGATGCCCGGCTCGCCGGAGAGCCAGTAGTCGGCATAGGCGATGACGGCTTCGCGGCTCTTGGTGGAGGCGATCATCGACGGGCCGATCGCCCAGCCGCGGGTGCCTTCCTTCGGCGAGGCGTAGCGGGCGGGCTTGCCCTGCGCCTTGACCGCCATGACGGCCGGTTGCCAGGCGTCGCAGACGACCATTTCGCCCGAGGCCATGAAGTTGACGAGTTCGCCGAAATCGCCCCAGAGAGCGCGGAACTGGCCTTCTTTCTTCTTGGAGATGAGGAAGGCGGCCGCCTCGTCGATTTCCTGCGCCGTCGGGTTGCCGGGGTTCTTGGCTTCCAGCATGCCGAGCGAATTCATGGCGAGGATGGCCTGGCCGATGGCGATCAGCGGATCGGTATTCAGGCCCGACTTGCCGCGCCACTTGGAATCGAAGATCGCGGTCCAGGTGTTGGCTTCTTCTTCGGAGAGGACGTCGGGATTGTAGCCGATGGAATCGTAGTTGTAGACGGTCGGCACCATGTTCAGCATGGTCTGCGTTTCGTCGGTCCAGATCTGGCCGACGATCTGGGCGCTGCGGTCCCACTTGTCGCTTGCGGTGGTGAAGGTATCGCGGATGCTGTTCCAGTTCTTCAGCTCGGCTGCCGGAATGGGCGCGACATTGTTGGTCATGACGATCGAGGGAAGGCGCTCGGCGATGATTTCCCAGCAGTCGTAATCGTTCGAACCGGAGAGGATCTTGGTCTGCGCGTCCGGGAAAGTGGAGGCGGTTCCGGAGACGGAGCCGACGCCATACTTCTCCTTGAAGGTTTCGAGAATGCGCTCCTGAACGGTGGTGGAAAGGCCGATCGTGCGCAACTGCTGGCTGGCGAGATCGGTTGCCTGGGCGTAAGCCAGACGTGACGAGAGGAAGGGCGTACCCGCGCCCATGGCGAGCGCCATGGCGCCTGCGGACCGCTTCAGGAGCGAGCGGCGATTCATTTCCATCTTGGACATTCTCTTCTCCAGTTCTGATTGTTCCCGGGAGCGCTCCGCGGAACGCCCTCTTGTTTGCCGCCAGCGGCCGGAGGTTTTCGGCTCCGGCCTTCGGCGCGGTTCAGTACCGCCCCACGAGGAGGCCACCATCCACGACCAGCACCTGGCCGGTCATGTATCTCGCGGCCTTCGAGGCCAGAAACGCGATGACATCCGCGATATCCTCGGGCGCGCCCAGCCGCCCCATCGGGATGAATTCGGCCGCCTTTTCAGCGCCAGCGGGGCCAAGCGAGTTTTCCTCGGACAGCAGTTGCGCGGTGCGGATGTAGCCGGGCGCGACGCCGTTGACGCGCACGCCGTCGCGGGCAAGCTCGACGGCCAGTCCGCGCACCAGCCCGATCACGCCGGACTTGGCCGCCGAATAATGCACATGCTCGTCCCAGCCATAGGCGACGCCCATGATCGAGGAGAGCGCGACGACGCTGCCGGACCTGCGCGCGCGCATGCCCGGTGCTGCCGCCCGCACCAGCCGGAAAATGCCCTTCAGGTCGATATCGAAGGTCAGATCCCACTTCTCGTCCGTCAAATCGGCGAGCGGGGTTCTGTGGGCGATCCCGGCATTGGCGACGATGACGTCGATCCGGCCGTGCCGCGCCTCGATATCGGCGACCAGTGCGCCGGTCCGCTCGGTGGAGCGGACGTCATAATGCTGGAATTCGGCGGAGCCGCCCGACGCCAGAATGGCCTCGGCCGTTTCCCGGCCTTCCTTTTCCAGAATGTCGGTGACGACGACATGATCGCCGAGCGCCGCGAACGCCTTTGCCGCGGCCTGACCGATGCCGATCCCGGCCCCGGTGACGATAACGATACGCTTTTCGCTTGCTGACATGGTTTTCATCCCTTCAAAGCATGACATCGCCGGAGTTCGGGCCAAGCGTCTGGCCCACGAACAGGCTCGCCGCGTCGGAGGCGAGGAAGGCCACGGCGGCGGCCACTTCCTCCGGCTCCCCGAAGCGGCCGAGCGGCAGTTCGGATTTCTTGCGCTCGCGCCATTCCGGCGAGAGTTCCATCACGAGCGGCGTGTTGATCGGGCCGGGCGCGACGGCATTGACGCGCACGCCCCGGCTCGACACCTCGCGCGCCAGCGACTTGGTCATGCCGATGATGGCCGCCTTGGCGCCGGAATAGTGGGAAAGCTCGATGCCGCCGATCTGGCCGAGCTGCGAGGCGATGTTGACGATCACGCCCTTGCCCGCCGCAAGCATCGGCCCGAGAACCGCCCGGCTCATCAGGAAGGTGCCGCGCACATGCACGGCGAACATTCGGTCGAAGTCGCGAACCTCGAGATTTTCGAACAGCGCCTGATGGGCGATCCCGGCATTGTTGACCAGGAGGCCGACCGCGCCATGCGCGTCAACGGCCGCCTTGTGGATCGAGGCCGCGTCCGCCTCCGAGGAGACGTCACCGGCAAAGGCAACGGCGACGCCGCCCTTCGCCCGGATGTCCGCCGCGACCGTTTCGGCGCGCTCCGGCGACAGATCGTTGACGAGAACCCTGTAGCCATCGGCGCCGAGCCGTTCGGCGATCGCCCGCCCGATGCCGGACCCCGCGCCGGTGACGATGGTGGAAATACCGGACATCATGCTTCCTCCTGAACGGCGATGCGCTTGGCGCGGCGCACGGAAAGCCCCATCAGCACTGCGTAGACGGAAAGCAGCGCGAACGAGAACAGGGTGGTCAGAACCCCGAAGGCGAAGACATTGGGATGCACTTCCACGGAGAAGGTGCCGTAGATGGCCAGCGGCAGCGTCAGGTCGCGGCCGGAGGCGAACAGCGTGCGGGAAAACTCGTCATAGGACAGCGTGAAGGCGAACAGCATGGCCGACAGCACGCCCGGGAAGATCAGCGGGAAGGTGATCTTGCGGAAGGTGCGGGCCGGGCTGACGCCGAGCGACCAGGCGGCTTCCTCGACGCTGGAATCGAAGCGGTTGAAGATCGCCAGCATCACCAGGAAGGCGAAGGGGAAGGTATAGACGACGTGCAGGACGAAGGCCGTGCCCCACCAGTGGCGCTCGATGCCGAGCGTGTTGGCAACCAGCGCCATGCCGAGGCCGACCAGCACGCCGGGAACCATCATGCCGAGCACGATCAGATAGAAGACCACGCCGGAACCGGTGAACCTGCGGCGGAAGGCCTGCGCGGCGGTGACGCCGAGGATGGTGGAGACCACCATGGTCATCATCGCCAGCAGCATCGAGCGGCCGAGCCCCTGATCGATCGGCAGCGGCGCGATGCGCGAGGGCGGCGTCAGGCCGAAGAGATGCTTGTACCAGTAGGTCGACCATTCGATGATGGGAAACTGCGGCCCGCCCTCCGGCCCCGTCTGGAACGACAGGATGGCGAGTACGACGAGAGGGCCGTAGAGGAAGACGAGAAAGAGCGTGGTATAGACGCCAAGGCCGAACTTGATGCCGCTTGCGTTCATGATCAAAGCTCCTTCCTGAGATCGACGACCCGCAGGAGAGCCGCGACGACTGCGCCCATGAGGATGGTGAGGACGACCCCGGCCACCGCCGCGAAGGCCCATTTCAGCGATCCGACCTGGGTGACGATGATGTTGCCGAGCAGGTTCACCTTGCGGCCCGAAAGGGCGGCCGAGGTGGCGAATTCACCGAGAACCATGACCGACACGAAGATGGCGCCGACGACCACGCCCGGCATGGAGAGCGGCAGGATGATGGTGCGGAAGATCCGCCAGAAACCGGCGCCGAGATCCTTGGCCGCCTCGATGATCGAGGGATCGATGCGCCCGAGCATGAAGGCGATCGGGCCGACCATGAACACGCAGTAGATCTGCGTCATGCCGATAATGACCGAAAGCTCCGAAAACAGCAGCACCTCGATCGGCTGGGTGATGACGCCGATCTTCATGAGGATCATGTTGATGGCGCCTTCCTTGCCGAGCATCGGCCGCCAGGCCAGCACGCGGATGAGGAAGGAGGTCCAGAACGGAATGACGCAGAGCACCAGCAGCACGGTCTGCAACGTCTTGTTCTTGACGAACAGGCCGACGAACAGCGCCGCCGGATAGCCGACCACGATCGTTGCGACGAGCACGATCAGCCAGATGCGCACGGTGGTCCACAGCGCGCCCAGATAGGTTTCGGAGGTAAAGAAGGTGACCCAGCTCTTCAGCGTCAGCGTCGGCTCGATCTTGAAGGTGGTCTGCGTCCAGAACGACACGTAGAGCATCATCGCGAGCGGCAGGACGAGGAAGAGCAGCATCCACAACACGCCCGGCGCAAGCAGCCACAGCGTCTTGCCGGACGGGCGCGCGGACGCGGCCTTGCCGGTTTCGGTTTCTTCGGTGATGGCGGTCATGGTCATCTCGCAATTCTCCGCGAACGGGTTGGGAGGCGGCGGCGCAACAGGGGCTCAGGCGAAGACAAGGGCGTCCTCCTTCTTCCAGGCCAGCGCATAGCGCTTGTGCGATTCGTAATTGTCCGGGGCCCGGTGGCTGAGATGCGCCTCCACCTCGAACACCTTGCCGTCATCCAGCGAGAAGAAGGCGTTGACGGCCGAGCCGGTATATTCGCTGGCGATGAACGTGCCCTCGATCTGCACCTCGTCGGCGGCTGCGGAGGCGCCTGCCGGGCGGATGTCGATGCGGTCGTAGCGGATGGCGTAGGCCGGATCGGCCGCCTTCTGCGGCTCTCCCCGAAAGCCGAGCAGGCCTTGCGCGCTTGCAAATCCGCCATCGGCCATCCTGCCCGCAAACAGGTTGTAACAGTTGAGGAAGCGGGCGACCGCCGGTGAACAGGGGCGGTTGTAGATGGTGTCGGAATCGCCCTGCTGGGCGATGCGCGCCCGGTCGAGCACCAAGACGGTGTCGCCCATGGCGAGCGCTTCCGTCTCGCTGCCGGTCACATGCAGGAAGGTCACGCCGCAGCGTTCGCGGATCATGCGCAGCTCGCTGCGCATGCGGGCGCGCAGATTGGCGTCGAGCGCGCCGAGCGGCTCGTCGAGCAGCACCATCTGCGGCTCGGTGACCAGCGTGCGCGCCAATGCGACGCGCTGCTTCTGGCCGCCGGAAATCTGTGTGGTGGCGCGGTCCTCGAGACCGGCGAGCCCGACCAGCGCAATCATGTCGCGCACCTTGCGGTCCACCAGCTTCATGTCCGTCACCGGATCGACCGCGCGGTTGATGAGCCCGAAGGCGATGTTGTCGTAGACCGACAGATGCGGGAACAGGGCGAAGTTCTGGAAGACGAAGCCGATATTGCGCTGGTGCGGCGGCGTATGCGTCACATCCTTGCCGGAAAACCGGATCGCGCCGCTTTCCGGCTGCTCGAAGCCTGCGATCACCCGCAGCAGCGTCGTCTTGCCGGACCCGCTCGGCCCCAGCAGCGAGACGTAGGAATCGTCGGGCAGCGCCAGGTCGATCCCGTTGAGCGCCCTCAGGTCACCATAGGCCTTCACGACATTGGAAAGTTGAAGAACGGCCGACACTGTTCATCCTGCCAGTTTGCAGGCGGCATGCATCCGGCAACGGCAATCCGTTCGCTCAAGCCCGCAGGGGCCGAACGTCGGCAAGCCGATAGCGCTCGCGCGCAGAGGCTCCGCGCACGATCGAACGATACCACCAAAGTTAAAATCTCGGTTCAGTTCCCCGCGCTTCTGAATGGCGCGCTGTTGCCGACTAGAATACATAAATGCTTTTTGTACTCAATAGACTTTTTTAAATTTTTTGCCGGACTGCAAAGAAAGAATGGATTTTCGCAAAAGGCCGCGCAAAATGCGCCGGAAACAGCCCGCTATCGCGAGCCAGCAGGCCTTTGCCGCATGTATCCAGCAATACCAGCCTTCCGCATCGGATGCGCCCTGCCGGTTTCAGGGCTGGCAAAGCCGGTTGACATCGCGTTATCTTGTCAATTCTGTATGCAAAATCCATTTGTGCATAGCTATCGAAACTCAATCGCAGATCGCGTACAAAGCGAATGACAACTCGGACGCCAGAACGAAGGTATCTTGATTTCATGGCCGACAACCGGACCGGACAAAGTACGCAGCGACGCTACGAGCTTGCCGAGCATGTGCTGCGGAAAAACATCGTCGAGGGCACGCTTCCGGCCGGGCTGGTGCTGCTGGAAGGCCCGATTGCCGAGATCCTGCAAATTTCGCGCGCGCCGGTGCAGCGCGCGCTGCAAACGCTGGAATCCGAGGGGCTGGTGTCGCGCTTCAAGGGGCGCGGCTTTCTGGTCGGCCCCGGCGGCGAAAGCGTCGAGCCGAACCGGGCCGACATCAAGTCGATCGGCCTTGTCGTCCCCCAGCACGTCGACGAAGCCTTGCAGAGCCGCTCCTCCTGGGAGCGCATCTACAACACCGTCGAGAAGGACGTGGCGGGCTGCGTCGTCTTCGGCCAGTACAGGATCATCGAAACCGAGCTTGCCAGCCACTTCAACGTCAGCCGGACGGTCGTGCGCGATGTGCTGAGCCGCCTGAGCGAACGGGGGCTGGTGCGCAAGAACCAGAGTTCCCACTGGGTCGCCGGGCCGCTGACGGCGCAGACGGTCAAGGACCATTTCGTGCTGCGCAGGATGCTCGAACCGCAGGCGCTGATCACCGGCGCGCCCCATCTCGACCGCGACGCGCTGAAGCGGCTTTTCGACCGGCTTGCCCAACTCGAAACCCTGCATGCCGCCGACGTGCAACGCGACCCGGAGGACATCCAGACGCGCTTCATCGAAACCTGCGTCCTGTCGACGCCGAACGAGAAGCTGCGCGATCTCATCGCCAACAACCTGCTGCCGGTCGCCGCGACCGAACGGCTGCTGCGCCGCCTCGGCCTGCCGGGCGAGCCGATCCTCATCACCGAATTGCGGCTGGTGGTGGAACTGCTGATGCGCGGCGCCGTTGCCGCCGCCGCCGCCATGCTCGAAAGCCATCTCGACGCCTCGGTGAACCGCACCATCGCCCAGATGAAGATCGTGGCGATCATTCCGGGCCCGACCGTCACGGCCGATTACCTGACCCGCGTGATGGAATAGGCCGCCTTCCCGGTCATGCCGGATGAGGATGGCCGCAACGCTTTCCCTGACAGGCGTTCCGGCCATCTAATTTCCTCCTAGAACAGCGCCTTGATCCGGCCGATCAGCGCGGCGCGATCCTTGCGGGCTTGCAGCGCCGTTTCCATGTCGACCTTGACGAAGCGGGTCGGCGTATGCGGCTGCATCTGGCCGATCAGGTCCATGTCGGCGGAAATCACCGTGCCGATCATGAAGTAGCCGCCGCCCGAAACGGCGTCGCGATGCAGGATGATCGGCTCGGTGCCGCCCGGCACCTGAATGGAGCCATAGGGATAGCAGCTATCGACGATGTTGGACGGATCGGAACCGGCGCCGAACGGCTGCTCGCGCGCCACGAAATCGAGCGGCCTGCCGCCCCGGAAGCGGTAGCCCATGCGGTCCGCCTCCGGCGCCACCTTCCATTCGTCCTCGAAGAAGTTTCTTCCCGCCTGCTCGGTGACGCGGTGCCAGTAAAGGCCGGGCACGACGCGAAGCTCCGCTGGCGCCCCCGGCCTGCGGCGCAGCGCCTCGGGGATCGATTTTCCTTCGGTGGCCCTGCCCGCCTCGCCCACCGGCAATTCGTCGCCCGCCGCGATCGCCCGGCCGTTGAAGCCGCCCAGCGCGCCGATCGGATAGGTCGAGCGGCTGCCGAGCGCCTGCGGAACCGCGATGCCGCCGGATACGGCGATATAGATGCGCGCCCCGCCCTTGAGGAAATCGAAACTCAGAACCTGCCCAGCCTTCACCGGAAAAGCCGTCCAGCCGGATTGTTCGGCGCCATCGACCCGGATGGGCATGTCCGCGCCGGTAACCGCCACCATGGCATCCGCGGTGAATTCGAGCTTCGGCCCGATGAAGACGGCTTCGAGCCCGGCCGCCCCCTCGTCATTGCCGACGAGAAGATTGGCAGCCTTCAGCGACAGGCGGTCCATCGCCCCGCCTTCGGGAATGCCGAGGTGGAAATAACCGGGACGGCCGAGATCCTGAACGGTGGTGACCAGGCCCGGATGGATAACCTTAATGGCCATTGAGCACGCCCTCCAGCCTTGCGTTGTAGCCGTCGATATCGTTCTGGAACTCGCGCAGGTCGAAGCGGACTTCGCGGATCGGCGGCGCGAAGCGGCCCTTGTCCACGTCCTCGACGGCCTGATCGTAGCCGTCGCGATCGACCGGCTTGAACTTCACGATGTCGCCCGGACGGAAGAACACCATGAAATCCTTGAGGTAGCTGGTCGTCTGCGCCGGATCGTAAATCGGCATGGGCGTGATGCCGAACATCTGGTAGCCGCCAGCGCCGCGCACCGAATAGATGCAGCCGAAGCAGCCGCCATGGCCGACCGTCAGGCGCGGCGTGTCCGTGCGCGGCCGCAGGTATTTCGGCACCTGGATCTGCCGCCTGCGCTCGACCATCTGGTACATGAACGGCAGGCCGGACACGAAGCCGACCATCGACACGAACCATGGCGAGCCGGAATGCGCCTTGATGAAATCGTCCACCGAGGCGAAATTGTTGATGCGCGCCGCATAATCGAGGTCGGTGCCCGCCGGATCCTGATGACGCTCGCGGAAGCGCATCAGCGTCTCATGCGTCCAGGGATCGTTGTAGAACACCGGGATCTCGACGATGCGGGTGGTGATGACCGGCTCCGCCTTCGTGGCCGCCGCCTCCACCGCCTTCACTTCCTTCAGCACGTCGTCGGGGTGGATGACATCCGGATCGAACTTGATCTGGAAGGAGGCATTGGCCGGGCAGATCTCGGTCACGCCCCGGATGCCCGCCTCCTTGATGCCGGTTGTCATCGACAGGCTGTTGAAGAACGCCTCCAGCGACATGTCCTCGCTGCATTCGACGAACAGGTGCTCGTCGCCTCCGAATGAATAGCGCATCGGCATCAGACCGCCTCCTGAATGGCGGCGAGCGCCGCCGGAAAATCCGTTTCGAGCCATGTTTCGAGAAAGCGCGTGTGAAAATCCGCGCCTGCCACGGCCGGGTCGCTGGCCAGCGCCCTGTGCAGCGGCACCGTCGTCGGCAGGCCCCTGATCTCCAGCCCGCGCAAGGCGGCTTCCAGCCGTTTCAGGCAGGCTTCGCGCGTCGGCGCCCAGACGATCAGCTTGCCGAGCAGGGAATCGTAGAAGGGCGGCACCGTGTAGCCCTCATAAAGCATGGTGTCGAAACGGATGCCCTCGCCTTCCGGCACCGCCAGCTTTTCCACCGTGCCCGGCCCCGGCAGGAAGCCTTTGGCCGGATCTTCCGCATTGATGCGGCATTCGATGGCGTGGCCATGAACCCTGATGTCTTCCTGGCGGACGGAAAGCTTCTCGCCACCGGCGATGCGGATCATCTCCTGCACGAGATCGATGCCGGTGATCATTTCCGTCACGGGATGTTCGACCTGGATGCGGGTATTGACCTCGATGAAGTAGAATTCGCCGCTGACCTCGTCATAGAGATATTCGACGGTGCCCGCGCCGCGGTAGTTCACCTCCCGGGCCAGCGCCACGGCGCTGGCGCAAAGGGCGGCGCGGACATGTTCCGGCAGCAGATGCGACGGCGCCTCCTCCCAGACCTTCTGGCGGCGGCGTTGCAGCGAGCATTCCCGCTCGAAGCAGTGGACGGCATTCTCTCCGTCCCCCAGAATCTGCACCTCGACATGGCGGGCGCGGGTGATCACCTTCTCGATGTAGAGACCGCCGTCACCGAAGGCGGCGAGCGCCTCGGCGGAAGCCTGCGGAAAATGGCGCTCGAATTCCTCCATCGTCGCGGCGATGCGGATGCCGCGTCCGCCACCACCGGCGGCGGCCTTGATCATCACCGGGAAGCCGATCTTTCCGGCGATCTCGCGGGCCAGCTCTATGCTGTCCACGCGGCCGTCGCTGCCGGGCACCGTCGGCACACCGGCGCGCTGGGCAACCCTGCGCGCCTCGACCTTGTCGCCGAGCAGGCTGATCGCCTCGGCCTTCGGGCCGATGAAGATCATGCCCGCATCCTCGACGGCCTGCGCGAAGGCGGCATTTTCCGAAAGGAAGCCATAGCCGGGGTGGATGGCGTCGACACCGGCCTGTCTGGCGGCGGCGATCACCGCCTCGATCTTCAGATACGACCTGGCGGCGGAAGGCGGGCCGATATCGATCGCCTCATCGGCGAGCCTGACGGCCAGCATGTCGCGGTCGGCGGCGGAATGCACCTGCACGGTGCGGATGCCGAGAGCCTTGGCCGCCCGGATGATCCGCACCGCGATCTCGCCGCGATTGGCGATCAGCAGCGAACGGATCGTCATGCCTCGACCTCGGCAATCACCTGGCCCGCCATGATCGGCTCGGCATCGTCCACCAGAAAGGTGACATTGCTTCCGGCAATGCCCGCGGGAATCTCGTGAAAGGTCTTCATCACTTCGATGAGCCCGATCACATCGGCCGCCGCGACGGCATCGCCATCGGATTTGAAGTTGGGCGCATCCGGAGACGGCTTGCGGTAGAAGGTGCCGGGAAGTGGCGATCTGATCTCGAGCTTGCTCATGCTGTCCTCCGGAAAAATTAAACTTTGACGATCTCGGATACGGGGGCGATGCGGATGCCCTCGGCGCGCAACGCATCCCGCATGGCGCGGGCGATGTCCAACGCGCCGAGCGTATCGGAATGGAAGCAGATGCTTTCGAAGGGAACCTCGATATCGCGGCCGGTGACGGCGGTCACCCTGCCCTCGATGCAGGCGCGCACCACCTTGCGGGCGATCGCGGCCGGATCCAGCCGCCCCGCGTCGCGGGTGAAGACGATCGAGCCGCTCTCATCGTAATCGCGGTCGGCGTAGAATTCGCGGATCACCGGCTGCCCGGCCTCCCTGGCCGCCCGCTCGGTCGCCGATCCCGCCATGCAGAAGACGAATGTGTTCGGCGCCACCGCCCGCATATAGGCCACGAATTGCTGGGCGAACTCGGCGTTGACGGCCATTTCCATATAGAGCGCGCCATGCGGCTTGACGTGCTGGAGATGCGCGCCATGGCGGCGCGCGAATTCGCGCAACGCGCCGACCTGATAGGCGATGTCGTTGACCAGCTCGCGCGAGGTGCCGTTGATGCGGCGGCGGCCGAAACCCTGGAGATCGTTATAGCCGGGATGCGCCCCGATGCCGACGCCATGCTCAACGGCAAGACGAACCGTCTGGTCCATCAGGTTCGGATCGCCGGCGTGAAATCCGGCGGCGATATTGGCGGAGCTGATATGGCCCATCAGGCTCGCATCATCGGCATCGCCGACGCGCCAGCGTCCGAAAGCCTCACCCATATCGCAATTGATGTCTACGACCTCGAGAGCCAAGAGCCTCTCCCATTCTGCCAATATGATGCGCCTGTTTTCGCCGGAAAACGCTACGCGCAAAATCCGTGTTTGAAAAATTCGATTTTCTCATGTTTATTATCTGAAAATCAGAACAGCCTGCTTATTCCTCAGGCAGCCCGGCTTCCTTTCGATTCAATCGGCTAAGGGGTCTGGCGAAGCATATTGAGCAGAAAACGGGCTGATGCCCCGTCTGCTTATCCGAAAATCAGAAGGCCGGTATCTGGAATTACGATATGCCGCTCAGTTTCAAGCAGATCAGATATTTCATCGCGACAGCGGAATCTGGGCAGGTCTCGCAGGCGGCGGTCAACCTGTCGATTTCGCAATCGGCCGTCACCACCGCAATTCGCGACCTTGAGGAAACCGTCGGGGCGCGGCTGTTCGAGCGCACGCCGCATGGCATGGAGCTGACCTCCGCCGGGCGGCAGTTTCTCGCCCATGCCTATGACATCATGAAGAAGGTCGCCGAGGCGCAGCAGCTCAATCTGGTGGCGAGCGAGGTGACGGGCCGCCTGACGGTCGCGGCGACCTATACGGTCATCGGCTATTTCCTGCCCTATCACATCGAGCGGCTGCGCCGCCAGTTGCCGGGGCTCGACATCCAGTTCTTCGAGCTGAACCGGGAGTCGATCGAGGAAGGGCTGCTGACCAACCGCTACGACATTTCGGTGCTGCTGACCTCCAACATCGTCAGCCATGAATTGCAGACGGAAACGCTGCTGAGTTCTCCCCGCCGCCTGTGGCTGCCCGCCCGCCACAGGCTTCTGTCGCTGGAGCCGGTCGGCCTCAGGGAAGTTGCGAGCGAGCCCTATATCATGCTGACGGTGGACGAGGCGTCGCACACTGCCCTCAAATACTGGAACCAGACGCCCTATCAGCCGCGCATATCGCTGCGCACCTCCTCGGTCGAAGCCGTCCGCTCGCTGGTCGCCAACGGCCAGGGCGTCGCGCTCCTGTCGGACATGGTTCACCGGCCGTGGTCGCTGGAGGGCAGGCGTATCGAAACGCTGGTGCTTCAGGACGACATTCCCTCGATGGATATCGGCCTGGCCTGGCGGCGCGGCACCGAGTTCTCCCCGCAGATGTCGGCATTCCGCGCCTATTTCAGAAGCGCCTTCCACCTTCCGGAATGAGGTTCCTCAAAGCCGCGCCCTTTTCTGCTCGGCCTTGTAGCGCAGCAGGGCAAGGCCTTCCTCCGTGCCGGGGACCAGCCGGGCGGCGATCTTTGCGAAGGCGCGGAATTCGTCCGGATCGAGCCCGGCGAAAATGGCGTCGTTGACCGGGCGCTGGGTTTCGGCAAGCTCGGCCAGCAGGGCGCGGGCCTTGTCTGTCACTCTGACGATGACGCGGCGGCCGTCCTCCGGATTGGCAAACTTGTCAACGAGACCGGCTTTCACGAGTTTCGCCACCTCAAGGGTCACGAAGGCGCCGGACTGGTGCAGATGGTCGCTCACCTGGCTGATGCCGACATCGGCTTCCTTGGACAGATGCTCGATGGCGATCAGGATGGAGAAGGCCGGGCCGGAAAGGCCGATTACTTCGCCAAGCCGGTTGCGGATTTCGAGCAGCCGCGTGCTGAAGCCGAGCGCATCGTGGATCATCTGGCGAAACGGCGCGTCGTCGCCGTCCTCGAGCAATTCCGGCCTGCTGATCGTTGCTGACATGGTCCGTCCTTCAGCTTTGCAACTTACCTAGCTGAAGCAGCATATAGAGCAATTTCAGTCAAAGTGCGACGCCGTTTTGTCTTTGGAAGCGCCGCCGCGGCAAACGGGCGGGCAGGCAGGCCGCCCGCCCGGCATCCGTCATGCAATGGTTGCGGCATCCTGCGGCTGAAGCGTCACCGCGCCGCGCTCGATCAGCAGCGTTTCGTCGGCGACGGACTTCAACAGGTTCGGGCTGGATTCGGTGATCAGCAAGGTCAGGCCGCGCATGGTCTCACGCAGGCGCGAGAGCGTGCGGGCATAATCGAGCGCCAGCGCCGGGGCAAGCCCCTGGAAGGGCTCGTCCAGCATCAGCAGCTTTTCCGCCACCATCAGCGCCCGGCCGAGCGCCACCATCTTGCCCTGGCCGCCAGAAACGCCGTTGCCGGGGCGCGCCCGCATGGTGTGAAGCTCGGGCAGCAGCGCATAGACCTTTTCGAGACGGCGCCTGATTTCCGCCTGCGGCAGCTTCAGCGCCTGTCCGGGCAGCACGATATTGTCCTCGACGGAAAATTCCGGAATCAGCCGCCGGTCCTCCGGTGCATAGCCGATACCGGCGGGGGCGCGGGCAAAGGCGGGCAGCGGCAGCATATCCTTGCCATCCAGTAACACCGTGCCGGATTCGGCGGGCGCAAGGCCCATGATGGCGCGCAGCAGCGTGGTTTTGCCCGCGCCGTTACGGCCGATCAGCACGGTGGTCGCGCCGGGCTTCAGCGAGAAGGCGACGTCGCGCAGGATTTTCGCGCCGGCCAGCGAGACATTGAGGGAAGAAACGGTCAGCATCAGGCCACTCCAATGACGTTTTCGATGACGCGGGCGTCCTTGAACACGGTTTCCGGCTTGCCCTCGGCCATCACCCGGCCGGATTCCCAGACGACGACCCGGTCCGCGTAGCGCTCCACCACATCCATGTCGTGCTCCACGAACAGGGCGGAGACTTTCGCCTGCCGCAGCGCGCCCATCAGGGTTTCCATCAACGCGAAGCGTTCGAGCGCGCTGACGCCGCTGGTCGGCTCGTCGAGCAGCACGAGGCGGGGCTTCAGCGCCAGCGCGATGGCGATGTCGACCAGCTTGCGCCGTCCCTCGGGCAGTGTCGAGGCCAGCGCCGGGGCGCAATCGGCAAGGTTGAACATGGCAAGCAGCGCCATGGCCTCGTCGCGATAGGCCGGCCGGTCGAGCGTCCTGCCGAGCTGCCACAGGTTCTCGCGCGAGGCAATCGCCAGCATCAGGTTGGTGAGCACGCTCTGGTCGAGAAAGAGCTGCGGGATCTGGAAGGCGCGGGCAATGCCCTTGCGGGCGATGGTGCGCGGCGGCAGGCGGGTGATCGGCTTGCCGTCGAGCGTGACCTCGCCCTGCGAGGGCCGGATATAGCCGGTGCAGAGGTTGAGGAACGTCGTCTTGCCGGAACCGTTCGGGCCGATGATGGCGAGAAACTCGCCCTCGTCGATATGCAGGTCGACGCCGTTGGCGGCCTTGACGGCGCCGAAGGTGATATGCAGGTTTTTCGCTTCGAGCAGCACGGTCATGCCACGTCTCCCTTCCTGGAGGCGCTGAAGAAACCGATCAGGCCTTTGGGCAGAAAGAAGATGACGCCCAGCAGCGCCGCGCCGACGATCATGTTCCAGGCATCGGTGAAACCGGCGGCAAGGTTATGCACGAGTTCGAGGAACACCGCGCCGACGAACGGCCCGGCAATGCCGCTGATGCCGCCGAGCACGGCGACCAGCACGAGATGGCCGGAATCGGTCCAGTAGGCCATGTCGGGCAGCACATGACCGATGGTCATGGCCGCGAGCGTGCCGCCGATGCCCGCCAGCAGCGCCGAAATGCCATAAGCAACGAGCAGCACGCCGCGCACGGGAATGCCGAGATATTCGAGGCGAATCTCATTGGTATGGATGGCCGACAGCGCCTCCCCGAGCGGGCTCTTGAAATAGGCGTTCACGGCAAGGCCCGCGACGACCATGGCGGCAATCGACCCGTAGAACAGGAAGGTCGCAAAGCCCTGCGCCTCGAGAACCATGCCGAGCACCGTGGGCGTTGCCACGCGCATGCCGTCCGTGCCGCCGGTGACGCCGTAGAATTTCGCCAGCAGCGAGAACAGCACCATGGAAATGGCAAGGTTGAGCATGGCGAAGAAAATGGCGCGATAGCGCACCACGAAGGCGCCGATCACCAGCCCCGCGGCCAGCGAGGCAATGGCGGCGATCAAAAGCAGCGCGAAGACATCGGTGATGCCGAAATCGCGCATGGCAAAGGCGGTGGCATAGGCGCCGATGGCGTAGAACATGGCGTGGCCGATGGAAATCAGCCCGGCGCGCAACAGGATCGCGACGCCGAGAGCGGCAAGGCCCTTGGCGATGGCCAGCGTCAGGACGAATTCCAGCCAGGGAAAGGCGAAGGTGGCCGCAACGAGGGCGATGACGGCGCCAGCGGCAAGCAGAAGCAGAGGCATGATCAGATCTTTCGCGTCGTTGCGGAGCCGAAAAGGCCATAGGGGCGGACCAGAAGCACGAGCAGCATCACGACATAGGGCGCGACGGCATCGAGTTCCGGGGCGAAATAGATGGCGAACACCCGGGCGAGCGCGACGATGACGGCGGCAACCGCCGCCCCCTCGATCTTGCCAAGCCCGCCGATGGCGGCGACCGCGAAGGCGAGCACCATCGTATCGGCCCCGAGCCCCGGCGAGACACCGGCCTGCGGCACGGTGAGCGCTCCGCCGAGGGCGGCGAGGAAGACGCCGAGGCTGAAGGCGATCATGAACACGCGGTTGGTGTTGATGCCGAGCGCCTGCGAAACCTCGCGGTCGGCGACGACGGCGGCAATCAGCTTGCCGATACGGGTATGGCCGATGAACAGCTTCAGGCCGACGAGCAGCGCTACGGCGAACAGGATCAGCAGGAGCTGGTAGGTGAGATAGACGACGCCGCCGATCTCGATGCTGCCGAGCATCTGCACCGGCGTATCCTCATAAAGCGAATCGACGCCGAAGACGAGGCGCTGCAAATCCTCGAGGATGAGGAACAGGCCGAAGGTGACGAGGATCTGCACCGCTTCCGACTTGCCGTAAGTCCAGCGGATCAGCGTGCGCTCGATCAGCGGCCCGACGATGCAGGCCACCAGCGCGGCGCTGAGGAACAGGGCGACGAAGGTGAAGCCCGCGGGCAGGCCCGCGCCGACGATCCACAGGCTCAGTGACGCGGCGGCATAGGCGCCGATGGAGAAGAAGCTGCCATGGGCGACATTGAGCACGCGCAGCACGCTGAAAACGAGGGTCAGGCCAACGGCAACGAGAAAGATCAGCGCCGCATTCGCCAGCCCGTCGACGAGAAGGGGAACGATGGTTTCGAACATGATTTCGACTCCGCGCGCGGAAAACGGCCGCGCATGAGCGGGGCGGCGGCATGAGGGGCATGCCGCCGCCGTTTCCCTCTCCCCGGCCGGGGAGAAAGGACGGCGCGGCGGCTTCATTCCCTGTGCGGCCGCCCCGAGGGGCTGACGTTACTTGTAGGAGCCGGGCTGCGGCAGCTTGCCGGGCAGGCCGGCGCCAAGCGTGCCGATCCAGGCGATCGGATCCTGCCCCTCCGGCGGCATCAGCTCGGCGCCCTTGTAGCGCACCATGTTACCGATGACCGGGCCGTCATGGCTATCCGACCGGGCGGTGACGCCGATGATCTGGTCGACCACGCCGTCATTGTCGCCACGGGTCTGCATCGTGCCGGTCAGCGTCTTCACCTCGCTGCCCTTCATGGCATCGGCGACCTCGTCGCGACTTGGCCACTTGCCGCCATTGGCGGCCATGGCCTTTTCATAGGCCGCCTGCACGTAGAGGAAGCTGTTGGCCATCTTCATGGCCGGGAAGACCGGCCACTTGCCGTATTTCGCCTTGTAGGCTTCGGCAAATTCCCTGGTTTCGGCATTGGCGGCCGCATCCGGCGACATCCACCAGCCATCGCCCAGCACGCCGACGATAACGCCTTCGGGGATCTGGACGTTCTGCATGGAGGATTCGCCGAGGGCGAGGATCGCCTGCGACGAGCGGAACAGGCCGCGCGGGCTGGCCTGACGCACGAAGTTTTCGAGGTCGCCGCCCCACAGGTTCGAGAAGATCACATCCGGGCGGGCGGCGGTGAGGCGCGAGATTTCCGTCTGGTAGGTGCCCGCGCCAAGCTTGGGGAAGAGTTCGGCCACCACTTCCACATCCGGTTTGAAGGTCTTGATGGCGCTGGTGAAGATCTTCGCCGCGTCATGGCCGAAGGCATAATCGGGGTTGATGATGGCAATGCGCTTCACATCCGGCTTCACGGCCATGAGATAGGCGGCATAGGCGACGAATTCCGGCACGGTATTGCCGTTCGGCCGGAAGAAATAGGGATGCCTGTCCTTGAGATAGAGCTGGTGCGTGTCGCAGTTCCAGCCGACGGTCGGCACCTTCATCTGGTCGCTGACCGGCGCGAGCGCCATGCAGTTGCCGGACGAGAGGGCGGCGATCATCACCTGGTTGGCGGCATCGCCCGCCAGCTTGCGGTATTCGGCGATCACGCCCTCGGTGCCCTGGCCTTCATCGACATAGGTGGCCGACAGCGGCACGCCGCCGATGCCGCCCCGGGCGTTGATGCGCTCGATCATCAGTTCGGCGGCGTCGCGGCCCGGCTTGCCATAGGCGGCGGTGCCGCCGGAGGTGAAGCTGAACACCCCGATGCCGAGCGCGGCCGGTTTTTCCTGCGAGAGCGCCGCCCCGGCGGCGAAAATGGCGACGGCCGCGACGGCCGAGCGAAGAAGTCCACAGTAGCTGTTCATCTCATTCCCTCTGGTTCGGCCCGGTCGTGCGGGCGCTTTTCCACGTCCGGCCATGCGGCATCGCCGCCCGAAGCATGGGCTTCGGTGCCGGTTCCGGCGCGGTTTCCTCGTCCCTCGCCCTGTTTTGATGATTGCGTAATCTCGGCTGATATGCAAGATAAAACTACAGTGAAATATCACTGCCACTTAAAATTTATGCTATCGGGCCGCGAAATGCGGCCGCCAACCCCGGGAGCCGTTACCGCAATGACCACACTGCACCTCACACTGGAAAGCCGCGGCGGCCAGACGCCCGTCGCCCTCGATGTCACCGACTTCGTGATCGCTGGCTGGGCGGGCCGCAACAAGGAGGCGATGGAGCATCATATTCAGGAGCTGGAAGCCCTCGGCGTCGCCCGCCCGGCCGCCACCCCCACCTATTACCGGGTCGCCGCCGCGCGCGTGACGGCGGCCGGGCTGATCGAGGATGCGGGCACGGCAGGCAGCGGCGAGGTCGAGGCTCTTCTGATCGCCAGCGGCGGCAAGCTGCATGTCGGCGTCGGCTGCGACCATACGGACCGCAAGGTCGAGACCTATGGCGTCACCGTTTCCAAGCAGGTCTGCGACAAGCCGGTGGCCGCAACGGTCTGGCCCTTCGAGGAGGTGGCCGGTCATTGGGACAGCCTCATCCTGCGCAGTCACGCCGTGATCGACGGCGCGCGCGTGCTGTATCAGGAAGGCCCGATCTCCGGCCTGCTCGCGCCCGCCGACCTCATCGCCGGATGGGCGGCGGACGGACGGCTGCCCGACGGCACCGCCATGTTCGGCGGCACCATGCCCGCAATCGGCGGCGTGCGCCCCGCTACCCGCTTCGAGGGCGAGCTGGAAGACCCGGTTCTCGGCCGCAGGATCGCCTTCGGCTACGACGTCAAGACATTGCCGGTGGCGGGCTGATCTGCGAGAGATTGCGCAACCGGCTTGCCTGCGCCCGGCAAGTCGATACTAATCGAACTTGCCGGGCGGCCCCGGCCGATGGTGCAAAGACGTTTGGAAACAGGACAATGATGCCCGAGACACCCCTTGCCGAACCCGGCAGCGCGCCCTCCGCCCGGCGCAGGCGCGGCGAACCCGTGGTTTCCCTGCGCGATACGGCCTACGAGGCCATCAAGCGGCGGATCATCACCTGTGACCTCAAGCCGGGGGAAGTGCTGAGCGAGGGCGTGCTGAGCACGGAGCTGAACATCGGCCGCACCCCCGTTCACCAGGCGATCGACCGTCTCGCGGCCGACGGGCTCATCGACGTGCTGCCGCGCAAGGGCATCATGGTCAAGCCGATCAGCCTCAACGAGATTTTCGACATCATCGACGTGCGCCTCGTCAACGAGGCCTTTTGCGTGCGCAAGGTGGCGGAGCTGGCCGAGCCCGCCGACATCGCCCATCTCTGTGAAAACCTCGACGCCACCTGGCAAGCGGCAAAAAGCCGCGAGATCGAGACCATGATGAACCTCGACCGCGCCTTCCATGCCCTGCTTGCGGCAAGCTCGCGCAATTTCCTGCTGCCCGATATCATGGGCAACCTGCACGACCGCTCGACGCGCCTCTGGTTCATCTCGCTGCGCTCCAACGAGCACCATGTGCGCGTTTGCGAACAGCATGCGGCCGTGGTCGAAGGCATTCGCAACCGCGATCCCGATGCGGCGGAAGCCGCGATCCGCGAGCATATCGAGGCATTCCGGGAAAATATCGTGCGGCAGTTCTGAGGCCTGCCCCTCACCCCGGCCGGGATGAGGGAACGCCTGAAAAACCTTACCGCCGCAGCGCCGCTTCCACCGCCCGCGCATTGGCGAACAGCGCGGCGTCCTGGCCGCCGCCCGCGGCCAGCATCAGGCCCACCGGCGCTTCGCCCTCGGCATGCGCCGGCAGCGAAATGGCGCAGCCGTCCAGCATGTTGATCAGCGTCGGGTTGCGCAGAAGCGTCAGGTTGGTCTTCACGAAGAGATCGGTATCCGCCTCCAGCGCGGCGATGGCCGGGGCCACCATCGGCACGGTCGGCATGGCGAGAACATCATAGGGCGCGATCGCCCGGCTGGTCTCGGCGATATAGGCGCGGCGCAGATGCAGCATGTCGATGTAATCGGCCGCCGACTGCTCACGGGCGCGCAGGATGCGGGCGCGCACGCGCTGGTCATACTGCTCGCCATGCGTTTCCAGAAGATCGCGGTGCCAGGACAGCGCCTCGGGGGCGGGAAAACCGCCCTTGGCATTGATGCGGCCGACCATTTCCAGCTCGCGAAGCGGGATTTCCGTCACCGACGCGCCCGCATCGGCAAGACGCCGGATCGCCGCCTCGAAGGTCTCGGCCACATAGGGCTCGATGCCGTCGAAGACGACGGATTGCGGCACGGCGATGCGCAGGCCCCTGACGGCGCGTTCTGCCGTGGCGGCGAGCGGGGCGCCGCTCAGGATCTCGTGCAGGCTGGCGCAGCAATCGACGCTGTTGGCCAGCGGGCCGATGGAATCGAGCGTGAAGGAGAGCGGCAACGCGCCATCGAGCGGCACGGCGCTGGCGGTCGGTTTGTAGCCGGTGATGCCGCACAGCGCAGCGGGAATGCGGCAGGAGCCGCCGGTGTCGGAGCCGATCGCCGCCGCCGCCATGCCATCGGCCACCGCAACGGCAGCCCCCGAGGAGGAGCCGCCGGGAATGCGGCCGATGGCGCGGTCGTAAGGATTGGCGGGCGTGCCGTAATGCGGGTTGATGCCGACGCCGGAAAAGGCGAATTCGGTCATGTTGTTGCGGCCGACGACGATGAAACCGGCCGCCCTGAGGCGGGCAATGGCGGGCGCATCGGTTTTCGCGGGCGCGGCATCGGCCAGCGCCTTCGACCCGGCGGGGGTGGGCTCGCCCGCGAGATCGAACAGATCTTTCACCGCGATCGGAATGCCGGAAAAGCGCGAGGGGGCAAGGC
>JBDHTA010000033.1:0-29534 GCA_039808465.1 Rhizobiaceae bacterium | reverse complement strand
AGACCACCTCGCCGTTCTTCGGCTTGGCGCCCCAGTACTGGTCGAAACGGGCAATCGCCAGCGACGAGCCGCGCCGCCATTCCTGCAACGCGTAGGGACCGGTGCCGTCTTCCTTGGATTGCAGATCCGCCGCCTCGTCGTTGACGATCCAGACATAGGAGAGATTGTAGGGCAGCGAGATCGAGCGCGAGGACAGCTTGACGACCACGGTCGCATCGTCGGGCGTCTCGATGCCCGCGATGGCCTTGAGGCTGTTCTTGCGCGCGCTTTTCGAGGCTTCCGCCGTCACGCGCTCGATGGAGAACTTCACGTCCTTCGACGTCAGCGGCGCGCCGGAATGGAAGGTGACGCCCGGTTGCAGCGTGAACGTGTAGGTCAGGCCGTCCTCGCTGACCTTGGTGTCCTTGGCCAGCACCGGCTCCACCGTCCCGGCATCGGTCAGGCGGAACAGCGCCTCGTAGACATTGCCGTTGAAGGCTTCGCTGATGCCCTGCCCCGCGCCCGCCGTGTTGTCGAGATTCTGCGGCTCGTAGAGCGAACCGATATTGATCGTGGCGTCGGGATCGCTTTCGGCGGCAAGCGCCTGGCCGAAAATGCCAAGCCCGAGCGCGGCCGCCAGCGTCACGGTGACGGTCCGGCCTGCCGCCCGGCTGCGCATGTTGAAACCACTCATATCGTTCTCCTGTCTGGCTTGCGCCGCCATTGGCGGCGTCATGGCCGGGATTGTATCGATCCTGCGGCACAAAGATATGTTTTTCCACTCCAATTTCCGAAAATCAAAGGGAAATCTCTTTCAAGGAATCGCAAATCCGTGGATAGTTTTCGCGCCTTCGGGACCGATGAGGGCAGAAAGCGGCAGGCAATGATGGGCGATATGGACCGCAGGCGGGCGCAGGCAATGCTGGCTTCGGAAGGGCTGGAGGCAATGGCGCTGTTCCGGCCGGAAGCGTTTGCCTATGCGACGGGCCTTGGCGCTGGCGTCGCAACCATGTGGGGGCGGGCCGGGTCGGCCATCGCGCTCGTGCCTGCCGATGCGGGCGCCTCCCTTGCCGCCGTGCTCAGCGATCATGCGGCCGGGGCGCAGCCTTGCGGGGGCGCGATCGACATTCGCACCCACCGCATCTGGATCGACGCCGTGACCGTCAAAGGCGCAAAGACAGCCGCCGATATCGATGCGGCCTATCGGAGCAGCGGCAATACCGGCCCGCGCCCGGAAACCTTCGACCAGCAACATTGCTTCCGGCTTCTCGCCGATATCCTCGCCGAACGCGGCCTGTCCGGCGCCGTGCTCGGCGCCGATCTCGATTTCCTGCCCGCCGCCGATTTCACCGCGCTGAAGGCGGCAACGCCCGGTGTGGAATGGCGCGACGCCTCCGATATCCTGCGGCGGCTGCGCATGATCAAGAACCCGCGTGAGATCGACCGGCTGCGCAAGGCGGCGCACTGCGCCGAGGCGGGGCTGGAAAGCCTGATGCGCGCCGCCCGCCCCGGCGCGCGCGTGGCCGAACTTTCCGCCGCCTGGCTGGCCGGGGCGCGGCAGGCGGCGACGGAGGGCGGGCATGGGCTTTCCGGCCATTGGGATTACATTTCCATCGGCCCCGATCTGCAAAACCCGGCGGCGGCGCTTGGCGACGGCGATCTCATCAAGGCCGATGTCGGCACGCTGGTCGGCGGCTATTCCTCCGACGGGGCGCGCACCTTCGTCCAGGGCAAGGCTTCGCCGATTGCCGAAACGATTTATGCGGCCCTGCTGGAAACCTTCCTCGCGGGCGTCGAGGCGTTGAAGCCCGGCAACACTTTCGGGCAGGTGCATGCAACCATGCTGGCCTGCATGCGCCGCCACGGCTTTCAGGAATATTATCGCGGCCATTTCGGCCATTCCGTCGGTGCCGCCGCCGGTATCGAGGAATGGCCGTTCCTCTCGCATGGCAATGGCATCGTCATCGAGCCCGGCATGGTGCTGGCGCTGGAAACGCCCTTCTATGCCGATGGCATCGGGGCGCTGATGATCGAGGAGCAGTTCCTCATCACGCCGGAAGGCGCGCAAAGCATGAACCGGTTGCCACGGGAATTGATCTCCCTCGGATGAGGGCAGAGTTTGCCTGAAGGATTTCCCTATGGTATGGATTTCATACCATGGGAAGGCTTCAGAAAAAATCCGTATTGATCACCGGCGGCGCCAAGGGCGCGGGGGCTGCGAGCGTCACGCTGTTTGCCGAGGAAGGCGCGCGCGTGATGATCGCCGACCGCGACGCGGCGGCGGCGCAGGAACTGGCGGCAAGGCTGACGGGGCGCGGCTTCGACGTCCGCTTCGTCCATGCCGACGTCTCGCTGCCGCAGGAAGCAGAAGCCGCCTATCGCGCCGCCCGCGATGCCTTCGGACAGGTGGATATTCTGTTCAATCACGCGGGAATCATCATTGTAAAACCCTTTCTGGAGTGTACGCTCGAAGAATGGGACGAGCTGATGAACAACAATGCCAAGTCGGCATTCCTGATGTGCCAGCTCGTGCTTCCGGAAATGCTGGAACGGGGCAAGGGCGTGCTGATCTTTACATCGACGACGGGCGTGCGCGCCGCCCCCCATCTCGAAGCGCTCTATTGCGCCTCGAAATCGGCCATGCACCAGCTTGCAAGGGCGCTGGCGGTGGAATACCGCGATCAGGGCATCCGCTCCAACCTGATCTGCCCCAGCTTCGTGCGCACGCAGCATGGCGAGCATGAAATCGAACAATTGCGCAGCTACGGCGTCTTCGCCTCGGAAAACGATGTGAACGCCATGCAGGGGCGCATCTGCGAGCCCGAGGAGGTGGCGGAAGTCGCGCTGTTTCTGGCCTCCGACGCGTCGAGCTTCGTCAACGGGGCCGAGCTTTTTGTCGACAACACCTTCACGGCGGTCTGAAGCTTGCTCTGGGGCCTGAGACCTGTCGAACCGCAAGCGGCCCATGGGCTGGCCGTGGATCTGCTGCAACGGCAGATCCATGCGGGCCTGCTGCTGCCCGCCGAACGGCTTCCGGCCGAACGCCAGCTTTCCGACAAGTTCGGCATCAGCCGCGTGACGCTGCGCGAGGCGCTGCGGGTGCTGGAGACCAACCAGTACATCACCGTGCGGCGCGGCGCGCAGGGCGGCGCTTTCGTCACCGATGAGGACCGGCTGAACCAGATGGCCCGCCGCCGCCTGTCGCGCGCGCCCGCCGCCGCCATGCGCGTGGTCGAGTTCCTGACCGTGAACCAGCTTGCCGCCGCCCGCCTTGCCGCCGTGCGCCGCAGCGCCGCCGACCTGAAACGCATGCGGCAGGCGGTGGACATGCTGCATTCCTCGCAATCCGCGCCCGAGCGCAAGCAAGCGGAAGCGCTGTTTCTGCTGGCGCTGGGTGATGCCACCCAGAATACCCTGCTTTCCCGCGCCATCGAGGATGGTCTTGCCGAACTCTTCCTGCCCTTCGAGGGCGGGCCGGCCGAGGCCGCCGTTGCCGACGCCTTGAAATTGTTCGGCGAATTGCTGCGCGGGGTGGAGCGGGAAGACGCGGGCGCCAGCGAAACCGCGATGGCCGATCTGCATGTCCTGCTGTGGAACGCCATCCGCCGGATCACGCGAAACGCCGCCTGACGCCGCCTTTCCAATCGAATTCATGACAGCAAGCGTTCGCCTGAATGCATTTCCCGCTCGGGATGGGCTTGACAACGGCGCCGCATTCCATTGGTATTAACATCATACCAATGATCCATTCACGCTTGCCCGGGAAAGAGGACTTCGGTTTCCCGAATGCGCAATGCGACAAAACCAGATGCGGGGGCGACATGAACATCAAGGCGGAGACGGCGAACAGGGCGGCAAGAGCGGGACGGCTGGAGGGGCGCACCGCCATCATCACCGGCGGCGCCAACGGCATGGGGCGCGCCGCGGCGCGCATGTTTGCCGAAGAAGGCGCGAAGGTCGCGATCTTCGATATCCAGGCCGATGCGGGCCGCGAAGCGGTCGCCGAAATCGAGGCGGCGGGCGGCTCGGCCGTGTTTCTCGAAACCAATGTGGCGGATACGGCGGCGGTGCGCGCTTCCGTGGCGGCGGTGGCCGGGCGCTGGGGCCGCATCGACACGCTGTTCAGCCATGCGGGCACCATCATCGTCAAGCCGCTGCATGAAAGCACCGATGCCGATTACAACAGGCTGATGGACATCAACGTCCGCTCCGCCTTCGTCGTCTGCCGCGAGGTCGTCTCGCATATGCTGGAAAACGGCGGCGGCTCGATCGTCATCACCTCCTCCATCGGCGGCGAGAAGGGTTTCGCGCTGGAAAGCCTGTATTGCATGACCAAGGGCGCGGTTCTGCAACTCGCCCGCTCCATCGCGGTGGAATATCGCGACCGGGGCATTCGCGCCAATGCCGTCTGCCCCGGCTTCGTCAAGACGGCGCACGGGCTGCGCGAGATCGACGAACTCGACGGCCTCGGCCAGAAATGGAACGTCGCCGACCTGCATGCCGTTCAGGGCCGCCTGTGCGAGCCGGAGGAAGTGGCGGCGGCGGCGCTGTGGCTTGCCTCCGACGATGCGAGCTTCGTCAACGGTCAGGCGCTTTACGTCGATAATGGCTGGTACGCTAAGGGCTGAAATTCAACACAATAAACAACAGGGGTTCACCAATGAAAAAGCTGATGACATCCGCAATGCTGGCGCTGGGGCTGATGACCAGCGCCACGCCGTCCATGGCCTTCGAGCCGGAATCCACCCAGACGATCAAGCTGATGGTCGCCGACTGGTCGTCGATGCTGATCGACACCGAGATCCTCAACATCATCCTGTCCACCTATGGCTATAACGTCGAAACCGTGGTCGCCGACGACAGCGCCCGTTACCCCGGCTTCGAGACGGGCGACCTGACGATCGCGCTGGAAACCTGGCAGACCACGCAGGACAAGGCGTTCAACGCTTCGCTTGCCACCGGCAAGATCCTCGACATGGGCGAGCTTGGCCCGCATGCCAAGGAAGAATGGTGGTACCCTTCCTATATGGAAGAAAAATGCCCCGGCCTGCCGGACTGGAAGGCCCTGAAAAACTGCGCGGAAGCCTTTTCCTCGCCGGAAACCGCGCCGAAGGGCCGCTATCTCGGCGCGCCCGTGAGCTGGGGCGGCTTTGACGAGGAGCGCGTGAAGGCGCTGGACCTGCCGTTCGAGGTCGTGCATGCCGGTACGGAAGCGGCGATGTTCGCGGAGCTGCAATCGGCCTATGAGCGCAAGGCGCCGATTATCCTGTGGGTCTACCAGCCGCATTGGGTGCCCTCAGTCTTCTCCGGCTCCTTCGTCAAGTTCCCGCCCTATGAGGAAGCCTGCTACGCCGATCCGGCCTGGGGCGAAAACAAGTCGGCGACGCATGACTGCGGCAAGCCGGAGGGCTGGATCAAGAAAATGGCCTGGGCCGAAGGCGAGAAAGTCTGGCCCTGCGCCTACGATATCGTGCGCAAGTTCACCATGGACGGCAAGGAGCTTGGCGATCTCGTTCACGAGGTCGACGTGAAGGGCCGCCCGGTCAACGAAGTCGCCATGGAATGGGCCAAGAACAACGAATCCAAGTGGCGCTCCTGGGCAGCCTGCGCCGCGAACTAAGGACCGATGTCCGCTGCCTCCATGACAGCGGGCATCCTTGCACGATCCAAGTCAAGAACGGGAGGCGGCCAACGCCTCCCCTCCGGGGAACGAAATGGCGAATATCCTTGCACAGCCGGACGGCATGACGGCCCGGCATGGCGGCCGGGCGCTCGCGGTTCTGGCCGCAGCGCTGGTGGCCGTGATTTTCCTCGCGCCCGCGTCATGGTCCCGCCCGCCGGATTGGGCCATCATTCCCCTGACAGGCTGGGTTGGCGGCGCCTTCAACTGGCTCGCGCGCGAAGCGGGAATCGGCGGCGTGCAGGTCGCCGATATCACCCGCATGCTGGCCGCCGCCGCGCAGATGCCGATCAACTGGCTGAAAATACTGCTGGCCGATGGCTGGGTGAAAGGCGCGGGCTTCAACAAGACCCAGCTTGCCCCGCCGCTGAGCTGGCTCGGCGTCATCGCGGTCACCGCGCTGATCGGCTGGCGGCAATCCGGGCGCGGGCTTGCCATTATCACCCTGTTCGCCGGAGCTTATCTCGTCTTTTTCGGCCTGTGGGCGTCGGCGATGACGACGCTCGCCTCGGTCATGCCCTGCGTGGTCACGGCGCTGGGGCTGGGGCTTGCCGCCGGTATCTGGGCCTATCGCTCGCCGGGGGCGGAAGCGGTGCTGCGGGCGCTGATGAACGTCATGCAGACGGTGCCGATCTTCTCCTACCTGCTGCCGACCCTGCTGTTTTTCGGCTACGGCCCGAGTGCCGCGCTGTTCGCCACCGTCGTTTACGCGCTGCCGCCGATGGTGCATGCCACGGTGCTGGCGCTGCGCTCCGTGCCCACGGAAACGCTGGAACTGGCGAAGATGACCGGGTGCAGCCGGGCGCAGACGCTGTGGAAGGTGGAGCTTCCCGTCGCGGTTCCCAAGCTTGCCATCGGTCTCAACCAGGTAGTGATGATGACGCTGAACATGGTCATCATCGCCTCGATGATCGGCGCGGGCGGCCTCGGCTACGATGTGCTGCGGGCGCTGCGCCGCCTCGATTTCGGCACCGGCTTCGAAGCGGGCATGGGCATCGTCGCGCTCGCCGTCGTGCTCGACCGGCTGACGCAGGCGGCGGCGCGCAACCAGTCCATCGGCCGTCATGGGTTGTGGAAACGGCGCGACACCCTCATCGCCGCCTTGCTGCTGATCGTGCCGACCGCCCTCAGCTATGCCGTGCCGGCGCTTGCCATCTGGCCGGAAAACTGGACGCTGACCACCGCGCCCTTCTGGAACGGCGTCGTTACCTTCATCAACCAGAATTTCTACGATCCGCTGGATGCGCTGCGCACCGCCATGCTGCTCGGCGTCATGAACCCCTTGCGCAACCTGCTGACCGGCGCGCCCTGGGCGCTCGTGCTGCTGCTGCTGGCGCTGGCCGGTTATGCGCTGGGCGGGCGGCGCGCCGCCGTCACCGTGGCGCTGCTGATGCTGTTCGTCGCCGTCACCGGCTATTGGGAAGCGGCGATGTCGTCGATCTATCTCACGGCGCTCGCCGTCGCCTTCGCGCTCGCCGTCGGCCTGCCGTTCGGCATCTGGGCCGCCAGCCGCCCGAAGCTGCATGAGCCGGTGCAACTGGCGCTCGACACGCTGCAAACCCTGCCGACGCTGGTCTATCTGCTTCCGGCGGTGATGCTGTTCCGCAACGGCGATTTCTCGGCGCTGGTCGCCATCGTCTTCTATGCCATCGCGCCCGCGATCCGCTACGGCATGGCGGGCATGGCGCATGTTCCCTCCGAGCGCGTCGAGGCCGCCGCCATGTCCGGCTGCACGCCCTGGCAGACATTCCGCTTCGTGCGCCTGCCCGCAGCGCTGCCGACGCTGATCCTCGGCATCAACCAGACGGTGATGATGGCGCTGTCGATGCTGGTGATCGCCGCGCTGGTCGGCACCCGCGAACTCGGGCAGGAGGTCTATACCTCGCTGGCCCGGGGTGAAACCGGGCCGGGCATCGTCGCCGGCCTTTGCGTCGCGGCCATCGCGCTCGTCGCCGATATCCTGTTGAAATCGGGCGCTGCCCGCGCCGCACGGCATGAAGGAGAAGCCCATGCGTGATGCCGATCGTTCCCCCGCATCCGCGTCCGTGGCGCTGGAAGCAAAAGGCGTCTGGAAGGTATTCGGCCAGAAGGCGGCCTCCTTCGCGCAGATTCCGGCTGCGGCGCGCACGCCCGAGGCGCTCGCCGCCGCCGGGCTGGTCGGGGCGGTGCAGGATGTGTCCTTCCAGATCGCGCGCGGCGAGGTCTTCGTGCTGATGGGCCTGTCGGGCTCGGGAAAATCGACGCTGCTGCGCTGCCTGACCCGGCTGATCGAGCCAACCGAAGGCGAAATCCGCTATGACGGCGAGGATATCCTCGGCTTCGGCGACAAGGCGCTGGTCGACCTGCGCCGTCAGCGCATGGGCATGGTGTTCCAGCATTTCGCGCTGCTGCCGAACCGCACCGTGCTCGGCAATGTCGCCTTCCCGCTCGAAGTGCAGGGCCTGCCCCGCGCCGAGGCGGAAGCCCGCGCGCTCACCCTGATCGAAACCGTCGGCCTGAAAGGCCGCGAGGGCCGCTTTCCCAAGGAGCTTTCCGGCGGCCAGCAGCAGCGCGTCGGCATTGCCCGCTCGCTGACCACCAATCCGGAATTCTGGTTTCTTGACGAACCCTTCTCGGCGCTCGACCCGCTGATCCGCGCCGATCTCCAGACCGAGGTGCTGCGCCTGCAAAAGACACAGACACGGACGGTCGTCTTCGTCACCCACGATCTCGACGAGGCCATCCGCCTTGCCGACCATATCGCCATCATGGAAAACGGGCGCATCGTGCAGATCGGCACACCGGAGGAGCTGGTGACCCGGCCCGCGACCGATTATGTTAGCCGCTTCGTCGCCAAGGTGTCGCCTGCCCGCGTCGTGCGCGTCTCCTCGCTGATGACGCCCGCGACGGGCGGAGACGCCACACGCGGCGTCGATGCCCATGCGACGATTTCCGAAATCGCTCCGCAGCTTATCTCATCCGGTGAAACGCTGCCGGTTATCGATGCGCTCGGAAGGCAGATCGGCATTCTCGATCGCCAGCGGGCGCTGGCGACGCTGGCCACCAACGCCTGACGGGATCGGCTGCCCCTATTCCTTCGAGGAATCCCGCCAGGCCCGTTCGAACGGCAGGCGCCAGGCATGCGGGGCAATCAACTGGTGGATCGACTTCGGCCCCCAGCCGCCCTGATCGTAGAGGCGCACCGGCGGCGGGTTGTCGAGAAGCGGCTGGGAGACTTCCCACAGCCGCTCGATGCCTTCGGCGGTGGTGAACAGCGTGTGATCGCCGCGCATGGCGTCGAGGATCAGGCGCTCATAGGCCTCCAGCACCTCGCCGATCAGGCCGGTTTCGCTCATGGCGAATTGCAGCGACAGCTTGTCGAGCCGGAAGCCCGGGCCGGGGCGCTTGCCGTAGAAGGACAGCGACACCTTGGAGGCGTCGGCAAGATCGAAGGTCAGGTGATCCGGCCCCTGCGCCCCGACGCCGGAGCCCGCCGGGAACATCGATTTCGGCGGCTCGCGGAAGGCGATCGAGATGATGCGCTGGCCCTCGGCCAGACGTTTTCCGGTGCGCAGGAAGAAGGGCACGCCCGCCCAGCGCCAGTTGTCGATGGCGCATTTGAGGGCGATGAAGGTATCGGTGTCGCTCTCGGGATCGACGCCCGGCTCGTCACGATAGCCGATATACTGGCCGCGCACGACGTCGCGAGGCTCGATCGGCAGCATCGAGCGGAAGACCTTGTTCTTCTCCTCCGAGATCGGCTCCGGCGCCAGCGCCGTCGGCGGCTCCATCGCCATGAAGGCGAGGATCTGGAAGAGGTGGGTCACCACCATGTCGCGATAGGCGCCGGTGGTTTCGTAGAAGGCGGCGCGGGTGGAAAGGCCCAGCGTCTCCGGCACGTCGATCTGCACGTGATCGATGAAATTGCGGTTCCAGATCGGCTCGAACAGGCCGTTGGCGAAGCGGAAGGCCAGAATGTTCTGCGCCGGTTCCTTGCCGAGAAAATGGTCGATGCGGAAGATCTGCTTCTCGTCGAACACCTCGTGCAGCCGCCGGTTCAGCGCCACGGCGCTGGCCAGATCCGTGCCGAACGGCTTTTCCATGATGATGCGGCAATGCTCCACCAGATCGGCCTGCGCAAGCAGTTGCACCGCCGAGAGCGCCGCCTTCGGCGGCACCGACAGGTAATGCACGCGCCGCGTCTCCGGCCCCAGCGCCTCCTCGGCCCGGTTGACCGCTTCCTTCAGCACTCCGGCGCCAGCGGCGATCGGAACATAGTCGAGCGATTCGGAGAAAGCCTCCCATTCCGCCTGCGTGAACTTTCGGGTCAGGAACTTGTCCAGCGATTCGCGGGCGATGGTGCGGAACGCCTCGACATCGATATCGTCGAGCGAGACGCCGATGATGCGGCAACCGGGAATGAAGCCCGCCTTGGCGAGATGGAACAGCCCCGGCAGGAGCTTGCGCCGGGAAAGATCGCCCGTCGCCCCGACGAGCACGACGACCTGTGGAAAGCCGGGACCGACCCGTGTGGAATTCTTCAGCAAGATAACCGTCCCGACCTCTACAGTTGCGCCCTATGCGCGGGTGAGCCCCCGCGCGCCCCGCGGCAAATCCTCATACCGCTTCAAGGTTGAATAGAGGCATGGATTACGAGGTGGATCAAGAGACCGCCGGGCACTTTTGCGCGGATGCCTCAGCTTGCGGGAATGGCGTGCAGGGCCAGCATGCCGAGCGCCAGCATCAGCAGGATGGACAGGCAACCGGCCGCCAGCACCCGCCCGCCCGAAGCCAGAACCGTGCGCAGATCCACCGACAGGCCAAGCGCCGCCATCGCAATCACCGTCAGGATCGAGGAGGCATGGCTGAGCGGCGTCAGGGCCGCCTGCGGCACGAGGCCGAGCGAACGGGCCGCCGCCATCGCCACGAAGCCGAGAATGAACCATGGCAGCATCTGCCCGATCTTCGCCCGCGCCCGGCCCGGCCTGCCCCGCAGCAGCCCGAGTGCCAGAACCACCGGGCCGAGCATCAGCACCCGCATCAGCTTGACCAGCGTGCCGATCTGGGTGCTGACGGCGCTGACTGGCACGGTGGCGGCCAGAACCTGCGGCACGGCATAGACGGTCATGCCCGCGATGATGCCGTAACGCATGTCCGTCAGCCCGAACAGCCGGGCGCCGAGCGGCAGCAGCAGGACAACGAGAACCCCGAGCGCCGCCGTGAAGGCGATCGAGGCCGCCACCTCCTCCGAATCCGCGCCGATGACCGGCGCCGCCGCCATGATGGCGGAGTTGCCGCAGATGGAATTGCCGCAGGCCACCAGCATCGCCAGCCGCCCGCCAAGGCCGAGCGCCCGGCCGATGGCTTAGCTCGCCGCCAGCGCCGCGAACACGGCGGCGGCCACCACCGCCAGCATGCTCCACCCGGCAACGGCGATCGCCGCCGTGCTGATCGAGGCGCCGAGCAGGACGATGGCCACCTCCAGCACGGTTTTGGCCGCAAAGCCGATGCCCGGCAGGAAGACGCCGCGCAGGCCGAAAACCGTATGGATCAGCGTGCCGAGCAGAATGGCCATCACCAGCCCGTCGACCCATGCGAAACCGAGCAGGGCCGCTTCCGCGCGCTCGATGAGCAGCGCCACGGCGGCCACTTCGACGGACAGGGCCAAGCCGGGAAAAATACCTCTGACTTCGGGCGACGGGAGCATGACGGCCTCATAATGTTAATGAAGCCGGAATATCATTCCAAATCATTCGCCTCCATGGCATAATACTGCATATTCAATTCGAGCGGATCGAACGATCATGACCCTGGAGCAACTGGCGATCTTCATCGCCGTCGCGGAGCGCGAGCATCTGACCAAGGCGGCGGCGGCATTGCGGCTGACGCCTTCGGCGGTCAGCGCCGCCATCAAGTCGCTGGAGAACTTCTATCACGTCCAGCTTTTCGACCGCGTCGGGCGCGGCATCGAACTGACGCGGGATGGGCGGGTCTTTCTCGGGGAAGCGCGGGAAACCGTGGCGCGGGCGAAGGCGGCCGAACTGGTGCTGAGCGAACTCGGCGGGTTGCGCACCGGCACGCTGGACGTCCATGCCAGCCAGACCATCGCCAATTACTGGCTGCCGCCGCGCCTGATGACCTTTGCCGGGCAATATCCCGGCATCAGCGTCAACCTGACGGTGGGCAACACGGCGCAGGTCGCGGCGGCGGTTCTCTCGGGCGCGGCCGAACTCGGCTTCATCGAAGGCGAACTGGACGAAGCCGCCCTGCAACAGACGCCGATCCTCACCGACAGGCTCGTCGCCGTCACCCCTCCGCCCGCCGGGGCCGTGGTGGCTTCGGATCTGACGGCACTGAAATGGATCATGCGCGAGCCGGGCTCGGGCACGCGCTCGATGTTCGAGACCGGCCTGCGGGCGATTGGCATCGATCCCGACCGGCTGAACGTGGTTCTGGTGCTGCCTTCCAACGAGGCGGTGCTGGCGGCCGTGCGCAGCGGCGGCCCGGGATGCGCTGCGGCGCTGTCGCAGGTGGTGGTGGAAGCCTCCCTGCGCAACGGGCATCTGGCGGCCATCGGCATAGACCTGCCGCCACGCCGCTTCACCGTGCTGCGGCATCGCGAACGGCGCCTGTCCGCCGCCGCGAAAGCCTTTCTCGACATGCCGTAGCGAGAGCATGAGCGTATGTCCGGACGCAAAACCGCGATGCGTTTTTGCTGGAAATACGCTCTCAGCTCAGCGGGAACCCCATCGCCGAGACGAATTTCAGCCACGGCCTGCGCCAGCCGCCCTTCTTGTCGGCGGTGTCGAGCGCATGCATGGTGATCTGCGCGCCGAGCCAGCGGAACGGCTCCGGTGGAACCGTGTCCGGCAGGGTGCGGGCGAATTCCAGACGGCTTTCCGGCAGCGTCGAACCGTCGAGAATATCGAGCGCGACGCGCGCCCCGAAACGGGTTGCCGAAACGCCGAAGCCGGAATAGCCCCCGGCATAGACCACCTTGCCGCCGTAATAGCGCTGGAAATGCACGGCCATGCGGGTGGAAAGGTCGATCGGCCCGCTCCAGGCATGGGTAAAGCGCACGCCTTCCAGTTGCGGAAAGGTTTCGAAGAAGGCGCCCGCCAGCGAATCATAGGTCTCGACCCTGCGGTCCACCTGTGGGAAGATCGCCCCGTCATAGGAATAGGCCAGCCGCCCGCCGAAGATGATGCGGTTGTCCTTCGTCAGCCGCATGTAGTTCAACTGCGTGCGGGTGTCGTAGACGCCCTGCCGGTGCGCCCAGCCGACCGCGTGCATCTGCGCCTGCGACAGCGGCTCGGTGGCGATGATGCGGTCGCGCACGGCAACGATGCGCCGCTTGATATGGCGATGACCGGCCGCGAAGGCATTGGTGCCGAGCAGCACTTTTGGCGCGGTGACGGAGCCGTAGGGCGTCTTCACCGTCACCTTGCCGCCATGGTCCTCGACGCTTTCCAGCGGCGTTTCCTCGAAAATCTCGACGCCGAGTTCGATGGCGACCCGCTTCAGCCCCCAGGCGAGCAGCGCCGGATGCACCGTGCCCGCGATATCCTTCGACCAGACCGCCGCCTTGTAGCGCGGCGAGCGGATTTCCTGCTGCGCCGCGTCCCTGTCGAGAAACACGGCATTGTGGCCGTATTTCAGATGCAGCGCATGCTCCTCGCGCAGACCCTCGACATGGGCATCCTCGACGGCAACGGTCAGCTCGCCGCCCCATTCGGCATGGCAATCGATGGCGTGGTCCTCGATGGTCTTCATGAAGCCGCGCATGTTTTCCTGCCCGAGCCGCTCCAGCTCGGCGATATCGTTCGGGAAGATGCGCACGGCATTGTGCAGCCCGTGCATGACCGAGGTGGAGACGACGCCGCCCGGACGCCCGGAAGCGCCGTTGGCGACCGTATCCTTCTCGATCAGGATCACCGAAAGATCGGGATTGGCCTGCCGCGCCTGGATGGCGCCCCAGAGCCCGGTGAAGCCGCCGCCGACAACCAGAAGATCGGCGGTGCGGTTTGCGGTCAGGGGAGTATGCGCCGCAGGCCTGCCCGGATTGTCCAGCCAGAACGATTCCATCTTCACATCGGCCAGCGCCCGCTTCGTCATCGTTTGCATGTCGGCGTCCCTCCCCTTCGATATCGATTGCGCCGCAAACTTACTTCGCGGTGTGCAGAACGTAGATTTTCCGCATGGTTTCCAGCACTTCGAAGCGCACTTCGACGCCAGCGGGCAGAACGTAGCTTTCGCCCGCCGAGAAGGTTTCCACCGAACCGTCAGGATTGGTGATGGCGAGCTTGCCCGAGAGGATCTGGGCATATTCGGTGCCGTTGGGGTAAACCAGCATTTCGGCATAGGGGGTGCACTGCCAGGTGCCGATGATCAGCGAGCCATCGGCGCTTTCGAAATGGACGTCGCCCATTTCCTCGGCAAAGCCGCTCAGAATGGCTTCCGCCGGAACGACGCTGCATGTTTCGAGCGCGCGCAGGCCTTCGCCGTTGCGGTCAATCTTCATTACTTTCGACATGGTGTTTCCTGCCTTGAAAATCCGTGGAACGGACTTCTTTTGCCTTGGCCATGCGGATTTCTGAATACGCCCAAGGGATAGGTTTTCGCAGGAATGAAAGAGAAAGGGCCGCGATCGTCTCGCGGCCCTTGCCATCAGTCGAGCGGTTTCAGGCCCGCCTCGATGTTCCTGCGGTGCGGTTCGAGGAAGGGCGGCAGCGACAGGTTTTCGCCGAGCGTTTCCAGCGGCTCGTCGACGGTGAAGCCGGGCGTATCGCTGGCGATCTCGAACAGGTTGCCGCCGGGCTCGCGAAAATAGAGGCTGCGGAAATAGTAGCGCTCCACCTCGCCGGAACTCGGCACCCGCATCTCGCGCAGCCTTTCCGCCCATTGCCGGATACCCTGCTCATCCGGGGTGCGGAAGGCGACGTGATGCACCGCGCCCGCGCCCTGCCGGGCAACGGGCAGGCCGGGCTGCACCGCGACATGCAGTTCGGCCGCCGCCCCGCCCGCGCCCATTTCGAACACATGCACCTCGCCCTCGCCATCGGGGCTGGCATAGCGGCGCGCTTCGCGCATGTTCATCACCTGCTCCAGCACCAGCTTGGTGCGGGAAAGCTCCGGCACGGAAATGGTGATCGGGCCAAGGCCGCGAATCTGGTGTTCCGCAGGCACCGGGCTCTTGTCCCAGGGATGCGCCGGGCCGGGATCGTCCGCCGTCAGGCGGAAGCGCTGGCCCTCGGGATCATCGAAATCAAGCGCCGCCCGCCCGTCGAGCATGGCGATCGCGCCGGAGGACAGGCCCGCCTCCTTCAGCCGCCCGGCCCAGAAATCGAGGCTGGCTTCGGCAACGCGCAGGCCGGTGCGGCTGATCGAATGCGTGCCGCGCCGCTCGCGCCCGACCGGCCAGTCGAAAAAGGTCAGGTCGGTGCCGGGATTGGCCAGCCCGTCGGCATAGAACAGGTGATAGGCGGAGGTATCGTCCTGATTGACGGTTTTCTTGACGAGGCGCAGGCCGAGCGTTTGCGTGTAAAAGCGCTTGTTGGCCGGGGCATCGGCGGTGATCGCGGTCAGGTGGTGAATGCCTGTGAGGTCCATGACGGTCTCCTTGTCCGGACGAATTGCATCGAAAGCGTTTCGAGCCGGAATATGGGACAGACCGCCGTTTACCGCCATGCCGCCGGGACTGCACATAGTGTTCGCTTTTTGCGAACGCCAGGCGCAGCCCCGGCGGGGCGGGAGGATCGGGCTAGACAGTATGGGGCAAGGCGTAGCCGCGCTTGCCCAGCTTGATGAAGGTGGACTTGACCTCGGTGAATTCGAGCAGGCCGTCCATGCCGTTCTCCCGCCCGACGCCGCTTTCCTTGAAACCGCCGAACGGCATCTGCACCGAGGTTTCGAGGAAGGTGTTGACGTAGACCGTGCCGCTTCTCAGTGCCCGCGAGACCTGAATAGCCTTGTCGATATCCTTGGTCCACACACCGTTTCCAAGGCCGTAACTGGTGTCGTTGGCAAGCGCGATGGCTTCCTCCGCCGTCTTGAAGGTGGTGACGGCAAGAACCGGCCCGAAAATCTCTTCCCGGAAGATCGTCATCTGCGGCGTCACGCCCGAGAAGATCGTCGGGGCGACGAAGTATCCCTGTCCGAGACCGTTTTCCGTCAGGCGGCCGCCGCCGATCTCCAGCTTCGCCCCCTGCTCGATGCCCGTCCTGATATAGCCGAGCACCTTTTCCATGTGCTGCTCGTGAATGAGCGCGCCGACATCGGCCTGCTCGTCATCGGGAAGGCCGATGCGGATTTTCTTCGAGCGCTCGACAAGCTGCCTGATGAAATCGTCGGCGATGGTTTCCTCGATGAGCAGGCGGGTGCCCTGCACGCATTCCTCGCCCTGATTGAGAATATAGCCGAGCGCGATGCCATCGACCGCCGAGTCGAGATCGGCATCCGCGAACACGATATTCGCCGCCTTGCCGCCAAGCTCCAGGCCGACGCGCTTCATCTGCCCGGCGCAACGCTGCGCGATGCGCTTGCCAACAGCCGTCGAGCCCGTGAAGGAGATCATGTCGACATCCCGGTGGCCTGTCAGCGCCTCGCCGACCGTGCGGCCCGAGCCCGTGACCACGTTGATGACGCCATCGGGAATGCCCGCTTCCTTCGCGAGCGCCGCAACCTCGAGCGTGGTTCCCGCCGTCAGCTCCGATGGCTTGACGACAACCGTGCAACCGGCCGCCAGCGCGAAGGGCAGCTTCTGGAACAGCGTGACGAGCGGAAAATTCCAGGGCGTGATCATGCCGATGACGCCACGCGGCTCACGGCTGACCAGACCCAGATTCGCATCCCCGATATTGTTCACGAGATCGCCCGGAATCTGGTAGGCGAGAGCGGCGGCGTAGCGCCCAAGCTCGATGGACCATTCGATCTCGCCGCGCGCGAAGCGGACCGGCTTGCCGACTTCCTCCGCCTCGATCGCGGTCAGCCTGCCGGTGTCGCGAACGATCAGGTCGAGCCAGCGGCTGATCGCCCGGGCGCGCTCGGAGCCCGGCAGGCCGGACCAGACCGGACGGTTTTCGAAGGCCGCGCGCGCCGCCGCGACGGCCGCGCCGACGTCCTGTTCACTCCCGTCCGCGAAACGCGCAAGCAATGCGCCGTGCGCGGGCGAGGTCCGTTCGATCGTATCGGCCGTCCCGCGCCAGCCGCCATCGATCCACAATCCATAGTCTCTCACGGTCATCGGTCTATCCTTTCGATGCATTCCAGCGCCACTGGTCAGTGGCGCAACACGGCGTCGTCATTGGCCACGACACGCAGCAGTTCGGAGGGCGCGGCGACCCCGATCGTGTCTCCCGCCCTCGCGGTGGTCCTGTCGGTGACGATGACGAAGCGCACGTCTCCGACGCTGACATAGACATTGGTCGTCTGCCCGAGCGGTTCGACCAGCTCGACAAGCGCATCCGTCGCGCCCTGCGCCCCCGCCTTGACGATGAGAAGATGCTCCGGCCGGATGCCCAGCAGCAGGCCGCCCTTGCCGTCGACGATCTGCGTCGCGAAGGCGCGCTCGTCCTCGCGAAGCGAATGGGCGAAATTGGGGAGGATACAGGTGACGGTGCCGCCCGGCTGAAGCTGGGCGGGAAACAGGTTCATCGGCGGCGAACCGATGAACTCCGCCACGAAGCGGGTTTTCGGCCGGTCATAGACTTCGAGCGGCGAGGCCACCTGAACCATGTTGCCCCGGCTCATCACCGCGATGCGGTCAGCCATCGCCATGGCCTCGATCTGGTCGTGCGTGACATAGATGGTGGTGATGCCGAGACTGGTGACGAGCTTCTTGATCTCGGTGCGCATGACGGCGCGCAGCTTGGCGTCGAGATTGGACAGGGGCTCGTCCATCAAGAAGACCTTGGGATTGCGCACCAGCGCGCGCGCCAGCGAAACGCGCTGGCGCTGGCCGCCCGAAAGCTGCGACGGCTTGCGCTGGAGCAATTCGCCGAGCCCGAGCTTTTCGGCGGTGTCCTCCACCTTGCGCGCCCGCTCGCGAACGTCGAGCTTGCGGATTTTCAGCGGGAACTCGATGTTCTTGAACACGGTCATGTTCGGGTAAAGGCCGTAATCCTGAAAGGCCATGGCGATGTCGCGGTGGCGGGGCTCGGCATAGGTCATGTCGACCCCGTCTATGCTGATGCGGCCCGCGCTCGGAAGCTCGAGCCCGGCGACCATGCGCAGCGTCGTGGTCTTGCCGCAGCCGGAGGGACCGAGCATCACGAAGAACTCACCGTCCTTGATATCGACGGACACGCCGTTGACGACCTTCAACAGACCGAACTGCTTGTAGACGGTATCGATGTGGATTGCCATTTCGGAAATTCCTTACCCTTTGACCGCGCCGAGCGTCAGCCCGCGGACGAGGTAGCGTTGCATCAGAAGAACGAGGATGACGACGGGAAGCGACATCATCACGCCCGCCGCCGAAGCCAGCCCCCAGGCGATGGCCTTCGGCTTGATCGCGTTGGCGGCGATGACGGGAAGCGTCTTTGCCTCCTGCGAGGTCAGCATGCTGGCGAGCAGGAACTCGTTCCAGGCGAACATGAAGACGATGACCATGGTTGCCGCCAGCCCCGGCAGCAGCAGCGGCAGCGTGACGCGCCAGAAGGTCTCGAAACGGCTGCACCCGTCGATCATCGCGGCTTCCTCGATGGATTGCGGGATATCCTGGATGAAGACGCGCATCACCCAGACGACGAAGGGCAGGCCCGACAGGGCGTAGGCCGCGATCAACAGCCAGGGCGTATCGAAAATGCCGAGCTGGCGGGCGATGATGAACATCGGGATGACGCTGACGATCGGCGGCAGCATGCGGATCGACAGGATTTCGAAAGCGAGGAATTCCTTGCCCTTGACGTCGAAGCGGGCGAGCGCATAGGCCGCCAGCGTGCCCGCCGCCATGGCGATGCAGGTCGAAAGCCCGACGATGAGCGCGCTGTTGAGCAGCGCCTGCCAGGCATTCAGCTCGGTGAAGAGCTGGGCGTAATTCGCCAGCGTCGGCGTAAAACTCCAGATCGGGGGATAGGCCGAGATATCGACCTCGCTCTTGAAGGAGGAGGACACCATCCAGAAGATCGGGAAGGCGAAGAACAGCGCCGCCGTGATCGCGAGCGCATAGGCGGCCAGCGCGCTGGCGCCGTTCTTGAAAGTTCTGCTGTTTGCCATGGGCTGTTTCCTCAGCGGTTCTCCTTGTCGGCAACCAGCTTCAGGAACCCGGTCAGGTTCACGAAGACGAGGACGACGACAAGGACGATGACAAGCGCGATCCAGGAGAGAGCCGAGCCGTAACCGAGGTCGAAGATGCGGAAATTCACGCGCTGGAGATAGACGCTGAGGAGATCCGTCGCGAAATCCGGGCCGCCGCGGGTGATGATGTAGACCGTGTCATAGGTGCGGAAGGCATCGACGATGCGCAGAAGCGTGGCGATCACGATCACCGGCTTCAGCATCGGCAGCGTTACGTTCATGAAGGTGGCGATGTGCCCCGCGCCATCGATCGCCGCCGCTTCGAACGGGCTCTTGGGAAGGGAGCGCAGCCCCGCGAAGATGATGATGAACATGAACGGCGTCCACTGCCAGACATCGACGAGGATCACCGAGGCGAGCGCGCTCGCGGGCGAGCTTGCCCAGGACAGAGCCCCGACGCCGATCAGCGACAGCAGATAGTTCAGGATGCCGAGATCCGGCATCATCATCGTACGCCAGGTGATGCCGACCGCGATCGGCGTGATCAGCATCGGAATGAGGAGAAAGGTCCGCAGAACCACGAAGCCGAACCGGTACTGGTTGAACAGCAGCGCAAGCAGCACGGCGAGCGTCAGCGACAGCGCCACGCTGATCGCCGTAAACGCCAGCGTCAGCCCGACGGAATACCAGAACTGGCCGTCGCCGAAGGCGCGGGCGTAATTGGCAAAGCCGATGACGGAATAGGAGGTGCCGAACGTCGGATTGTAGTTCGTCAGCGATATGTACAGCGAGTGCAGCAGCGGGTAGAGACCGACGATCGTCATGATGATCATCGCGGGCGCAAGCAGAAGCGTGGGAACGCTTTTCTCGCCCGCACGGACTGCCTTGGTGGCATCCATGCGGATGCCGGGCGCGTTGACGGTGCCAGTTTTGGCCATTTCCAGTTCCCCGATAGAAAGCGGGCATGACCGGCGGCCATGCCCGCGAGAGCCTTCCCCGGTCAGGCGCGGATGACGGAAGCCAGCGCCGCCTCGGCGTCTTCCATCGCCTGCTGCGGCGTCTTGCGGCCGTTCACGCCCGCCAGAATGTTCTCGTAGAGCACGCGCTGCACCTCGACCGCGTTCGTCAGGCGGTAGGGCGGGATCGAAACCGGGGTCGTGCCGCGGGTGGGGAAATCGCGGAAGGCTTGCAGCATCGGCACTTCGGCGACGATTTCGGGATTGTCGATATCCGACTGGAGGCAGAGCGAGGATTCGCCGTTCTTGCGGAACAGCTCATAGGCCTCGCCTTCGCTCATCCACTGGAGGAACCTGTAGGCTTCCGCCTTGTTTTCGGAGGCGGCATTGATGAGGATCGACCAGCCGCCGACCATCTGCTGCTCGAACTTCTCGGTCGGGGAAACCGTGTAGCCGAACTTGCCCTTGAACGGACCGTCCTCGATGCCGACGATCACATCCGACCAGGTGATCATCATCGCCGCCTTGCCCTGCTGCATGATGGAGGAGCCTTCGGCGTAATCGAAGCCCTCGACGCCCTTGGGCGTGAAGGGCAGCACTTCGCGAAGACGCTCGATGGCGCGCGCACCCTGCCCTTCGGAGTTGAACACCACCTTGTTGTTTTCGTCGAGAACGCCGTCGTCATGCGGCGCGATCCTGGTCATGCCCATCAGGCGGCTGCCCCAGTCGCCGCTCATATGGGCGTCCTGACCGCCGAGAAGCAGGACATTGCCCGCGACCTCGTCCGAATGCAGCTTTTCGGCCGCCTCGCGGTACTCGTCCCAGTTCGCGGGAATCTTGGTGATCCCGGCCTTTTCGAACAGATCCTTGCGATAGACGAAGACAGGGGTGGTCATGACCAGCGGCAGGCCCCAGCGCTTGCCGTCATATTCCGTATAGGTGGTGGAAGCGGGCGCGAGCTTGCCGACGCTGACTTCCGGAAGCGAGGGATCCCCGGCGCGGATATCGTCGAACGAGCTTGCCCAGCCGTTGCGGAGCGGCTGCCGGATCCAGAGATTGTCGGTGGTGAAGATGTCGAAGGTGCTGGAGCCCTGGCTGAGTTCGATGAGAAGCTTTTCGTAATGCGCCTCGTAAGGGTTTCCCTCGCCCGTGATCTGCGCGCCCGCATAGGCCTTGGCGACGCTGCCGGTGAGCGCGCCCGCCCAGGCCGTGTTGCTGTTGAGGATGTTCAACGTGCCTGCGGCCCAGGCGCGGGTCGCGGGAGAAAGAGCCGTGGCGGCGGCAGCGGCGGCCAGCATCCGCAGCAGCGTGCGGCGCTTGATTTCAGGTGTGAAAGATCCATGCATCGTGTTGGGCTCCCCAATTTATTGATTTCGCGATGCAGCCGCGCTCAACGGCTGAGAAAACGTTTACTACAATGCATTTGTCAATTTCGTTGTCAATGCGGATTTTCGGCCGGAGATTGAATTTCCAGCAAATATATCCATTATGGCCGGACGGCCGATCATGAGGCCGGACGTCGAGGAGAAGAAGAAAAGCCATGAAAAACAAGGGCCGGGCCGGGCGCGGCGTCACAGTCCACGACGTAGCGAAACTGGCGAACGTGTCGATCGCCACCGTATCGAGAGTGCTGAACAAGCCGGAAAACGTGAACAAGGAAATGTCGGAGCGCGTGCTGAAAGCGGCCGCCCAGCTCGGATATACCACCAATTCCGCCGGAAAGGCGCTGCGTCTGGCCCGCACGCGCACCATCGGCACCCTCCTGCCCCGGCTCGACGATCCGATCTTCTCGGAGCTGGCGCATGGCATTCAGGAAACCCTTTTCGCGCAGGACTATGCCGGGTTTCTTCAGACCTCCGGATACGACAATACCAAGATTTTCGACGCGGCCTTCCGTTTGTTCAATCGCGGCGCCGAGGGTCTTCTTGTCTTTGGCCGCGTGGATGACGAACGGTTGCTGGATTTTATTGCGAAAAACCCGATTCCCGTCCTTCAGGTATATTCCTATCTCGAAGGCCACGCCCTGCCCTCCGTCGGCATCGACAACGGCAGATGCACGCAGAAGATCGCCGAACTCATGCTCCGGTTCGGGCACAGGCATGTCGCCCTCATTTCCGGGCCGACGCAGGGCAACGACCGGCAGCAGTCGCGTCTCAACGCCTATGAGAGCACCATGCGCGAGCATGGGCTGGAAACCGTCACGCAAGTCGTCCAGCCGGGCTACACGATCAATGACGGCGGCATGGCGTTTCGCAGGATCATGGAGCAAAATCCGCATGTTACGGCCGTCATGTGCAATACGGACCTGCTGGCGTGCGGCGTGCTTTCCGAATGCCGGAAACTGGGGATCGACGTTCCGGGCCAGCTTTCCGTGGCCGGTTTCGAGGATGTCAGCTTCGCGCCCCTCCTCTACCAGCCGCTGACGACGCTCTCCGTTCCCGCAGGCGATATCGGGCGCCATGCCGCTCGCGCCATGATTGCCAACCTCGAGCATGGCGAGAGCCTCACCTCGATGCAGTTCGAAACCAACCTGATCCTCCGCGATTCCATTACCGTGGCGCCGAAGACATCCGAAAGGGCTGCATGAAGCCTGCGGAAAAGGCGTGTTGACGGCTTTTCAGAAAACGTTTACAAAACATTCCCATGGAGACAGGCAAGTTGCCGCAGCCTGACGCGCGGCATGGGGATGGCGAGGAATGCGGTTCAGCAAAATGATCAATGTCGTCGGCGCGCACGCGGCGGGCGAGCTGAATGAGGTGATAACCGGCGGTGTGCTTCCGGTTCCCGGCAGGACGGTCTTCGAGAAGATGCAGTATCTGGAGAAGCATGGGGACGCGCTTCGCCAGTTTCTCCTGCACGAGCCGCGCGGCAAGGTTTCCCAATGCGTCAATCTGGTGGTGCCCGCCACCCATCCGGATGCCGATGCGGGCTTCGTCATCATGGAGTCGGAATATTACGTTCCGATGTCCGGCACCAACACCATCTGCACGGCCACCGTGCTTCTGGAAACGGGCATGGTGCCGATGGTCGAGCCGGTGACGGCCCTGACGCTGGAAGCGCCTGCGGGTCTGGTGCGGGTAACGGCGCAGTGCCGCGACGGCAAATGCGAGAGCATCACCTTCGACAATGTTCCCGCCTTCACCATGGCGCTCGACCGGACGATCGAGGTGCCCGGGCTGGGCTCGATGACCGTCGACGTCGCCTATGGCGGCATGATCTACGTCCTCGTCGACGCGGAGAAGCTGGGCTACGGGATCACGCAGGACGAGGCCGCGGAGCTGGTGGATGTCGGCGAAAAGATCAAACTGGCCGCCGCCGGGCAGATTCCGGCCGTGCATCCGGAAAACCCTGACATCCACACCATCAACCAGACGCTGTTCGCGGGGCCGCTGCGCGTGGAAAACGGCGTGAAGCGGGCGAAGAACACCGTGATCGTTTCCCCCGGCAGGCACGACCGCTCGCCCTGCGGAACCGGCACGAGCGCGCGCCTGGCGGTCATGCATGCCAAGGGCCAGATCGGCATCGGCGAGAAATTCGTCCACGAATCCATCATCGGCACCGAATTCATCGGCGAGATTCTGGGAACGGCCGATGTCGCCGGGCAGATCGCGATCCGGCCCGCGATCACCGGCTCCGCCTGGATCACGGCATTCCATCAATATGTGCTCGATCCCCGCGATCCCTTCCCCACCGGCTACAAGCTCGGCGACACATGGAAGACGCCGGACTGAGGATCGCGCAATGCCATTCTCGCAGGAACTCACGCGGGCAACTGTCGAGTTGCGGCAGATCCGCTCAGGCAACACCAGAACCATGACGGCATACCGGATGAGCAAGATTTCAAAAACACCCTCCAGAGGCACCTACGACTATGTCATCATCGGCTCCGGCTCGGCGGGCAGCGTTCTCGCGGGCCGTCTCTCCGAGGATGGCAAGCACCGGGTGCTGCTGCTCGAGGCTGGCCCTTCGGACCAGCATATCCACATCCGCATGCCCGCCGCGCTGCCGCTGCCGCTCGCCAACGACCGTTTCAACTGGTTCTATACGTCGGAGCCGGAGCCCTATCTCGACAACAGGACGGTGCTCGAAGCCCGCGGCCGCGTTCTCGGCGGCTCGTCCTCGATCAACGGCATGAACTGGGTGCGCGGCAATCCCTGGGACTACGACAATTGGGAAGCGCTCGGTCTCGAAGGCTGGAGCTACAAGGACGTCTTGCCCTATTTCCGCAAGGCCGAGACCTCGGACAAGGGATCGAACAGGTATCGCGGCGGCTCGGGGCCGATGATCATCGAGACCTGCAAGGCCGACAGCCCCCTCTACAGGGCGTTCCTGAAGGCCGGTGAGCAGGCGGGCCATCCCTATATCGAGGACCACAACGCGCATCGTCAGGAAGGCGTCCACATCACCCAGCGCAATGTCGGCCACGGCATCCGCTGGAGCACCTCGCAGGCCTATATCCACGCGCAGCCGAAACGGGACAATCTCGATGTCGTCGTCAGCGCCAGGGTCACCAAAATCGAGTTCAGGGGCAACCGCGCGGTCGCCGTCAAGGCGACCATTTCCGGCAAGGCCTATTCGATCAATGTGGACAGGGAAGTCCTTCTCGCCGCGGGCGCCCTCAACTCGCCCCAGCTTCTGATGCTGAGCGGGATCGGCGACGCGCAGGAGCTGCGCAAGCTCTCCATCCCGGTCGTCAAGGATCTGCCGGGCGTCGGGCGCGGGTTGAAGGATCATGTCGCCGCCCCCGTCCAGTACCGCGCAACCAAGCCCGTTTCGGTGGTCGGCCAGCTTACCCCCTTCGGCAAGCTGAAGCTCGGCCTGCAATGGCTCCTCGCCAAAACGGGCCTTGGCGCCACCAATTTCTTCGAAGTCGGCGGCTTTTTCCGCACCGATCCGAAATTCACCGTGCCGAACGTGCAACTGGAATTCGTTCCGCTGATCGGCGAGATGCAGCATGGTTCGGTCAATCTGGAAAACGGCTTCCAGTATTTCCTGAGCCTGATGCGTCCGAAAAGCGAGGGCCGCGTCTGGCTCGCGAGCGCCGATCCGAATGCCGCGCCGAAATTCGTCTTCAACTTCCTTCAGGACGAGGAAGACCGGAAGCAGGCGATCGCCGCCATCCGGGAAATCCGCCGCATCGTCGCCCAACCCGCCTGGGACGATATTCGCGGCGAGGAAGTGACGCCGGGCAAGCAGGCGCAGACGGACGAGGAACTGCTCGAATTTCTCAGGAAGGAAGCGGGCACCAATTACCACCCCTGCTGTAGCTGCCGCATGGGCACGGACGGCATGTCCGTGGTGGACGCGCATGCCCGGGTTCACGGCTTCGAAAATCTCCGCGTCATCGACGCGTCGATCATGCCCGCCATCGTCAGCGGCAATCTCAACGCCCCCGTCATCATGATGGCGGAAAAGCTGGCGGACGACATTCTCGGCAGGAAGCTGCCGCAGGAAGCCGCCGATTATTACCAACCGGAAGCCGCCTAAGGAGGAACGCCCATGGAACGGAACGCACAGGAGACCCCCGCAAAGGGCGACGTGCTGATCCTCAAGCCCGGGGAGGGCAGGAATTTCTGGCAGCCGGTTCCCGCCAACGGCCATATCTCCGTCAGGATTTCCCCCGATTTCGTCGGCGTGGAAACCCCGTTCAGCCTCGGCACCCAGACCCTGCCGCCGCAAGGCTATGTGCGCGAGCATGCGCATCCCGAGCATGACGAAGTCCTGCATTTCATTTCGGGCCACGGCAAGGCGGTGGTCGAGGGTATCGAATATCCGGCAGCGCCCGGCACCACGATCTTCGTCGGCCGCAACCGCAAGCACATGTTCATCAACACGTCGGAAAGCGAGGAACTGCATTGGCTGTGGTTCATCCAGCCGAACGGTCTCGAGCACTTCTTCGAGGAGATCGGCCGCCCGATGCAGCCGGGCGAAACCGCCCCCGAACCTTTCGCGCGGCCGGACAACGTGCTGGAAATCGAGCAGCGCACGGCCTTTGTCGCGGCGGACAAGCTCTGAAGCGGGCGCATTTCCGCACCGCCGCGCACTCCTGCTGAAAATACCTTAGAGAACCCAAATGCCCACATTAATGGCGTCCGATGGATGCCGGGTGACGTATGACGTCTCCGGCAATGGCGAAGCCTTGCTGCTCATTCCCGGCCTCGGGGGAGCGGCAGGCTTCTGGAACGATATCGTTCCGCTGCTCGCGGACCGTTACATGATCATCGCCTTCGACCATCGGGGAACGGCGCGCAGCGACAGGCCGCCCGGCAAATACGCGATATCGAGGATCGCCCGGGACGCCGTCGAAATCCTCCGCGCCGAAAACGTGGAGAAAGCCCATATCGCCGGTCACTCGACGGGCGGCATGGTCGCCCAGTTCATCGCGCTCGACGCTCCGGAAGCGGTGCGCTCGCTGACCATCAGCGGCAGTTGGGAAAAACCGGATGCCCGCTTCATCGCCATGTTCGAGGCGCGCCTGGGGGTTCTGAGGGCGGCCGGGCCCAGGGAATATCAGAAGCTTACCCACGCCCTCGGCTTTCCCTCCGCCTTTCTGGAAGCGCATGCCGGCCTTCTCGAACGGGCCATCGAGAACGCCGACGGCGCCCTTTCCCCCCGGGAGGTTGCCGAAGCCCGCATCGAGATGCTTCTGAGCGGCGAGCGCAGCGGAGAGCTGCACCGGATCGCCGCCCCCACCCTCGTCATCGGCGCCACCGACGACGCGCTCATTCCCTTTTCGCACAGCCGGACACTCGCCGCGATGATCCCCGGGGCGCGGCTTGCCGTGATCGACGGGGCGCATTTCTTCCCCCGGGTTCACCCCGGGCAATACGCGAAAACCCTGCGGGACTTTCTGGAGGAAACGCATGCGCAATGACACCCGAAAGGTCGCCGTGATCGGCTTTGGCGCGATGGCGCGCAGTCTCGACCGTTCCCTGCGCGCTTCCGCAAGCGGCATCGAGATCGCCGCCGCCCTCGTCCCGCCGGATGTAACCGCCGGTCATGACGGCGTGCGGCTGTTCCACGATGTGTCCGCGCTCATCGCATGGGAGCCGTCGGTCGTGGTGGAATGCGCGAGCCATGAGGCCGTCAGGTATTCCGTTCCACCGCTGCTGCGCGCCGGGATCGATGTCATCGTCGTTTCGATCGGCAGCCTCGGCGACGCCGCGCTGCTTGGCGCGCTGGAGAAAGCCGCCGGGGAAGGCCAAAGCCGCCTGACCGCCGCCTCCGGCGCGATCGGCGGCCTCGACGTCCTGCGCTCGGCGAAGATCGCCGGTCTTGAAAGCGTCGTCTATACCGGCATCAAGCCGCCTTCCGCCTGGAAGGGCACGCCCGCGGAAGACCGCGCCGACCTTGCCAGCCTTCGCGAGCCGATCGTCATTTTCGAAGGCAACGCCGCCGAAGCATCCCTGCACTATCCGAAGAACGCGAATGTCACGGCCGCCGTCGCCCTTGCCGGGATTGGCTTTGCCGATACCCGGGTAACGCTGATCGCCGATCCGCAGGCAGGCGGCAATATCCACAAGGTGTCGGCCGCCGGCGCGTTCGGCAAATTCGAGATCGCGCTCGAAAACAGGCCCCTTCCCGACAATCCCAAAACATCCTGGCTCGCGGCCCTGAGCGCCGAGCAGGCACTCCGCCGTCATTTTCAAAGAATGGAACTGTGAGGTCTCCCACCATGCGTCTGGAAAACAAAATCGCAATTGTCACGGGGGCGGGCGCTGGTATCGGCGCGGCCACCGCCGAAGTCTTCGCCCGTGAAGGCGCAAAGGTCGTCGTCGCCGATTTCGACGGCGAGGCCGCCAGAGCCGTCGCGGACAGGATCGGCGACAATGCGGCGAGCATCAGGGTCGATGTCCGCAACAGCGTCGAAGTGAAGGCCATGGTGGATTTCGCCGTCTCGGCGTTCGGCGGCCTCGATATCATCGTCAACAATGCCGGGCGCGGCATGATCGGCACTGTCGAGACAACGGCCGAGGATGACTGGGACGATATCGTCGCCGTCAATCTCAAGGGTGTCTATCTCTGCTCGAAATACGCAGTTCCGGCGCTTCGCGCCCGGGGCGGCGGCAGCATCGTCAACACCGCCTCCAACATCGTCACCTTCGGCATCAAGGACCGCGCCGCCTATGTGGCGGCCAAGGGCGGCGTCGGCGCCCTCACCCGCGCCATGGCGCTGGATCATGCCGCCGACAGGATCCGCGTCAACTCGGTCGCCCCCGGCGTGATCTGGTCGAACTACTATGACAAGATGCTGAAGCAGGTGCCGGACCCGGACGCCTTCGTGAACGGCCTGAAGGCGCGCTCGCCGATGGCCGAGCTTGGACAACCCGAGGACATCGCCCTGGCCATCCTCTATCTGGCGAGCGACGAATCCAAATTCGCAACCGGCTCCATGATGACGGTCGATGGCGGCGCCTCCGCCTGGTGAACGGAAACAGACAGGATCATGCTTCTCGAAGAACGCGACTACCGGATTCGCGCCGGTTTTCTTGGCGAATTTCTGGAAAACTACCGGAAACTCGGCCTGCCGGTGCAGCGGGCGCATTTGGGGGAACCCGCCGGTTTCTTCACCTCCGAAATCGGCGAACTGAACCACGTCGTTTCCCTGTGGCGCTGGAACGACCTTGCGGAGCGCGCCGCGAAACGGGCGGCCATGCTGGCCGATCCGGACTGGATTCCTTATCTTGCCAGCGTTAAAGGCTTGATCGATGTCCAGACCATCCGGATTCTCACCCCGACATCCTTTTCACCCATGTCCTGAGGGACCGAAAAAGAGCGATAGCCATGAAATATGCCAAGGAAACCCTGATGCTCACGCATTCCGGCGCGCTGGAAGCGCTGTCGGCCGCCATCAAGGCGGCTGAGGACATGTCCGTTCCCCAATGCGTCTTCATCGTCGATTGCAGCGGCGAAACCATCGCCAGTGTCCGGATGGACGGCGCGAAATATCTGAGCATGCACACCGCCCGCGCCAAGGCGCGCACGGCTGCATCGATCAACGCCCCGACGGGCTCGATGGCCTTCGAATTCGGCACCTCCGCCGGTGTCGCCTCGCAGGGCGGCGTCACGCCCCTGCCGGGCGGCCTGCCCATCCGCTTCGGCGGCAAGCTCGCCGGAGCGATCGGCGTCGGCTCCGGAACCGGCGAGCAGGATTTCGCAGTCGCCCGCGCCGCCCTGGCCGCAATCGGCGCGGACGCCGTCTGATCCATGACTTCGGGCGGCCGCCCGCCAGGCGACCGCCGGAAGAAAGACGCCAGCCGATCCGGGGCGTCCCGGGCTGTCATGCCATAATCCGCGAACGGTTCGGTCAGCGCAGCATCATGCCGCGCTGTAGCCGCCGGTCGCCTTGATTTCCAGAAAATCGGCCAGCCCGAATTCGCCATGCTCCCGCCCGTTGCCGGATTGCTTGAAGCCGCCGAAGGGAGAGGCGGCATCCCAGTCGGCCTCGTTGATATAGACCATGCCGACGCGCAATTGCCGCGCAATGCGGCGGGCCGCCGCCGCATCCTTCGTCTGGATGTAACCGGCAAGGCCATAGATCGAGTCGTTGGCGATGCGCACGGCGTCCTCCTCGTCGGCATATCCGAGGATCGACAGGACAGGCCCGAAAATCTCCTCGCGCGCGATCGTCATGTCCGGCGTGACATGGGAGAAGACGGTCGGCTGGACATAGTAACCGCGATTGAGATCCTGCGGACGCCCCG
>JBDHTA010000032.1:0-30026 GCA_039808465.1 Rhizobiaceae bacterium | reverse complement strand
GTTAGCGAAGACGCCCCGCCGGCAAAGAAGTATACCCGGATGAGCAAAATTGAAGCAGTCAAAAAGACAGCGCCAGTTTCCTTGACCAGAAAACCGAAGCGCGCTGCGGTCGATGGGGTTTTTGCGTGGAACACATCTGTGCAACGCGGTCCTTCATCTCGCTCAAGGCGAGTAGTCTGACCTGAGTTTAAACGCCGATATCATGCAGCAACAGTTTTGTTCTGACCTCATAAAGGAGACTTAGATACGTACAAGGTAAAGAACTGTCTGTATTCAGTGCAGGATCTGGCTGAGGAACAGTTTCGTGCGCTCGTGCTGCGGGTTGTCGAAGAATTCGGCGGGCGAATTCTGCTCGACGATCTGGCCCTGGTCCATGAAGATCACCCGGTTGGCGACCTGCCGCGCAAAGCCCATTTCATGCGTCACGCACAGCATCGTCATGCCTTCTTCGGCAAGGCTGACCATGGTGTCGAGCACTTCCTTGACCATCTCCGGATCGAGCGCCGAGGTCGGCTCGTCGAACAGCATGATCTTCGGCTTCATGCACAGCGAGCGGGCGATCGCCACGCGCTGCTGCTGGCCGCCCGAAAGCTGGCCCGGATATTTGTTGGCCTGCTCGGGAATCTTGACGCGCTTGAGATAGTGCATCGCCACCTCCTCGGCATCCTTCTTCGGCATCTTGCGCACCCAGATGGGGGCGAGCGTGCAGTTTTCGAGGATGGTCAGGTGCGGAAAGAGGTTGAAGTGCTGGAACACCATGCCGACCTCGCGGCGCACCTCGTCGATCTTCTTGAGATCGTTGGTCAGTTCGATGCCGTCGACGACGATCTTGCCGGACTGATGCTCCTCCAGCCGGTTGATGCAGCGGATCATGGTCGACTTGCCTGAGCCCGACGGTCCGGCGATGACGATGCGCTCGCCCTTCATCACCTTGAGGTCGATATCGCGCAGAACGTGATAATCACCGTACCACTTGTTCAGCTTTACCAAGCTGACCGCCGCATCCAGTGCCGGTTCTGCGATTTTTTTATCATGCATGTAAAAACTCATCGATATATCCTTGCTTGCACACTGGGGCGTATATCTGATCACGAGTTATTTTCGGATGCGCCGCTCAATGAACAAACTGTATTTCGACATTGGGAAGCAAAAGAAAAAATAGATCAGTGAGACAGCGATAAACATTTCCAGGCCGAACCTTTGCCATGCCGGATCGACGATGGCTGCCTTTCCGGCCGACAGCAGGTCGAACAGTCCAACTACCATCACCATCGAGGTACTTTTGAAAATCGAAATGAAGATGTTTACGAGCGACGGCAAACACTTGCTCAATGCTTGGGGTAAGACAATCAGCACCTGCGTACGCCAGAAGCCAAGTCCGAGTGCCCAGGCTGCTTCTGCTTGGCCGGGTTTAACTCCCTGTAGGCCGCCGCGTACAGCTTCAGCGATATAGGCGCCCGAGAAGATGACAAGGGCAAGCTGCGCCCGCAGCAGTTTGTCGATTCCCATGCCGTTGGGCAGGAATAGCGGGAAGACGAAGCTCGCCATAAACAGCAGGCTGACGAGCGGCACACCACGGATCAACTCGATATAGCCAATGCACATCCATCTTATGACAGGCAAGGACCGCGCCTGACGCCCAAGCGCGGCGAGGATGCCAAGCGGAAACGCCAACAGGATACCGAAAGTAGCCAGCAGCAGCGTCACCACCAGCCCGCCCCACGCATCCTGCGGGACGTATTGCAAGCCTGCAATCCCGCCCCACATCAGTACCGCCACTAAGGTCAGCGCCACGGTCCAGACCGGAAGCAAAAGCCAACCCCAAAACATCGGGATCGCTGTGACGACATAGAGCCAGATCAGGAGCGCACAGGCCAGCGCTGGGCGCCATTGCTCCTCGTATGGATAGGTAGCGAATAGCATGAACCGGTATTTCTCGCTGATCAGCGCCCAGCAGGCGCCGACATCGGCAACGCGGCAGCTGCTTGAATCGCCCGAAGGCGCCAGCCAGACGGCATCGATTATCGCCCATTTGGCAAAATGATAGAGGAGCCATATGGTCGCAACCGCGAGCAGTATCTCCATTGCCTTCTGCAAGAAGGTAGGGCGCGAACCAAGCCCTGCGGATGGGTGTTGCAGCGACATATGCGCGCCGCGCTTCATAAATGGAAGCGTCATGGTCATTTGGTGCGACCTCCAAGCGCCACGCGGGCATTTAGCCAGTTCATGAAAGCCGAGATCGCCAGGTTTAGTACCAGGAATATCAGCATGATGATTGCGATGCTCTCGATTGCCCGGCCGGTGTCGGCGATAATGCTGTTGACAACGGCTACAAGGTCGGGATAGCCGATCGCGATCGCCAGCGAGGTCATTTTGGTGAGATCTAGATACTGGCTCGTCGTGGAGGGGATCATCAGCCGCAGTGCTTGCGGCAATACGACGAGCCGGAGGGTCAGCCCGCGCTTGAAGCCCAGCGCAGTCGCAGCCTCCCATTGCCCGTTCGGCACCGAGAGAATGCCGCCGCGAACGATTTCCGCTATGAAAGCGGCATAGTAGAGAGCCAATCCCAACAGCAAGGCGACCAGCTCGGGTGAGATCGTATGACCGCCGACGAACGCGCGGCCTGACAGTATCGGAACACTGAGCGTCAGTTGCGATACTCCATAAATCGCCAGCCCGAAGGTCGACACCAAGCCGATACCAGAAGGAACCCGCAATCGCGACGGCCCGTGTGAAGCCGTGCGCCGCAATTGTTGAAGCGAAGCCATGCCTAACAGTAGCGCTATGCCGAGAATTGCCATGGTCCAGGCCGGAGCGCCGCTTTCTAGCTTCGGAACGACCACGCCACGGTTGGAAAAGTAGATCCAGTCGCCAAGCGACGCCGCTGAACGTAATGGAGGAAGTTTTTGCAATGCGAGGTAGATAATGAACAGGTGCGCCAGCAACGGCACGTTACGAACGAATTCGACGTAAACAAGTGCTAGTCTCGCCGCGATGCGGTTGCTGGACAGCCGCGCGATGCCGAGTGCCGTGCCCAGCAGGGTTGCGAGCAGTATGCCGCAGATTGCCACGACAACAGTGTTCAACAAGCCGACGGCTATGGCGCGAAGATTTGAATCGCCAGGTTCATATTCGATCAGCATCTCCCCTATCGGGATATTGGTCGCACGTGACAGGAAATCTGTACCGAATTCCAGGCGCTTGGCGTTGAAGTTGCCTATCGCATTCCACGTAAACCACCCCATGACTGCGACCGTCACGACGACCGCTAGCGCCTGCCAAGCGATGTTGCGGTTGCGGGGGTTGTGCAAACTTAACCTAGGCATGGGTGTGACACCTGATAATCCTGGACATGGTCGGTGTTGGTCGAGGTGGCGAAAGCATGCTGGCCCCCGCCACCGCCGCCTCAGTTGAACGGTGCCGCGTACATGAGGCCGCCGTCCTGGGCCAGGGCGTTCTGTCCGCGCGTCATCTTCACCAGAGAGTCCTTGCCGAAATGGCGGTCAAAGATTTCGCCGTAATTACCGACCGCAGCGATGCTGTTGGCGAGCCAACTCTTCTCGACACCCATCAGCTTGCCAAGATCATCCTGCCCGCCCAGGAGCCGCTTGATCGCCACATCCTCGCTTTTAGATGCGAGTTCTTGGACGTTAACCTTCGTGACGCCGCGCCGCTCCGCCTCGACGAGACCGTAGTGCACCCAGCGCACGATGTTGAACCATTTCCAATCGTTGCGTGCGACATAGAGTGAATACGGATCGGCCGACATCAGTTCGCTTAGCACCATGAACTCGCTCGGATCCGGCGCCATGGTAACTTGCGCCCCGGCGAGATCAGCCGCGCCGGCAATCGCCGCATCGCACCGGCCGGCAAGGAATGCCTGGAACGTGTCCTGAAACTTCTCAAGCTGAACCAGCTTGTAGGTGAAACCCTTGGTCTTCATGAGGTCGGCCAAATTGCCGAGCGCCGAATTGCCCTGGCTGATGCAGAAGGTCGCATTGTTCATGTCATCGCTGGACTCGATTCCGGAATCGCGTCGAACGATAAAGCCTGCGCCGGTGTAGAAGTTGGCGACGACCGAGATTACGCCCAGCGAGGAATCGCGCGTTAGATTTGCCACGCTGTCGCGGGCTAGAAGATCAACCTCCCCGCTTTGCAGGGCGGCAAAGCGCTGCTGCATGGTAAGCGGTAAGAACGTAACTTTTTCCGGATCGCCCAGAACAGCGGCCGCTACGGCCTTGCAGTAGTCGACATCAAGGCCCACCCATTTGCCTTGACTGTCGAGCTTGGAAAAGGTTGGGATTGCCCCACCGACCCCACATCTCAGCTCACCCTGCGCGCGGACCTTGTCTAGTGTCGGGCCTGCCTGGGCCGTGGTTGCCAGATTTGCCGAAAGGATAAGCCCTGCCACGACGGTGGAAATTCTATCAAGTTTCATTTGTAAGTGCTCCTCTTTCTATTGTTCCCGCATTGCATTCCTGCTCGCACGCCGACGACGCACGATTCCTGGCGCTCAATGAGCGCTCCTACCCATAGTTCGGGAGAGATCACATCGGTTCGGCCACTAGCCGCGGGGGGCCAATTCGGTATCCGTGTTATCGGCGACATTCGGCGAGCCGGCGGCCTGCCTGCCGAGGATCGCCAGCAGCTTGGACGTGCCGATCCGTATGTCCTGTTCAATTGACGCGCGCACCCGTTGCGGATCGCGAGCGCGCAAACCCGCAATAGCATCGCCGTGCTGCTGCGCCCCATCACGGTGATCGGCAAATTTCGGGTACAGCAGCCTGAAGGAAGGCCCACTCGCTGCCCAGAGATTCTCGATGATCGACACCAACCGCGGCATTTGGGAACGCCGATAGATCATGAAGTGGAACTGCTCGTTCATCTGCAGCGCCTCGACGTAATCTCTGTTGGATCGAGCCGACACGAAGGCAAGATGCACCATTTCCAGATCGTCTATAAAACGGTCCGTCACATGTGCCGCCGCCGCTTCAGCTGCGATGCCTTCAAGCGCCATGCGAATAGTGGCGATCTCTTGGTAGCGACTCGGCGAAAGATGCGGAACGATGATCGTCTTTGGACCAATCATCTCCAAGACATCTTCCGAAACGAGGCGAACCAAGGCTTCGCGAGCGGGCGTTGCGCTCACGTTGAGTGCGCTCGCCACCGCCCGGTTGGTCATCTTTTGACCAGGCCTAAACGTGCCCATTCTGATTGCGCGCTTGAGTTGGCGATAGACCCTCTCGGCGAGGGTTTCAGCCTCAACACCGGACATCGCCTCATCTTCAGGAGAATCCATTTTCTAGAATTTCACTTTCTAGCTCGGAGGCGCATCGCAGCACCAATTTTATCTCCATTTTTTGCTATATCATTATGCCAGACCTGTCAATGAGGCGTTTAGTCGAAAAATGCGGCCGTTACCCCTGCTATTCCTCCGTTTTTTGTGCTGGCTGCAATTTGACGACGATTTATTTTTGATATAGCAATTTCTCCGTCGGCATTTTTGCGACGGTTCAGCGTGATTGGAGATCGGAAATCGATGGTTTTGAGAGCCGCGAATAGCCAGTTTGCAGAGATGGGAAAGTCTGAAGACGAGATCTTCGGTGCTATGATCGATAAAAGACTAGGGGATCTTGACTGGAACAATCCGCGCAACATGAAGGCGGCATATTTTGCCGGTGATGACGTGTTTCGTATTGCTCAGGAGGCCTACTCACGCTTTCACGGCGATAACCTGCTCTACGGCAGGATGCTCTACCCGAGCTTGGTGCAAATGTCCTCTGACGTCGTGGCCGCGGCGCTGGAATTGCTTAACGCGCCTGCGGAGGCGAGCGGGACTTTCACGTCCGGCGGTACTGAAAGCATCATCCTTGCCGTCCGTGCCGCTCGAAATTGGGCGCGAGCCGAGCGTCCCACAACCGGCGTGCCGGAAATCCTTGTCGGCCATACGTGTCATGCAGCCTTCAACAAGGCGGCAGACATGCTCGGGTTGACCGTTGTGCGCTTGCCGTCGAATGAAGACCATCGGGTCGACGCCGAAGTCATGCGCGCCCATGTCAGCGAGAACACGATAATGGTCGTCGGCTCGGCCCCAGCCTATCCGATGGGCGGCATCGATCCCATCACCGAGATTAGCGAGATTGCCGAAGCATATAACCTTTGGATGCACGTAGATGCCTGCGTCGGCGGGTTCTTCCTGCCATTCGCGGCGGAACTGGAAGACATTCCGGCCTTCGATTTCTCAGTCCGCGGTGTGCGCTCCATGTCCGCCGACTTGCACAAATACGGTTATACCAGCCGTGGCGCATCACTGCTGCTTTTGGCAGATCGCCGCTACGAAGAGTATCAGCGCTTCTTCTTCGATGATTGGCCAACCGGCGAATTCGTCACCACGACGATCGCGGGTTCTCGGCCAGGTGGAGCCGTTGCATCAGCATGGGCGGTGGTGACCTATCTCGGCCGTGCGGGCTATCGCGAGCGTGTATCGAAGATCATCGAAGGCCGGCGCGCGCTCGTCCATAGCGTCACGCAGATCGATGAACTGCGCGTCATCGGCAAGCCGCAGGCTGGAATTGTTGGCATCGGAGCAAATCCGGGCACTGATATGCGCGCGGTGCGCCAGGGGATGATGGATAGGGGCTGGAAATTCGCCCCGATTGTAGATCCGGTGGGCATGAACATGCTGCTCAATTTTACGCATGGGGAAATCATCGGGGAACTACAGAGCGATCTAAAAGCATCCGTTACTGAATCGAAAAGGCTCTCGCCGGCGACAATTTTTGAAGACGACACCTATGGCGGGTGATGGTTAGCTTATCCTTCAAGATGGTCGCCTGCCTATATCTTTGAAAGGCGGCACGGGATCGCGCACAATGTCACCACCACTGAGCGATCTGAATGGTCATTCCATCACGATAGAATTGATCGTGAACACAGCAAGGGCGTGTGACCACGCCCCGTTGCTTAACAATTCTTAAATAGGAGACAACATGACAATGGCGAATGGGCGAGCGTGGAACGAAGTCCGCGCGGAGATGGAGTCGTTCAAAAGACACGACTACGATTGGAAAGGAGGCCGCCTTCCCGCATACATCTACTACCTGGACGAAGAGATGCTGAATATACAGCGTGAAGCGTACGGCATGTATATGGTTGAGAACGGACTGGGCAAGGGTCGAGCTTTTCCAAGCCTAAAGCGCATGGAAGACGAAATCATCCAAAGAGGCCTCGGGATCCTTGGCGGTTCGGAAAAGGGTGGAGGCATCTTTACGTCTGGCGGCACAGAAAGCATTCTTCTTGCGGTGAAAGCGGCTCGTGAATGGGCGTCGCGCAGTGGGAAAAAGAAACCGTACAAAATCCTCTTGTCGGAGACTGGGCACCCGGCGTTCAACCGGGCCGCGAGTTTGATGGAGATTGAGGTCGAACGGCTCCCGATGCGAGACGCGGATTTCAAGTTCGATGTAGCGAAACTTGAGAGTGCGATAGATGACAGCGTAATCATGGTCGTTGGTTCGGCGCCCAACTACGCTGCCGGAACGTTCGATGATATCCCCGCATTAGGCCAGATTTGTTTGAAATACGGACTCTGGCTGCATGTTGACGCTTGTGTTGGTGGCTTCTTGGCCCCATTTGCAAGGATGAATGGCAACAGTATCCCGGAATTCGACTTGCGCGTGCCTGGCGTGAGAAGTCTTTCAGCGGACATCCACAAGTACGGTTTTGCGGCAAAGGGGGCTTCACTCGTCCTCTTCACTTCCGCCGACAATCAAAAGTTTGCTCATTTTTCACTAGATTGGTCGAAAGGCACCTATCAGTCCGAATCTAATCAGGGAACACGCGCCGGCGGCGCTGTTGCCGCAGCCTATGCAGTCATGAATGTCCTCGGAAACGATGGCTATTGCCGCCTCGCGGACATCACCCTTCGCACCGTTGAACGCCTAACAAACGGAATCGATGGCATAGAAGGGCTTGAAGTGATCAAACCCTTCGAACTATGCATATTCAGCTACAAATGTACTGACCCAGAAATCGAAATCAATGCGGTGGCAGATGAGATGGGTCAGAAGGGATGGTTCATTGGGCGTTCCCAGCGGCCAGTGCCGTGCATCCAGATGGCAGTCAACCCTGTTCACTCCAAAGTCTGCGACGAGTACCTATCCGACCTCGCCGAGAGTGTGGCAAAGGTAAGAAAGCTCGGCCTAAAATCAGAATTCGATAAAAACACCTATTGATGGATCAGGCTCGGCTTTGGTCGATCTTAGGCCGGGCTCCGTCACTTTTTTCCCGGATCACCACTCTTCGGACAGAATTGGGTTAATTGAGAAGAGCGGATTTTCAGCTCATCGTAACACAACAATACCGGGCCGCAGATGCGGAAGCACCTCTGGCATGCGCGTCTTGCGCTAATCCATCCCCTCGATCAAGAGGGAGAACTGGGCCGGCGACATTTGCAGAACACCATCGACAACGGACGGCCAGACGAACTTCGAGGCTTCCAGCCGCTTGGCAAAAAGGCAAAGACCGTATAGTGCAGGATAAAGAGCGCTGTGTCAGCAACTGGAAGGAAAATCTAGACAGCAACCGGGCAGATCGGCATTGAGCAATTTAGCCAGTTCCCGGCTTGACAGGAAGGCCGGGAGCGATAGACCTCGCCCCAATAGTTTTCTCTGGAGTGAGCATGTGAAAGCACTGGCATCCGTTTCGGCCTTCGTCGGCAAGACTTTTGCGGCCTGGGTCATCCTTTTTGCGGTCCTCGGCTTCTTTTTCCCCGAAACCTTCAAGCAGTTCGCCCCGTGGATCGTCACGCTGCTTGCAATCATCATGTTCGGAATGGGCCTGACCCTGTCGGTGGACGATTTCCGCGAAGTGGTGAAGCGTCCCTTCGATGTCGCCATCGGCGTGCTCGGCCAGTTTCTCATCATGCCGCTTCTCGCCGTGCTGCTGACACGCATCATTCCGATGCCGCCGGAGGTCGCGGCAGGCGTCATTCTCGTCGGCTGCTGCCCGGGCGGCACCTCGTCCAACGTCATGACCTATCTGTCGAAGGGCGATGTCGCCCTGTCGGTTGCCTGCACTTCGGTCACGACATTGGCGGCGCCGCTGATCACGCCTTTCCTCGTCTGGCTGTTCGCCAGCCAGTACCTGCCCGTCGATGGCTGGGCGATGTTCCTCAGCATCGTCAAGGTCGTTCTCGTGCCGCTGGCGCTCGGCGCGCTTCTCCAGAAACTGCTGCCGGGCTTCGTCAAGGCGGCGGTTCCCGCGCTACCTCTCGTCAGCGTCATCGGCATCGTCCTCATCGTTTCCGCCGTCGTCGGCGCCTCGAAGGCATCGATCGCGCAGTCCGGTCTGATGATCTTCGCCGTCGTGGTTCTGCACAACGGCCTCGGCTACCTGCTCGGCTTCTTCGCGGCAAAGGCCACGGGGCTGTCACTTGCCAAGCGCAAGGCGATCGCCATCGAGGTCGGCATGCAGAATTCCGGTCTGGGCGCAGCGCTGGCAACCGCCTATTTCTCGCCCCTCGCCGCCGTTCCCAGCGCCATTTTCAGCGTCTGGCACAATATCTCCGGCGCGCTGCTGGCGAACTGGTTTGCCGGGCGCGAGGAGGCGGACGGAAAGGCCTGAACGGAGCCCGTCGCGAAACAGGGAGCTGGTTGCGGGACACTGCTCGAACCGCTAGGTTTGACCGATGCTGACGGACCTCAATCTCAACCTGCTGCGGTCGTTCTTCATGATCGCCAAGGAGCGAAGCCTGACCCGGGCGGCGGCACGGCTCAACATGAGCCAGCCCTCCGTCAGCCAGGCGCTCCAGCGGCTTGAGGAACAACTGGCCTGCCAGCTGGTTCTGCGCGACAGCCGCCGCTTCGAGCTGACGGCCCGGGGGCAGAAGGTCTTCGAGGAGTGCGGCGAAATCTTCCAGGCCGTCGAGCGCATCGGCCAGTTGACGCAGGAAAAGACGGTCGAGGAATTCGGCGAGGTCCGCATCCAGATCATCTCGAATCTGGAATCGCCTTTGATCGACGAGGCGCTGCGGCTCTACCACCAGCGCTATCCCTCCGTCACCTGGGTCATCGAGGTGCAGAACAGCCAGGATACGATCAAGCGCATCCATACGGAAAAATGCGGCATCGGCTTCTGCCTGTTGTCCCGCCCCGTCTTCAACCTGAATTGCGAATTGCTGTTCCGTGAGGAATTCAGCGTCTATTGCGGCGCCGAGCATGCCTTTTTCGGCCGCAAGGAGGTGGAGAAGCGGGAGTTGCGGCAGGAATCCTTCGTCTCCTTCACCTGCGCCAGCGAAGGCATGGGGCTGGAGCCCATGTCGGTGCTCAGCCAGAGTCTCGGGCTCGGCGAGCGCATCAGCGGCCAGAGCCCCAATCTGGAGGAAGTCCGGCGGATGATCGTGGCCGGTCTCGGGATCGGCATTCTCCCGCTGACGGCCGTGCATGACGAGGTGGCGAACGGACTTCTATGGCCTCTGGAAATCAAGGATTACCCGCTTGGCGCGGATGTCTTTCTGGTCACGCATCCGGAAGGCGGCTATTCCCGCGCCGAGCGGCATTTCCTCGATCTGATCAGGGAACTGCGCGCCCTCTATCCGGACATGCATTGAGCATGCCCGGATCGGCCTGTGCGGCGGTCAGCGGTCTGCGCGCGCCACGACCGCGTGCAGCAGCACGTTGATGCCGGGCGCCAGATCGTCGCGGTCGCAGTCTTCCTCGTTATTATGCGTGATGCCGCCCTTGCAGGGGGTGAAGATCATCGCCGTCGGGCAATGGCGGGCGAGGAAATAGGCGTCGTGACCGGCCTGCGACTGGATATCGCGCCAGTCGTAACCCATCCGCACGGCTTCGTCGCGAATGCCGCTCACCATGTCCCGGTCGAAGATATCGCCGCCCCAGAACCATTCGTCCTCGATTACCGCCTCGCAGCCCGCCCGGGCGGCGCTTTCATATACGGCGCGGCGCATCTTCTCGCCCATCACGCGGGCCGTCGCGGGATCGGGATGGCGCACGTCGCAGATCGCCTGCGCGGTGTCGGAGAGGATGCCTGGCTTGTTCGGCCAAGCCGCCAGCCGCGCCCCGGTCGCCTTGCCGTCGCCGATGGCGAAATCCCAGCCGATATCGTCGACGGCGGTCAGCCAGCGCGCTCCCGCGATCAGCGCGTTGCGGCGCAGATCCATCGGCGTCGGGCCGGTATGCGCCGTCTTGCCGGTGAAGCGCACCCGCATGCCATAGCTCGGATAACCGCCCGTCACCACGCCGACATCGCGGCTTTCGAGGTCGAGGATCGGCCCTTGCTCGATATGCAGTTCGTAATAGGAGTCGATCTCGCCTGCGCGGCAAGGCCTGTTGCCGTTATAGCCGATGCGCTCCAGCTCCGCCCCGAAGCGCGCGCCGTCGTCGGAGACCAGATCGCGCACCCAGTCCACGTCATAGGCCCCGACGAAACAGCCGGACGCCACCATGGGCGGGGAAAAGCGCGCCCCCTCCTCGTTCGTCCAGTCGACGACGACGATCGGCCGCCGGGTGATGTGACCGGCATCGTTCAGCGCGCGCACCACTTCGAGGCCCGCGAGCACACCCGCGATGCCGTCGAACCGGCCGCCATTGATCTGCGTGTCGAGATGGCTGCCGATCAGCACCGGCGGCAGCGAGGGATCGCGCCCTTCCCGCCTGCCGAAGATGTTGCCGAGTTCGTCGATCTCGACGCTCAGACCGGCATCCCGGCACCAGTTGATGAACAGGTCGCGCATGCGGCGGTCGTCATCCGTCAGCGTCAGGCGGGCAAGACCGCCCGGCCGCCCCTGACCGATTTCGGCGGAGCTTTCGATGGTCGACCAGAAGCGATCGATATCGATGCGGGTATCGGGTGCGAACGTCATGGGTTCACCTTTCAGATGCGATGATGGAGAGGGCCGGTCACATGCCGAACGACAGCACGGTCATCAGCCCCGGGAAGAGAACGAGCAGGAACATGATGAACGTCATGACGCCGATGAAGGGCAGCAGGTAACGGAAGGATGCCGACATGGGAATGCCGCCGGTGCGGCAGGCCGCCATCAGGTCGATGCCGAGCGGCGGCGTATTGGCGCCGATGGCGAGGTTGATGGTCAGCAGCACGCCGAAATAGACCGGATCGATTTCGAAGGCTCTCAGAACCGGCAGGAAGACCGGCGCGAGGATCAGGATGATGGCGATGGATTCCATGAAGGTGCCGAGCACCAGAACGGCCAGCATCATCAGGATCAGGGCCACCGTGGCGCTTTCGGTCGCGCCGGTAATGCCGTTGACGACGAGCTGTGGAACCTGCTCGACCGTCAGGATCCAGCCGAACACCGAGGCGGCGGCAATAACGATCAGGATCGAACCGGTCATTTCCGTCGTGTCGCGCAGCAGGCTGAACACCTTGGCGAAGGTCAGGCGGCGATAGACCAGCATGCCGACCAGCAGCGCATAGGCAACACCGACACCGGCCGCTTCCGTCGGCGTGAAGATGCCGAAGCGGATGCCGCCGACGATGATGACCGGCGCCAGCAGGGCAAGCACGGATTCGCGCAACGCCGTTCCCAAACGCGCCCAGCTGAAGGGCTCGCCGCCCTTCCAGCCGTTCTGGCGCGAAATCCACCACGCCACCACCATCAATCCGAGACCGAGCAGAAGGCCGGGGCCGATCGAGTGGATGAAGAGCTGGCCGATGGAGGTGCCGGTCGCCGTGCCGTAGACGATCAGCACGATGGAGGGCGGAATGACCGTGCCGAGCGAACCGGCGCAGCCGAGACCAGCGGCGGAAAAGCCCGGATGATAGCCGCGCTCCTTCATGGCCGGAAGCAGCATGGAGCCGATGGCAACGACATCCGCGACGCCGGAGCCCGAGAGCGAGCCGAACATCATGCAGGCGGCGATCATGACGATGGCGAGACCGCCGGTGCGCTGCCCGACGACCGCCGCGCAGAGATTGACGATCCGCGGCGCAAGCCCGCCGTGGACCATCAGCAGACCGGCAAGCAGGAACAGCGGGATGGCAAGCAGGGTGAAGCTGTCGATACCGGCGACCATGCGCTGCGCCACGACCATGACCGGCAGCGCATTGCCGACCAGCAGATAAGCGACGGAGGACAGCGTAAGCGCGATCACGATCGGCGCGTCGATCAGCAGCAGAAGCACGAAGACGGCGAAAAGAACGAGAAGAGCGAGACTCATTTGCGCAGCTCCATGGCCAGTAGGGCAACGAGAGCGAAGGCCGATGTGACCGGCAGGGCGAGATAGACGAGACCGGCGGGCCAGCTCAGCACCGTCGTCTCATGCGACCAGGTGAGCATCGTCATCTTCCAGCCGGACCAGAGCAGGATGATCAGGAACAGGAACGAGGCGAGACGCGCGAGCCTTTCGATAAAAACGCGCAAGCGGCCGGGCGCGACGATCAGGTCGGTCAGGCCCGCGCAAAGATGCGTCCTGCGGATGAAGGCGGAGACCGCGCCGATGAATGTCACCCACACCAGCAGCAGGCGCGGAATTTCTTCCGACCAGCGCGGCGTGAAGGAGAAGGCATAGCGGCAGATGACGACGTAGACGATGATGGCGGTGAAGGCGGCGATGGCCAGCCCGCCGATAGCCCCGGCGGCCCGGTCTATGGCGGCGGCGATCCGCGGCGGGTTCGATGCGTCCTGCATGGAAATCTCGCTGATGTCGTGGGGAAAACCAAAGGGAAACGGCCCTGTCCTGCCCGCGGCAAGCAGACAGGACAGGGAGATCGCCCGTTACTTGCGATACTCGTCCATGATGGCAAGCAGTTCGGGACCGAAGACGCCCTTCTCGCTCTCCCAGATCGGCTTCAGCGCCTCGACGAAGGCCGCCTTGTCGACCTCGTTGAATTCCATGCCCTTCGACTTCAGCTTTTCGATCAGCGCCACCTCGTTGTCGGCAACCATCTGCCGCTGGGCATTGCCCCATTTGACGGCCGCTTCCTTGACGACGGCCTGATCCTCGGGAGAAATCTGTGCCCAGGTCATGCTCGACACCGTCAGGCAGGCCGCGCCCCAGATATGACCGGTCATCGAGACATATTTCTGCACTTCGTAGAAGGAAGAAGCGTCGATGATCGACAGCGGGTTTTCCTGCGCGTCGAACACGCCCTGCTGGAGTGCCGAATAGAGTTCGCCGAAAGCCAGCGGCGCGGGCTGCGCGCCGAGAAGCTCGAAGGTGGCGAGCCGCACCTTGTCGGGCGTGACACGGATCTTGATGCCCGCGAGATCGGCGGGCTTGGCGATCGGATGCTTGCTGTTGGTGATGTTGCGGAAGCCGTTTTCCCACCAGGCGAGAACTTCGATGCCCTTCGGCCGCAGCAGATCGGAAAGCGCGGTTCCGAGATCGCCGTCGAGCGCCGCGAAAGCCTGCTCCCGGCTGGTCCAGGCATAGGGCATTTCGATGATGCCGAATTTCGGCTCCACGAACTGGAAGGAGCCGCTGCCGATCAGACCGCCCTGAATGGTGCCGATCTGCATGCCCTCAATGACTTCCTTTTCCGTGCCCAGCTGGCCGGAGGGGAAGATGTCGATCTTGACGCGGCCTTGCGTCTTCTCCGCCACTTCCCTGGCGAAATCGGTGGAAGCCACATGCCAGCTATGCGTATCGGCCAGCACATGACCGAGGCGGATCGTCGTCTCGGCCATGGCGGCCGAATGCGCGGAAAGGCTGATGACGCCCGCCATGACTGCCGCAGCCAGACCACGGGAAATATTCGATATGCCCAGTTTCATAGCACCCTCTTATGTTGCATTTGTTCTGGGCATATTAGACAGACAGGACGGCCCGCAATGCAAATAGCCAAACTCAATGGCAAGCATTGCGTCCGCTTATGAGCGGCGCCGTCATTTTCCGTGGGCTATCCGGCGGTGGCGATGCATTCGATCTCGATATCGAAATGCGTCCAGGGCCGGATCGTCACGCAGCTTCGCGCCGGAAAACCATGCGGAAAATATTCCCGGTAGACGGCGTTCATGCCCGCCGCAAAATCGTTGTCGGTGATAAACACCAGCGATTTGAAGACGTTGTCGAGCGAGGAGCCCGCGTGGCGCAGGGTGAAGGACAGGGCTTCCATGCAGGCGCGGGTCTGCGTTGCGATGTCGCCCTTGACGATCTCGCCGGTCATGATGTCGATCGGCGGCATGCCGCAGGTGTAGAGCAGGCCATCCACCCGGGTCAGGGCCGAAGTCGGCGCGCCGAGACGGCGAATGGCTTCAGAAATGACAGGTATTTCAACGATTTCGTGTTTCATGCGCGATTACCTTCAGGCTTGACGGAGTAACCCTGATAGCCTGAGTTCCAAGGAAGCGGAAGCTCTTCTCCCGGCGGGCAAAAGCGCAGTTGCAGCGCTGACCGTCCCGTGCAACTATATCGGCATTGCATCACGAAAAACGGCGCGCATGGATGGGGCGGCGAACAGGTTCTGTTTGCCGGAAAGATGATTGCGCCGTGCATATGAAGGGGGCCGCCGTGACCGTTTTGAACGCCATCATCGATTTCCTCAACACGATCTTCTGGGGCTACGTTCTCATTTACGGGCTGATCGCAGTCGGCATCTATTTCACGCTGCGGCTCGGCTTCATCCAGATCCGGCATTTCCCGGAACTGTTCCGCTCGGTGATGCGGGCGCCCGAAAGCGACGCCAGCGGCATCACGCCATTTCAGGCGCTGTGCACCAGCCTCGCCTCGCGCGTCGGCACCGGCAATCTCGCAGGCGTCGCGGTGGCCCTGTTCCTCGGCGGGCCGGGCGCATTGTTCTGGATGTGGGTCGTCGCGGCGGTCGGCATGGCCACCGCCTATTCCGAAAGCGCGCTGGCTCAGCTCTACAAGGTCACGGATCACAACGGCCAGTATCGCGGCGGCCCGGCCTTTTACATTTCCCGGGGGCTGAATGCGCCGTGGGCGGGCGTGATTTTCTCCATTTGCCTTATCATCGCCTTCGGCCTCGTTTTCAACGCGGTGCAGGCGAACTCCATCGCCGACGCCATGCAAGGCGCTTTCGGCATCGACAAGATCTGGGTCGGCATCGCGCTGGCCGTGCTGACGGGCGTGGTGATCTTCGGCGGCATCCGGCAGATCGCCCAGGTGGCGGAGTATGTGGTGCCGTTCATGGCGGTCGCCTATCTCGGCATGGCTTTCTACGTCGTCATCGCCAATATCGCCGAAGTGCCGGGCGTGCTTGCGCTGATCGTCAAGAGCGCCTTCGGCATCGAGCAGGCGGCAGGCGGTGTCGCCGGGGCCATGCTGAACGGCGTCAAGCGCGGCCTGTTTTCCAACGAGGCGGGCATGGGCTCCGCGCCGAATATCGCTGCCGTCGCCACCCCTTCCCCGCATCATCCCTCCAGCCAGGGTTTCGTGCAGGCGCTCGGCGTCTTCATCGATACGATCCTGATCTGCACGGCCACCGGCATCATGATCCTGCTCTCCGGCGTCATGACGCCGGGCTCCGAACTCACCGGAACGCCGCTGACGCAGGAAGCCATGGTCGCCCATATCGGCGAGGCCGGGCGCTATTTCATCGCCATCGCCATCTTCTTCTTCGCCTTCACGTCGATCATCGGCAATTACGCCTATTCCGAAAACGCAATGGTTTTCCTGAAGCTCGACAACAAGGGCACCATCGGCGCCCTGCGGGCCGCCGTTCTGGTCATGGTGATATGGGGCGCCTATACGACGGTCGCGGTCGTGTTCAACATGGCCGACGCCGCCATGGGCCTGATGGCCTCCGTCAATCTCATCGCCATCCTGTTGCTGTCCGGCACCGTCGCCAAGCTGACGAAGGATTATTTCGACCAGAAGAAAACCGGTGAGCCGCGCTTCAATCCGGACGCCTACCCGGAACTGAAAGGCAAGATCGAATATGCGATCTGGACGCGAAAGTGAGCAGGGCCTGAGCAGACCACCTTTTCGCCACGGATTTGTCCCCGCCGGGATATCGTGAAATAAGGGCGGCCATCAACTCAACTGGAGGAAATGCGTCCGGATCGGCCTCCGGGCCAATTCGAGCGGATATAGACGACACCCCATCCCAGCCCCAGCAAGGCCGAGCCGACGGAGCCCGCGAGAACGCCCAGTTTCGCGGCGCCGAGCAAACCCGCATCGCTGAAAGCCAGCATCGAAACGAAAATCGACATGGTAAAGCCGATGCCTGCCAGAAGCCCGATGAGGAGCACGCCGCCCCAGTTCACGCCCGGCGGCAGGCGGCACAGGCCGAGGCGCACCATGAGCCAGCTTGTGCCGACGATTCCCAGCGGCTTGCCCGCTATCAGGGCGATGGCGACACCCGCCATCACCCATTGCGGCCCGCTGCTGGAAAGATCGACGCCATCGAGGCTGACGCCGGCATTCGCCAGCGCAAACAGCGGCATGACCCCATAGGCCACCCAGGGATGCAAGGCCGTCTGCACACGCACGACAGGCGGAAGAAGCTCGCGCTGCGCCCGGCGCATTTCCTTCAGGGGGCCGCTCATGTGATCGGCCTTCCGGCGTCCCGGAAGCTCGCTGGCGATACGGGACAGAACGTCCAGCGGATTTTCGCGCATAAGCGCCGGTGTCACCGGCGTCATCAGGCCGAGCACCACGCCCGCCAGCGTCGGATGGGCGCCGGTCATCAACAGGCCGCTCCAGACGACGGCGCCCGGCAGCACGTAAGCATAGGCCGAACCGATGCCCATGCGCTGGAGAACGAGCACCATGGCGATCCCGAGAGCGGCAACGGCAAAACCGCTATAATCCAGCCCGCCGGAATAGAAGAAGGCGATGATGAGGACCGCGACGATATCGTCAATGATCGCCAATGCCAGCAGGAATACGCGTACATTGCCGGGGATCGATTTTCCGAGAAGCGCGAGAACGCCGACTGCAAAAGCAATATCGGTGGCCGTCGGGACAGCCCAGCCCTGTGCCTGCGGCCCGGCGCCGGTGAAGCCCAGATAGATCAGCGCGGGCACCGCCACGCCGCCCGCCGCCGCCGCGATCGGCAGGGACGCCTGGCGCAGATCGCTGAGCGCGCCTTCATGAATTTCCCGCCGTATTTCCATGCCGACGACGAGAAAGAACACGGTCATCAGCGCATCGTTGATCCAGAAATGCAGCGGCCGGTCGAAAACGAACTCTCCGAGCCCGATGGAAAGGGACACATGCCAGAGATGATGATAGCTTTCCGACAGGGACGAGTTCGCCCAGACGAGAGCAATCGCCGCCGCCGCGAGCAGGACGATGCCGCTGACCGCTTCGATATGCAGAAAGCGTTCAAGCGACGCAAAAGCCCGTTCGGTGAGAATTTGGGCACGGGGAAGCTTCTGCCCGGACGCAGACCTGTTCATGGGTACGGTTTCTCCGCGCGGCGGCCCGACCAACGCAAAAAACCTGCCGTCCCGCACCATGCGAGGGCACCCATGCGCCTTCTAACAAAGCCGGGCGGATTTTCCAATAGCTGCGCGGGCTCGACTGAGAATCCGATACCGGCAGAACCGAAACGCGCGCGGATTAAGAAAATCGACGGAATTCCTGTGAGAAAACCGGGATGGCCTGCGAACGCCCGGTATCGGCTTTACCAGAGCCCTTACGCTACTCCGCAATGATCCGAAGCAAGACGATGGCCGATTTTTACCGCAAATCCAAACTCCTGCGCCGTTCCCGTGTTTTGTGGGGTTCTTTTTCCCTCTGGCGTCCCCGTCTCGTTTTCTGGTGCGGAGCGCTGGCGACCGGCGTGATCAGCGTCGGCTTTGCCAAGCTTGCCGATCTCGCCCAGCATGTTTTCAGCCGCATTACCATGCCAGCCGAGTGGGGCTTTCTGCTGCCGCTCCTGCTGACGCCGCTCGGCTTTGCCCTTTCGGCCTATCTCGCGATCCGCTTCTTTCCGAATTCACAAGGCAGCGGCATTCCGCAGGCAATCGCCGCACGGCATCTGAAGGAGGATGAGGATCGCGGCAAACTGCTGTCGCTGCGGATCGCCTTCGGCAAGATTCTGCTGACCGTGCTCGGTCTGTTGTCCGGAGCCTCCATCGGGCGCGAAGGGCCGACCGTGCAGGTAGGCGCTTCGATCATGCTGGCCGTCGCGCGCTTCGGCGGCATGGCGCAGGCGCGGGGCCTGATCCTCGCCGGTTCCGCGGCCGGGATCGCCGCCGCCTTCAACACGCCGCTCGCGGGCATCGTTTTCGCCATCGAGGAAATGAGCCGCACCTATGAGGCGCGCGCCAACGGGCTGGTACTGGCTGCCGTCATCCTGTCCGGCCTTGCCGCTCTCGGGCTTTCCGGCAGCTATCACTATTTCGGCTCTTCCACCGTCGCGCCTGCGGATATGCGGGACTGGAGCCTGGTGTTGTTCTGCGGCGTGGGCGGCGGCGCGCTCGGCGCGGCTTTCAGCGGCATGGCGCTGCATTTCGGCCAACGCATTCGCCGCTGGGCGCAGCCGGAACCGCTCAAGCGCATGGTGCTGTTTGCCTGCGTTTGCGGCCTGGCCATCGCCGTCATCGGCATCGCCACCGGCGGCAAGACCTTCGGAACCGGCTACGAGCAGGCCCGTGGCGCGGTGCAGGGAGAAGCTCTGCCGTTCTTCTTCTTCCTGGAAAAATTCGCCGCAGGCTTTCTATCGATGATGTCGGGCATACCGGGCGGCATTTTTGCCCCTTCGCTCTCGGTCGGCGCCGGTCTCGGCAGCACGCTGGGCTCGCTTCTCGGCACCAGCATTTCGCTGGCCGCCATTCTCGGCATGGCGGGTTATTTCGCGGGCGTCGTGCAGGCCCCGATGACCGCCTTCGTCATCATCCTCGAAATGACCGGAGACCACGAAGCCGTCATTCCGCTGATGGCCGTTTCGATGATCGGATACGTCACCTCGCGCATCCTGTCGCGCGAGCCCCTTTATCACGGTCTGTCCCGTGTCTTCATCGCCGCGGCCATCCGGGCCCGGCGGGCGAGCGAAAAGAGTCATGGAGAAACAGAAGCCTCACTCTGACGCATGGACGAGGATGTTTTACCAGCGAATCCCGGCATCAAACAAGGCTCCGGCCGATAGTCAAAGTTATCGGCTCCCATTTTTCCCTGAAAAGCTTTAGCGCAACTGCCGCGCCACCGCCTCCTCGGATTGCGCGTGCAGCGCCCAGAAGTCGCGCACGCGCTGTCCAGCCAGCCGGGCTTGCAGCACGGCAAGATGCGCATGCCAGCCGCCGCCGAAATTCGCCATCGGGCCGGGGCCGCTGATGCCGCTATGGGTGAGAATCAGCCGCGTGCGGCCGCCCGCCTCGAACAACTCGAACAGCGCCGTGCCTTCCCTGCCCTCGTCCCAACTGATCGCGAAACGACGCGGAGGATCGTATTCCTCGATCCGCTCGCGGCCGATGGCGCCCTTGTGCTGCGCATATTGGGCAGGATAGGGCACATCGTCTTCCGAGAGTTCGTCATGATCGAAGACCAGTTCGACCTCTCCGCCCGCGCGGGGATCGATAGAGCCACCGGCGAACCATTGCTTGCGCAATTCGGGCTCGGTGAGCCAGCGCCAGACCGTGTCGACGGGCGCGTCGAGCAGCCGTTCCATCCGGATCGTGTCCGGCGCAATGCGTTCGATATCGACCATGACTTCTCCAATGGGTGCGTGAGGGTTACGGGACGGCTTATGGCAGGTTGACCTGCCAGGAAATGCCGAAGCGGTCGGCCACCCAGCCAAACCGGCGGCTCCAGCCGTAATTGTCGAGCGGCATCAGCACCTGCCCCTCTTCGCCAAGCATTGCGAACAACCGCTCGAGTTCCGCATCGCCGGCGCAATCGAGGAAGAAGGAAAAGGATGGCGTGAAATCGAAGCCGTGCGTGATGAAGCTGTCATGCGCCATGACCGGCTGGCCCGCGATTTCGGCATGGGCGCGCAACACCGTGCCCTCCGGGCCGGGACCGTCAGGCCCGAAGCGCTCGACAGAGACGATGCGGCTGCCGGGAACGGTCGCGACATAGAAGTCGAGCGCCGCCTGCGCCTTGCCATGCTGGAACATCAGAAAAGGCGTGGCCCTGGTCATCCCGCCCTCCCCGATCCGGCAATCACGTCAACAATCGGGACAAAGCCGCCGAAGATCATGCGCCTGCCATCCATGATGTCGGCCTCTTCCGGATCGGGCCGGAGCCTCGGATCGGCGGCGATAGCGTCATTGCCCTTGTCGCGCGCTTCCTTCGATGGCCATTCGACCCAGGAAAAGACAACCGTCTCGCCCTCCTCCAATGCAACGGCGCGCCTGAAGTCGGTCAGCTTGCCTTCGGGCACGTCATCGCCCCAGTTCTCGACTACGCGCAACGCGCCGTGCTCAATGAATATCTCCGCGACACGCGCCGCCATGGCGCGGAATCGCTCACGATTGGCGGCCGGGACGGCCAGTACGAAGCCATCTATATAGGACATGGTTCTCTCTCCTTATTGGCGGGATTTCTCGGCCTCGATCAGCGCTTCGAGCCTGTCGAGCCGGATTGTCCAGAACTTTTCCCATTGGCGCAGCCAGAGATCGGCGCGGGCGAGCGGCTCGGGCCGCAACCGGCAGAGCTGGGTGCGGCCGACCTTGCGGCGCGCGATCAGCCCCGCGCCCTCCAGCACCTTCACATGCTTCGATGCTCCGGCGAAGCTGATCGCAAAAGGTTGCGCCAGTTCGCCGATCGACTTCTCGCCGAGCGCGAGGCTTGCCAGCATACCCCGGCGCGTCGGGTCCGCAAGTGCGTGGAATGTGATATCGAGTTCTTGCTCAACCATGTGGTTGAATATGACATATCCAGAAAGATAGTCAACCGAATGGTTGAATTTTCCGCCCGAAGCCAAGCCGCCCGGTGAAATTATTGCGCCCGGATGCTCAGACAATTTCCAGCGAGCGCCTTCCATCGGTCCTATCTGTTTTCGACATGCTTCCGAACGGTGGAAAGATCACCGCAGCCATGATTGCAGGTGGCTGGGAATATGGCCTACCCAGTTTCCGGTATGTTTGGCGATTTTCCGAAATCCTCGCCTTGAGACCCGTTCAGGCACTGGTAAGCTGACCATACTGACAGGGTTAAATGCCGCATCTGCATTGAGGAGTGCGCGGCATACATCGAGGGAGGATTCGATGAAGTTCCTGCTGGCGCTGTCGCGCGCCATCGACGCCACCAGCACGGCGATCGGCAAGGCCATTTCCTGGCTGTTGCTGGCCGCCATTCTGATCAGCGCCATCAATGCCGTCTCGCGCAAGGCGTTTTCGCTCAGTTCCAATGCCTGGCTCGAGGCGCAATGGTATCTGTTCTCCGCCGCCTTCCTGATCGCGGCGGGCTATACGCTGCTGAACAACGAGCATGTGAAGGTCGATCTGGTCTATGGCAGGCTGCCGCGCAAGGGCCAGCTCTGGATCGATATCCTCGGCACGATCTTTTTCCTCATGCCCTTCTGCCTGATCACGGTCTATCTCTCCTGGCCGGTCTTCGTGCAGAAATTCGCCTCGGGCGAAGTCTCGAACAATACCGGCGGCCTTATCCAGTGGCCTGCCTGGATCCTCATTCCCATCGGCTTCGCGCTGCTTGCCCTTCAGGGCGTCTCCGAGCTGATCAAGCGCATCGCCATCCTGCGGGGCGATATTCCCGACCCGGTGGCGGCGGCCGACGCCGAAGCCGCGGCGCTCTGAAGCAAGGACAAGCATCATGGCATTCATCGCGGAAAATCTCGCGCCGATCATGTTCGCGGCGCTCATCGTCATCCTGCTGCTCGGCTATCCGGTCGCCTTCGCGCTTTCCTTCGTCGGCTTCGTCTTCGGCTTCATCGGCATCGAGATGGGCCTGCTTCCGGCAACGCTCTTCCAGGCGATCCCGGACCGCATTTTCGGGCAGATGTCGAACGAGACGCTGCTCGCCATTCCCTTCTTCACCTTCATGGGCCTGATCCTCGAAAAGAGCGGGATGGCGGAGGATCTGCTCGATACCATCGGCCAGCTTTTCGGGCCGGTGCGCGGCGGCATTGCCTTCGCCGTGATTTTCGTCGGCGCTATTCTGGCGGCGACGACCGGCGTGGTGGCCGCCTCGGTCATCTCCATGGGCCTGATCTCGCTGCCGATCATGCTGCGCTACGGCTATGACCGGAAGATCGCCGCAGGCACCATCGCCGCGTCCGGAACGCTGGCGCAGATCATCCCGCCGAGCCTCGTGCTGATCGTTCTCGCCGACCAGCTCGGCCGTTCCGTCGGCGACATGTACAAGGGGGCGTTCGTTCCCGGCCTGATGCTGGTCTGCGCCTACGCGCTCTACATCATCGTCACCTCGATCATCAGCCCGGCCAAGGTTCCGGCCCTGCCGCCGGAAGCGCGCACGCTGCGCGGCGGCAAGCTGCTGCTCAAGGTCATCACCTCGCTGGTGCCGCCGCTGGTGCTGATCTTCCTGGTTCTCGGCACGATCTTCCTCGGCATCGCCACGCCGACCGAAGGCGGCGCGATGGGCGCGGTCGGCGCCCTCATCCTCGCCATCGCCAACCGCAAGCTTAGCCTCGACCTCTTGAAGCAGGCGCTGTATTCGACGGCGAAGCTCTCGTCCTTCGTGCTGTTCATCCTGCTGGGGGCGCGGATTTTCTCGTTGACCTTTTATGGCGTCAACGGCCATGTCTGGGTGGAGCATCTGATGACCTCCATCCCCGGGGGCGAGGTCGGCTTCCTGATCGTCGCCAACCTGCTGGTCTTCTTCCTGGCCTTCTTCCTCGATTATTTCGAGCTGGCCTTCATCATCATCCCGCTGCTGGCCCCGGTCGCGGATGCGCTCGGCATCGACCTGATCTGGTTCGGCGTCATGCTGGCGGTCAACATGCAGACCTCGTTCATGCACCCGCCCTTCGGCTTCTCGCTGTTCTTCCTGCGCTCGGTGGCGCCCACCCGCGCCTACAGGGACCGCGTGACCGGAAAGACGATCCAGCCGGTGACCTCCGGCCAGATCTATATGGGCGCGATCCCCTATCTGGTGATCCAGCTTGCCATGGTGATCGTCATCATCGCCTTCCCCGGCATCGTGACCCACTACAAGTCGGGCCACAAGCAGGCCGATCCCGGCAGCGTGCATATCAACGTGCCGATGCCTGGAAGCGAGGAAGGTACCGATCCGTTCGCCAATCCCTTCGCGGCTCCGGGCGACAGCGCGCCCTCGTTCGGCACGCCCGCGCCGTCCTTCGGCACTCCGGCGCCGCAGCCCTGACGCCACCATCACCCTATCAAAAGAGGAGGATATCATGAGCAATAGCATGGACCGCAGACGCTTCCTGTCGGGCGGCGCGCTGGCCGGAGCGGCGGCTGCCGCCTCCACGGCCGGTCTCGCCACCCCGGCGCTGGCGCAATCGTCACCCGAACTCCGCTGGCGCCTGACATCGGGCTTTCCCAACAACCTCGACACCATCTATGGCGGCGCGGTGGTGATGGCCGACGCGCTGAAGGCGATCACCGGCGGCAAGTTCCAGATTCAGGTCTTTCAGGCCGGGGAAATCGTGCCCGGCCCGCAGGCCATCGACGCGGTAAAGGCTAATACGGTCGAAATCGCCCATACCTGCGGCTATTATTTCACCGGCAAGGATCCGACATTCGCCATCGGCTCCACCATTCCCTTCGGCCTCAACGCCCGCCAGCAGAATGCCTGGCTCTATCACGGCGGCGGCAACGAGGCCTATAACGAGTTCCTCGCCGACTACGGCGTGATCGGCATTCCCGGCGGCGCGACCGGCACCCAGATGGGCGGCTGGTACCGCAAGGAAATCAAGAGCGTCGAGGATCTCAAGGGCCTGAAGATGCGCATCGCTGGCGTGGCCGGTCAGGTCATGGCCAAGCTCGGCGCGGTGCCGCAGCAGCTTCCCGGCGGCGATATCTATCCGGCGCTGGAGCGCGGCACCATCGATGCCGCCGAATGGGTCGGTCCTTACGACGACGAGAAGCTCGGCTTCTACCAGATCGCGCCCTATTATTATTATCCGGCCTGGTGGGAAGGCGGTCTCGCCATCCACTTCTTCGTCAACAAGGATCAGTACGCGGCCCTTTCGGACGAATACAAGGCTGCGCTCGATACCGCCTGCAAGGCGGCCAACATCAACATGCAGGCCCTTTACGATGTGAAGAACAAGGATGCGATCCGCTCGCTCGCGTCCAAGGGCACGCAGCTTCGCCCCCTTCCCCGCGATGTGCTCGACGCCGCCTACAAGGCGAGCTTCGAGCTTTACGAGGAATACAGCCAGAAATACCCGGCATGGGCGAAGATCTATCCCGGCTGGAAGAAGTTCCGCGACGAGAGCTACGAGTGGTTCCGCGTCGCCGAATACACCTATGACAGCTACGGCTACGCCATGCAGGCCGCGGGCAAGTAAGCAGAACCACAGGGCTCCCGGATGGCGGCGTCCGGGAGTTCCGCCCTTACCGCTCCTTCAGCCCGCTATCGAGCGCATAGCGGGTCAGCCCGGCGGTGGTGGCTATGCCGAGCTTGCGCTTGATGTTCTTGCGATGGGTCTCGACGGTATGCTCGGAGATTTCGAGCGCAAGTGCGGCGTCGCGATTGCTTTTCCCGGCCGCGATCAGCAGCAGCACCGCCTGCTCCCGCTTCGTCAGCGGATTTTTCTCCTCGCCGCCCGCTTCCAGCAGCGCATCGCGCACCCCCGCCGAGAAGAACGAACCGCCCGCCGCGACCGTCTCGATCGCGGTGACGATTTCCTCCGTCGCCACATCCTTCAGCACATAACCGGCCGCGCCATGCATCACCGATGTCGAGATATATTCCCGGCTGTCATGCATGGACAGCATCAGGATGCGCGCCGAAGGCAGCTTTTCCTTGAACAGTTCCAGCGCGTCAATGCCATTGACCTGCGGCATGTTGATATCCATCAGCACCACCTCGGGCCGCGCCGCCACGGCCTTTTCCAGCCCGGCAAGCGCGGAAAGCGCGGTGCCAACGACGTCGATGCGGTCATAGGTGTCGAGGATGGCCTTCAGCCCGTCCAGCACCAGCGGGTGATTGTCGATCAGCACGACACGGATCGGCGCGTTGCTCATGCGGCCGCCTCCCGCAGCGAAGGCGTGTCGTCCGTCGCGATCGTGATCGGCAGCACCGCCCGCAGGACCGTTCCCCGGGACGAACTTTCCACATCCAGCCTGCCGCCGAAATGGGTCATGCGCTCCTCCATGTTGCGAAGCCCGAGGCCCGAAGCGGGCGTTGCGCCTTTCCCGGCGCCGCGCGGCGCAAAGCCACGGCCGTTATCGGCAATTTCCATGCGCATCTTGCCGCCGCTGGTGGAGAACCGGACGGAAACGCGGGTCGCTTCCGCATGGCGCTCGATATTGGTCAGCGCCTCCTGCGCCACCCGGTAGAGGGCGACGCGCTCCTCCGGCTGGAGCATGGTTCTGAAGGTCACCGCCTCCAGCGTTGTCGTGATGCCCGTGCGCTCGGAGAAGCTGCTGGTCAGGGCTTCCAGCGCCGCCGTCAGGCCGAGGTCGTCGAGAACGCGGGGGCGCAGATCGGGGGAGATCCGCCTGACCTCCTTGATCGCGTCGCTGAGCGCCAGCGCCCCCTTCCCGATCGCCTCCGTCGCGGCGACATTGTCAGGCGGCACGTTGCGCCCGGCGAGCTCGATGGCGAAGCGCACGCCGACCAGATTTTGCGAAATGCCGTCATGCAGTTCGCGGGCGATGCGCAGGCGCTCCTCCTCCTGCGTATCGATGATGCGGCGCGTCAGCTCCTTGAGCTTGCCGTCGGCGGCACGCTGCTGGCGCAGGTTCAGCAGCATGCAGGTGGCGAAGACCACCAGCACGGCCGGAACGGCGAACAGCGCGACGATGAGGAAGGTCTGGGCGATGGAGCGGCGCAATTCGATTTTCGCCGCCGCCGTCGCGGCGAAAACATCGTCCAGATAAACGCCGGTGCCGATCATCCATCGCCATTTCTCAAGGCCGACCGCGAAGGAAAGCTTGTCGGCGGTCTCGCGCGTCGAAGGCTTTTCCCATTTGTACTGGAAGAGGCCGCCGCCCTCCTTCGCCTTGCGGATCAATTCATAGATCACCCGGTTGCCATCGGGATCGGTCAGATCCAGCCAGTTATGCCCCGGCCGGAAGGTCTGGCGCGGATGCACGACATTGTTGCCGTCATAATCATAGACGAAGAAATAGCCGTCCCGGCCGTAATCAAGGCTGGTCAGGATCTGTTTGACCCGCTCCTGCGCCGCCGTATCGTCCGAGCCCGCATTGTCATACACCTCGCGGATGGCGGAAATCGCCAGATTGGTGAGGTTCAGCAGTTCCGTTTCCTTCGCCTTCAGCATGTTGCTTTCGAAGGTGCCGATGCTGGTGCGCGCCAGCGTCAGCGATTGCCAGGTGATCAGGCCGGTGATGGCCAGAATGGCGACGACCAGCGGCCCGATTGCCAGCGCAAGGATCTGGTTTCTGAGCTTCATGCCGTTCCCCTCCTCCGGGCCGGACGATCTCACAATGCGAAGAAGGCGGCCGCCATGCCGAGCCCGACCATCGTGATGAAGACGCGCAGCGCCAGCATGTTGGTGATGCGCCGCGCCAGATGCGCGCCGAGATAGCCGCCGACGGCGCAGGCCGCGCCCAGAATGATCGCATACTTCCAGTCGATCAATCCTGCTATGGTATAGGTTATCACCGAGACCAGCGACAGGATGCTGGAAAGCAGGTTCTTCAATCCGTTCATTTCATGCAGGTTGGTGAAGCCCACGAGGCCGAAGGCCGCCAGCAGCATGATCCCCAGCCCGCCATTGAAATAGCCGCCATAGATGGAAACGGCCAGGATCAGGCCGAGCGAGACAGGGCGCGGAAGCCCGCCGCCATGCCCGACGACCCAGCGCACCAGGAGCGGCCCGGTCGCGAATGCGGCCGTCGCAAACAGCAGCAGCCAGGGAACGAGGCTGGTGAACACCTCCTTCGGCGTGACCAGCAGCAGCAGCGCCCCGATCAGCCCGCCCAGTACGGCCATCGCGATCATGCCGCGCAGGCTGAGCGGCCCGTCCGAACGGATCTCCTTGCGGAACCCCCATGTGCTGCCGATGTAACCCGGCAGGGCGGCGAGCGTCGCGGTGGCATTGGCGGGAATGGCCGGCACGCCGACAAAGACCAGCGCCGGAAACGACAGAAACGTGCCGCCACCCGCAACCGCATTGAGCGCGCCTGCCCCCAACCCGGCGAGCACGAGAATGATGAAATCCATGCTTCTTCTTCTCCCGAATCCGTTTCGTCAGCCGTTGTGGACTTTTTCGACCGCAAGCAGCCTGCCTGCGGCGATCGCAATCGCCGCGCAGCCGAACGACAGCAGCGCCCCCATTTTCGCCGCATCCTGCTCCACGCCGGGCGGAAAGGCGACGCCCGCGACGAACAACGCCACGGTGAAACCGATCGCTGCGACGCAGCCGACGACCGTGAGATCCGCAAGCCGCATGCCATCCGGCAGGCCCAGGCCGAGCGGGCGCGCGGCCAGCCACCCCATCAGCGCGATGCCGAGCGGCTTGCCGATCAGCAGACCGGCAAACACCAGCCAGGTCGCCTCGCCGATGGCGGAAAATTCGACACCGGCATTGGCAAGGCCGAACAGCATCAGCACGAATTGCACCGGCGGTTTCAGCGCATGCTCCATCCGGTTGAGCAGGTCCGGCTGACGGTTCTCATCCTCGGCGAAAATGCCGAAATCCACATCCGCATGCGGAATGGCGGGAATGATCGGCAGAAGGCCGAGCGCCGGATGAATGCCCGCCTGCTGGAAACCGTACCAGCAGAGCGCTGCCGCGATCAGATAGGGCCAGAACGACAAACGGCGCAAAACGGCGGTGGAGACCGGCTTCAGCGGGTTCTGCCCGTCCAGCCTGCGCGGCAGGGCGTTTGCGAAAAACCAGACGCCAACGGCCGCGCCCAGGGACAACAGCAGCCATGCGGGCGCAAGATCGCCCTGCGGATAGAAGATCGCCAGAATGATCAGCCCGCCCGCGTCGTCGGCAATCGCCAGCAGCAGCAGGAACTTGATCGCGGGATGCCCGGCGCCGAACACCAGCCGCCCGACCAGATAGGAAAAGGCGATATCGGTTGCCGTCGGAATGGCCCAGCCGCTGGCCAGAAGCGCGAATTTACCGACGGCGAAAGCGCCGAGCAGATAGACCATGACGGGGCCGAGCATGCCCCCCGCCGTGGCGATCAGCGGCGTCAGCGCCTTGCGGCCGCGCAGCGACCCCTCCTTCAGCGCCACCGCCTCCCAGACTTCCTTGCCCGCAATGGCGAAGAAGAAGGCCATGAGGACGTCGTTGATCAGAAAATGCAGGGTCAGCGTGCGGTGGCCGTCATGCCAGTGGCCGATGAAGCCGCCTTCCCAGAGCGGATATTCGACGACCGCATGATAGGAGCCCGGCGCAACGTTCCCCCAGACCAGAGCGATAACGGCCCCGATCACGAGAAGCAGGGAATACTCCTCCAGAAGCCCCCATATACGGTACATGTCTCCTCCTGCGTCTGTAGAAAGTTGCGCGAAATGCCAGCCGGTAAAGGGCGTGATGGCAGAAAAGCCGTTCCCGGCCGCGGTTGCAACCCGCGCCTGCGCGGCGATGGAAGGTGAAGGGGATCGGACAATCAATCAAAGCGCGGGCAGCCCATCAAATGCCTGGCCGAGATTCGGGGAACCGCCGGTCATGCGCATGAACGATTGCGGCAAGGCGCGGCATCCGGATGCCGCCTCCGGCATGACGGGACACCCGGTCGCACCCCTAGCAACAAAACCGCGCCGTGTCATCAGAATGACGGGAAACCCCTGTATCGTCAGGCCGGGCGCATCCGAATCCGGCTTCACGCAATCCGGCGCGGGCCGCCTGAGTTTTTTCAACGGGAGCAAAACCAATGGGAGTAAAAGGCAGGCCTGCTTTGCGACCCAGGTTAGCTTGAACCTGGCCCCCGCTTGTTTATATTGGGTGTGCGGCGGATTTCACCGCCGGATCTCCCAAACGGTGATTGACCACCCTGACGCGCGATCTCTCGTGCGGTTTTGAGAAGGAGTGGCGCATTGACG
>JBDHTA010000031.1:0-30488 GCA_039808465.1 Rhizobiaceae bacterium | reverse complement strand
GCAAGCCGGAATTTCCCGTGACCGGCGCGGATGCGCTGGCGGCAGGCTTTCCGGCCGGGCCGAAGCTCGGTCAGGCGTTGCAGGCGCTGGAACAGCAATGGGTGGACGCCAATTTCAGCCTCGACCGCGCGGCGCTGCTGACGCGGCTTGAGGCATTGAAGGAGTAGCGCCCGCTGAAACCGGACAGCAACGCCCGCTAGAGCATTTCCAGCCGAAGCGAAGTCGCTTCGGCGTCGGATAATGCGGCAAAAACAAGAATCTAGAGCATTTCCGGTGAACCCGTGTTCACCGGAAATGCTCTAGCCGTTATAGACAACGGCAATCTTGTTGCCAGCCGGGTCGCGGAGATAGGCGGAATACCAATCCGGCCCGTAATGCGGACGGGGATTGGGCGCGCCCTCATCCGATCCGCCATTCGCCATGCCAGCCTCGTAGAAAGCATCGACCTCGGCGCGGGACTTTACCGTGAAGGCGACCATCGATCCATTTCCGGCCGTCGCGGGTTCACCATCGAAGGGTTTGCAGACCCACAGGGTGAAGCCTTCGCCCCTGCCGCCTTCCGAGTATGCGCGCCACCCCGGAAACTCCGTATGTTTGCTCCACCCGATCGTTGCCAAGGCGGCATCGTAGAAGGCATTCGATGCATCGGAATCGATCGCACCGACCGTTACGTAAACGCTCATTTTCTTAACCCTCGCTGTCAGTCGTTGGACCTTACAGCGATAACTCGAACATAACAAGAACAAAGCGTTGGTTTTCTGCCGGAAAACATTCGAGCATCTGGCGTCTGCACCGCCCTTTTCCCGGCTCCGGACCTTCACGAAGCGGCGCGTTGCTGCACCGGTTCGTTGACGATCCGCGCCTTGATGTTGTCGACCATGTTTTCGCGGATGACGGTTTCGCCGTGTGCGGTCTTCATGTGCTCGACGGCGCGGCGCACCACTTCCGCATCCTCATCCGCCCGCGTGTGCCAGGCGCAACCGGGAACCAAAGTCCCGCATTCGAACAGTCTCATCGCGTTTCTCCCTTCCATGATGCAGGCTCTGCCAAGGCAGAACGCAGCAAACGCCGAAAGGTTCGGCGAAAAACCGCAAGGCCGCCGGAGGGTGTTCCGGCGGCGCATCGCTTCGCGGCTCTAGTCCTGGAAAGCCCAGGATTTGAAGCAATCGGAGGTCTGGTAGCGGCGGGCGGGGGCGTCCTCCGCCGTGTCGGGGCGGGTTTCGCCTGCAAGTTGCAGCTTCACCTGCTCCACGAAATAGGAATGCGGAAGATCGGTGTCGCTGCTCTGGCGCAGATCCTCGGCGAGACGGTCGATGAATTCCTTCGACCCGAGCGGACGCGACGTTTTACCCCAACCCTCATTCACAGTCATTGCGGCATTTCCAGTCATGCTCATCCTCCTCGAATGGAATCACATGAGGAGACGATAGCATGCGATTCGCGCCGCACGAATCAAATTTTTTATTGCCTGTGGCTTTACGGTATCAGGCCCGTTTCACGGCCAGCGCACCATCGGCGGCAGCGATGACAGGATGGATTCGACATTGCCGCCGGTCTTCAGCCCGAAAATGGTGCCGCGATCGTAGAGCAGGTTGAACTCCACGTAACGCCCGCGCCGCACCAGTTGCTCGTCGCGGTCGGCCTCGGTCCATGGCGTCGTGAAATTCGAGCGGACGATTTTCGGGTAAACCATGGCGAAGGCGCGGCCGACATCGCGGGTGAAGGCGAAATCGGCCTCCCAGCCGCCCTTGTCGGCGGGCGAATGCAGCCAGTCATAGAAGATGCCGCCGATGCCGCGCGCCTCGTTGCGGTGCTTGAGGAAGAAATAATCGTCGCACCACTGTTTGAAGCGCGGATAATCGGCGACAGGATGGCGCGTACAGGCAATTTCCATCGCCTTGTGGAACAACTGGCTGTCGGCGTCCTCCTGCGTGCGGCGGCGCTCCAGCATCGGCGTGAGATCGGCGCCGCCGCCGAACCAGTGCGAGGTCGTCACCACCATGCGCGTGTTCATGTGCACCGTCGGCACATGCGGATTGACGGGATGGGCGATCAGCGAAATGCCCGAGGCCCAGAAGCGCGGATCTTCGGCCGCGCCCGGAATCTGCGCCCGGAAATCGGCGGAGAATTCGCCATGCACGGTGGAGGTGTGGACGCCGACCTTCTCGAACACCCGGCCTTCCATCATCGACATGCGGCCGCCGCCGCCTTCGCCGCCGTCGCGCAACCAGTCCTTTGCCGTGAAGCGGCCGGGCTCACGGTCGGCGAGCGGTCCGGCCAGCTCCTGTTCCAGCGTTTCGAAGGCGGCGCAGATGTGGTCGCGCAGGCTTTCGAACCAGCCGCGGGCCTCGGCCTTCCTGGCCTCGATATCGTCCGGCAGGCCTTGCGGCAATTGCGGTCTTTCCATCTCGTCCTCTCCGATGATATCCGGGTCTTTGCCGCCTTATACTTGGCCTTTGCGCGCCTGCAAGGGCCTGCGCGGACAAAGGCGGCGTGGCGAAATGACTCGCAAACGGGCAAGCCCTCCATTATCTTGTCCACAGAGGTATTTCGCATGGCCAAGGTTCCCGGACCGCCGTCCCTGACCGGATTGAAGCAGCGCATCGCCCGGCATCGCCGGGAAAAGGAAGGGGGCCGCGAGAAGGCAGGGGGCAATGCCAGCCATTTCGTGCGCGAGACCTATTGCCTGACGCGGCCGGAAGCCCGCGCCAAGGCCCGCGAATGGTTCGACACCTTTCCGAAAGCCGCCTACTGGACCGAAGTGGAAAGCTGGCGCCAGCTCGATGGCGATCGCATCGAATTCACCATGCGGCGCCTGCCCTCGGCGGATTGAGCGGAAATGACCCGCGGAAATGCGAATTTTCGGGGATCGCTCGAATTTTAGGAATTTCGTTAAGGCAATGGTGGGACCGAATCGGGCATGGTTCCCGCATGGTGACGGTCGGGCCATGAGGACCCGCTTCACCGGCATGATGCCGGGACCGCGCCTCCTCCCCACATCGAGACAGTGCCGCCGCGCAGGCGAAGGCCGTGCGCGTGAGATAGGCCCGCCATCAGATCGATGACGGCGGGCAATTCCCATGAAGGATCAACGGGCGGCGCGGGGCTTGCGGGCGCGGCGCTTTTCCGGCGCAACCATCGGCAGAACCGGCGCGGGCGCAGGCGCGATGGCGGCCGGGGTTTCCACGGTGCGCCTGGCGGGAACCGCTTCCACGGGCTCGGCGGCTGGCCGGGGCTCTTCCACCGGCGCTGCGTCCTGCTGCGGGGCGGCTTCGGCGGCGGCCTCGGGCTGCGGCTCGCTCACGGTTTCCTGCGGGGCGGGTTGCGCTTCGGCGGTCTCTTCCGCCTGCGTCTGCGGCCCGGCGGCGAGGATCTCGCGCAGCACATTGGTCACATCGATATGGCCGGGAATTTCCGTGTTGGTGTGGTGGCCGACATTGCCGATCCTGCGGTCGGTGGCGATGAAGGGGCGCGAGTTGATTTCGCCGAACCAGTCCCATTCGCCGATCACGTCGATGACATCGGTAAAGACCGGCGGCATGGCGATCTTGGCGCCGAAAGTGACGACCCGGGCGGTGGCCGCGATTTCGGCAAGCCGCCTGGCATTGATGCCGCGCATGGCCGTCAGCGCTTCCGAAAGCATGGTGTTGCCGCTCGAATGGGCGGCGATCAGCCCGATCTTCGCGCGTGGATCGGCCATGAGCGCCAGCACCGTCTGCACGTCGCGGCAGCGATGCGGGTAGGCGGCGGCGGTGGCGTTCTTTTCCGGGTCGACGCCGAATTGCGGGCGTCCCGACAGTTCATCGACGCTTTCGAAGCCGTTGCGAACCTGGCCCAGCCAGCCGAACAGGAAGGAGCCGCCCATCACCTCGCCGATGGCATCGGCAAGGCCGTAGCCGGGAACCACGGTCGCGACCGGCTTGCCGACGGCATCGGCGACATTGCGCGCGAAAGCGGCGGCGCCCAGCGCCGAACCGCCCGCGCCCGCCAGCGCCAGAACAGTGACGTCCGAGCCGCCGCGCAAAAAATATTCGTCCAGCGTGTCGCACAGCGTCAACTGGCCTTCACCGCTCGGCGGCACGATCAGCAGCGAGCCGACGGCGGCCAGCGAATCCGAGATGTAGAAGGCTTCGTCCGGCGTCACCACCTTGATGTCGTAGAAGAAAGCGTCGAGCGCCATGTTGCGCTGCCGCAAGGGCTCCAGCGACAGATTGCGCAAGGGGGCGTTCTGGAGACGCTCCGGCAGGCTCAGGAAACGGGCGAAATGCGTGAGCTGATAGGTGAATGCGGTCTGGAACATGCCTGGCTCCCGGCTGGCGATCATTGGCGGCAGTTTCGCACAACCTTTCGCACTTGCCAACAGAGAACGCCCGCGTTGTTGCGCCGCACCTAAAACAAGCCGGATCCCGCGGATTCGCGCCCGCGCCTAAGTCACTGTTTTATCGCGGGCCGGACTCTGCGGGACACGGCGCGGCAAAGCCCGGAATTTACGGTTTCCATGCCGTCTGGCGCAGCGCTTCCCCCGCCATCATCGCCGCGGACATGGCGACATTGATGGAGCGCTGGCCCTCGACCATCGGAATCAGCAGGCGGGCATCGGCGCTGTCATGCACATTTTCGGGCACGCCCGCGCTTTCGCGCCCGAAGAGAAGAATGTCGTCCGGGCGGAAAGTGAAATCGGTGTAGCGCGCCGCCGCCTTGGTGGAGGCGAGAACCAGCCTGCGGTTTCCGGCCCGCCGCCAGCCGTCGAAGGCGGCCCAGTTCACATGCCGGGTCAGCGTCACCGCCGCCAGATAATCCATGCCCGCCCGCTTCAGGTTGCGGTCGGAGAGGTCGAACCCGGCGGGCTCGATGATATCGACGCCAAGGCCGAGGCAGGCGGCAAGGCGCAGGATCGTTCCGGTATTGCCGGGAATATCCGGCTGGTATAGCGCGATGCGGAGCAAGGACATGGCCGATCCCGTTGCGTGATCCGCTGAGGGATACGGCGATTGTGGCGCGGCTGCAACGGCGGGCAGGGGACAAACCGTCCGGAGTGACTTTTTTAGGCGGCGGGGCTGTGCAAAAGCCCCGGCCTGCGCTACAAAGCCGCATCTTCAACGCCTTTCAGGGAGTGTTCCATGGATATCATGATTCGCCTGCTCCCTCATGCTGCCGGCTGGCAGTAGGCGTTTCCGGCGTTTCGCCGATCTTTCTTCCCTGATTTCATCATTGCGTGCCGGTTTGCGGCGCGCTCCCGCGTCCCCGGCCTGCCGCGCCGCCATTTCAGGCGTTGACGGCCCCGTTTTCGCCCGGACGCGGGGTTCACTGGAGCTTGTCATGTTTGGCTGGTTTGAACAGCGTCTCAATCCTTTTCCGCCGGAAGAACCGGCGCTGCCCCCCAAGGGGCTGTTTGCCTTCTGCTGGTATTACACGAAGCCGACGGCGCGCTGGCTGGTGGTGCTCGGGCTGTGCTCGGCGCTGATCGCGCTCGGCGAAGTGCTGCTTTACCAGTTCCTCGGCAATATCGTCGACTGGCTGTCCTCGGCGGACCGCGACACCTTCCTGCAAAACGAAGGCGGCAAGCTGGTGTGGATGGCGGCGCTGCTGCTGATCGGCCTGCCGCTGGCGGGCGCGATGCATACGCTGACCATGCATCAGGTGCTGGCGGGCAATTTCCCGATGATCGCCCGCTGGCAGATGCACCGCTTCCTGCTGCGCCATTCGATGACCTTCTTCGCCAATGAATTCGCGGGCCGCGTCGCGACCAAGGTGATGCAGTCGTCGCTCGCCATCCGCGAGGCGGTGGTCAAGATCATCGACGTCTTCGTCTATGCGGGCAGCTTCTTCATCTCCATGCTGGTGCTGGTCTTCGCGGTGGACTGGCGGCTGGTCATTCCGCTCGTGCTGTGGATCGTGGTCTACGGCCTGATCCTGCGCGCCTTCATTCCGAAGCTGCGGCGGCTTTCCAGCGAGCAGGCCGATGCCCGCTCGATGATGACGGGCCGGGTGGTGGACAGCTACACCAACATCGCCACCGTCAAGCTGTTCTCGCATGCGGGGCGCGAGGAATCCTATGCGCGGGAGGGCATGGACGAGTTTCTCGGCACGGTTCACCGGCAGATGCGACAGATTTCGCTGCTGAACATCCTCGTCGATATCAACAATGCGATCGCGCTGTTTGCGATTTCCGCCGCCAGCATCGCCTTCTGGCTGAACGGCACGGTGTCGGTGGGCGCGATTGCGATCGCCATCGGCCTTGCCATGCGCATCAACGGCATGTCGCAATGGATCATGTGGGAAGTCTCGGCGCTGTTCGAGAGCATCGGCACCGTCTATGACGGCATGAGCATGATGACCAAGGCCCACGATATCGTCGACAAGGCCGAGGCGAAGACGCTTGCCGCGCCGAAGGGAGCGATCGAATACGATCACGTCCGCTTCCATTACGGCAAGGACAAGGGCGTCATCCACGACCTGACGCTTGCCATCGGCGCGGGTGAGAAGGTCGGTCTGGTCGGGCGCTCGGGCGCGGGCAAGACGACCCTGATGAACCTGCTGCTGCGCTTCTACGATCTCGAATCCGGCCGCATCACCATCGATGGGCAGGATATTTCGCAGGTGACGCAGGACAGCCTGCGCTCGCTGATCGGCGTGGTGACGCAGGATACGGCGCTGCTGCACCGCTCCATCCGCGACAACATCGCCTATGGCCATCCGGCGGCGAGCGATGCCGAGATCATCGAGGCGGCGAAGCGCGCCAATGCCTGGGAGTTCATTTCCGGGCTGGAGGATATGTATGGCCGCAAGGGGCTGGACGCGCAGGTGGGCGAGCGCGGCGTCAAGCTTTCCGGCGGCCAGCGGCAGCGCATCGCCATTGCCCGCGTCTTCCTGAAGAACGCGCCGATCCTCATTCTGGACGAGGCGACCTCGGCGCTGGATTCGGAAGTCGAGGCGGCCATTCAGGAAAACCTGTTCGCGCTGATGGAAGGCAAGACGGTGATCGCGATTGCCCACCGCCTGTCGACGCTGACGGAGATGGACCGGCTGATCGTGCTCGACAAGGGAGAAATCGTGGAGACCGGCACCCATGCGGAACTGGCGGCGGCGGGCGGCATCTATGCCGATCTGTGGAGCCGCCAGTCGGGCGGTTTCCTCGCCGACCAGTCGGCGGGGACGGAGGAGACCGAGGCGGCGGAGTAATTTCGCCGCTTTGCCCCTCACCCTGACCCTCTCCCCGCCTGCGGGGAGAGGGGACTTGCCGCACGCATCGCTCATGATTGAGGAAAACAGAGCGGCATATCCCTTCTCCCCGCATGCGGGGAGAAGGTGGCGGCAGCCGGATGAGGGGCGGGACCACAGGCAACCGAAACGGAGAATCACGGCCATGATGGAAGAAGACCGGCTGTATCAGGACGCCGATCTCGCCCGCTATTACGATATCGAGAACGGCTGGGCCGATGACACCGCATGGTGCCGGGAGATGGCGCGGGGCTGCGGCAGCGTTCTCGATCTCGGCTGCGGCACGGGGCTTCTCGCGGCTGACGTGGCTCAGGACGGGGCGCGGGTAACCGGCGTCGATCCGGCGCTGCCGATGCTGGAGATCGCCCGCCATCGCCCCGGCGGCGAGCGGGTGACCTGGGTGGCGGCGGATGCGCGGGACGTGCGGCTCGGCGAAACCTTCGATCTGGTGGTGATGACCGGCCACGCCTTTCAGGTGTTCCTGACGCGGCAGGACCGGCTGGCCGTGCTGGAAACCATCGCCGCGCATCTGGCGCCGCAGGGCCGGTTCATCTTCGACAGCCGCAATCCGGATCTGGAGGAATGGCGGGAATGGACGCCGGAGGAATCCGGCCGCGCCGTCACGCATCCCGAACTGGGCGAGATCTATGCGTGGAACGACGTTTCCCGCGACGAGGCGAGCGGCATCGTCACCTATGAAACGCATTACCGGCGCGCCGATGGCGTCACCGATTCGGCGGCGTCCCGGCTGGCCTTCGCCCCGAAAGAGGAGATCGAGGCGCTGGTCGCGGAAGCGGGCCTTGCCGCCGACCGCTGGCTGGGGGATTGGCACGGGGCGGAATGGCGGGCCGGTGCAAAGGAAATCATTCCCGTCGGGCGGCTGGCGAAGCTTACGAAAATATAATCCGGCGCATGCTTGGTCGCGGCGCCTCTTCCGGCCTATATCGGCCCCATGACGATGCGCCCGATTTTCCACCTTTTCGAAACATGGATCGATCCCTTCCGCCGCAGGGAGGATCTTCAGCCGCCGCGGGAGACGCTGCGCTTCATCTGGTTCTATGTCGGCCAGGCGAGAGGGCCGTTTCTGGTGATGCTGGCGGCGGGCGGGCTGATGGCCGTCGTCGAGGCGGGCCTGTTCTGGACCGTCGGCCTGCTGGTGGACATGCTCGGCGATGCGCCGAGGGAGGCGGGCTGGGCCGGGCTTCTGCACAGCCATGGGCCGATGCTGGCGGGCATTGCGCTGTTCATCGTCTTCGGGCGGCTTGCCGTCGTCACGCTGAATGCGCTGATGGAAGAGCAGACCATCGTGCCCGGCTTCTTCAACCTGATGCGCTGGCAGGCTTACGCGCATGTGGCGCGGCAATCGCTTGGCTTCTTCCAGAGCGATTTTTCCGGCCGCATCGTCAGCAAGGTGTGGTCGGGCGGGCAGGCGACCGGCGACCTCATGGTGTCGCTGTTGCAGGTGGTGTGGTTCATCCTGATCTATGCGCTATCCACCATGGCGCTGGTGGCGGCGCTGGACTGGAAGTTGGCGGCGGTGGTCTGCGTATGGCTGGCCGGCTTCGGATTGATCGCCCGCCATTTCGTGCCGCGCATCCGCAGGCTGGCGGGCAACACCGCCGAGGCGGCCTCGATGCTGAACGGGCGGCTGGTGGATTCCTACGCCAATATCCAGACGCTGAAACTGTTCGGCCGCGAAAACGACAACGATCATTATGTGCGCGATGGTTTCGACCGGTTTCAGGCGGCAACTATTGCTTTCACCCGTCATATCACCGGCGTCCGCGTCACGCTGTCGGCGCTGTCGGGGGTGATGATCGCCGTCATCGCATGGCTGTGCATCGATAGCTGGTTTTCCGGGGCGATGACCGAGGGCGGCGTCGCCTACACGCTCGGCCTCGTGCTGCGGCTCAACATGCTGCTCGGGCGGATGATGGCGCAGTTCAACGGCATCATGCGCAATCTCGGCACCATCCAGAATTCGGCGGAGCTGATCGCGCAGCCCATTCGCCTCACCGACCGGCCGGGGGCAGGGGCCTTGCAGGTGCGGCAGCCGGACATCCGCTTCGAGAACATCACCTTCCACTACGGCAACGGCAAGGGCGTCATCGATAACCTGTCGCTGACCATCCGCCCCGGCGAGAAGGTCGGCATCGTCGGCCGCTCGGGGGCGGGCAAATCGACGCTCGTCAACCTGCTCCTGCGCTTCTACGATCTGGAGGGCGGGCGCATCCTCATCGACGGGCAGGATATTTCCACGGTGCGGCAGGACAGCCTGCGCGCCCATATCGGCATGGTGACGCAGGATACGGCGCTGCTCAACCGCTCGATCCGCGACAACATCCTGTTCGGGCGGGCCGATGCCAGCGAGACGCAGCTTCAGGACGCCATCGCCCGCGCCGAGGCGGACCGTTTCATCGCCCATGTGCGCGACCAGCGGGGCCGCAAGGGGCTGGACGCGCATGTGGGCGAGCGCGGCGTCAAACTCTCCGGCGGCCAGCGCCAGCGCATCGCCATTGCCCGCGTCATGCTCAAGGATGCGCCGATCCTCGTGCTGGACGAGGCGACCTCGGCGCTCGACTCGCAGGTGGAGGCGGCGATCCAGTCCAATCTGGAGCGGCTGATGGAAGGCAAGACGGTGCTCGCCATCGCGCATCGTCTCTCCACCATCGCCAGCCTCGATCGTCTCGTGGTGATGGATCAGGGCCGCATCGTCGAGCAGGGCACGCATCAGGAGCTGATCGCGCTCGGCGGCCTGTATGCCGATCTGTGGTCGCGCCAGTCGGGCGGCATGCTGGCCTTTGCGGCGGAGGACGACGCGGAAGGCGCAATTCCGGCGGACGCGTCCTGACGGATGCTTCCGTGGGCGGCGAAATCGCGCCGCGCGCGAGGCGCATGTTTCGCATGGAAAAGCGGCCTTGTTCTTGTCCTAAATCAAGCAGTTTGAAAAAAGTGTGGCTGAATGCCGCGACATTGTGCCCGAACCCCTTGCCGAGACTGGACATAATTTGCGATCAAGCATAGAACGCGCCGGATTGCCGGGGAATCTGTGGCCGAATTGTGTCCGCTCGGATTCGCCGGCATGGGGGCAATGCGTTATCGCGAAATATTTTGCGCAGAGGATGGTTTAGCCGTGAGCGAACACGAAACGACAAGCGAAACCCTGGGCGAGCCCACTCGCCGCGATTTCCTGTATCTGGCCACGGGCATGGCCGGGGCCGTCGGTGCCGTTTCGGTTGCCTGGCCGTTTATCGACCAGATGCGCCCGGACGCCTCGACGCTGGCGCTCGCTTCGATCGAAGTGGACGTATCGGCGCTGGAGCCGGGCATGTCGCTGACGGCGAAATGGCGCGGCAAGCCGGTCTTCATCCGCAACCGCACGGATAAGGAAGTCGAGGAAGCCAAGGCCGTCGCGCTTTCCGACCTCAAGGATCCGCTGGCGCGCAACGCCAACCTTCCGGCCGAAGCCGAGGCGACCGACCTCGACCGCTCCGCGGGCGAAGGCAAGGAAAACTGGATCGTCATGATCGGCTCCTGCACCCATCTCGGCTGCGTGCCGCTCGGTCAGGCAGGCGAATTCGGCGGATGGTTCTGTCCCTGCCACGGTTCGCACTACGATACCGCCGGTCGTATCCGAAAGGGTCCGGCGCCTGCGAACCTCGCCGTGCCGACCTTTTCTTTCGTTTCAGACACAGTGATCAAGATCGGTTAAGGGGATACTGATTATGAGTGGTCATTCAAGCTACCAACCGGCGACCGGCCTTGAGAAGTGGATCGATTCGCGTCTTCCGCTGCCGCGCCTCATCTATGACAGCTTCGTCGCCTATCCGGTCCCGCGAAACCTGAACTATGCTTACACCTTCGGCGCCATGCTGTCGGTCATGCTGGTCGTGCAGATCCTGACCGGCGTGGTTCTCGCCATGCATTACGCCGCCGATACGACGGTTGCCTTCGTCTCGGTCGAAAAGATCATGCGCGACGTCAACCATGGCTGGCTGCTGCGCTACATGCATGCCAACGGCGCGTCGTTCTTCTTCATCGCCGTCTACCTGCACATCGCCCGCGGCCTCTATTACGGCTCGTACAAGGCGCCGCGCGAAATCCTCTGGATTCTCGGCGTGGTCATCTACCTGCTGATGATGGCGACCGGCTTCATGGGCTATGTTCTGCCCTGGGGTCAGATGTCCTTCTGGGGCGCGACCGTCATCACCGGCTTCTTCTCGGCCTTCCCGCTGGTCGGCGAATGGTTGCAGCAGTTCCTGCTCGGGGGCTTCGCCGTCGACCAGCCGACGCTGAACCGCTTCTTCTCGCTGCACTACCTGCTGCCGTTCATGATCGCGGGCGTCGTCGTCCTGCACGTCTGGGCGCTGCACGTCACCGGCCAGACCAACCCGACCGGCGTCGAGGTCAAGACCAAGACCGACACCGTTCCCTTCACGCCCTATGCGACGCTGAAGGATGCGCTCGGCGTCTCCGTCTTCCTGATCGTCTATGCGTGGTTCGTCTTCTACATGCCGAACTATCTCGGCCATCCGGACAACTACATCATGGCCGACCCGCTGAAGACGCCGGCCCATATCGTTCCGGAATGGTACTACCTGCCGTTCTACGCGATGCTGCGCGCCATCACCTTCAATGTCGGCCCGATCGACTCGAAGCTCGGCGGCGTTCTGGTGATGTTCGGCGCGATCATCATCCTGTTCTTCCTGCCCTGGCTCGATACGTCCAAGGTCCGCTCGGCCGCCTACCGTCCGTGGTACAAGCTGTTCTTCTGGATCTTCGTCGCCAACGCCATCATGCTCGGCTGGCTGGGTTCGCAGCCCGCGGACGGTATCTTCGTCGTCCTGTCGCAGCTCGGCACGCTCTACTACTTCGGCTTCTTCATCGTCATCATGCCGTTGCTGGGCCTGTTCGAGACGCCGCGCCGCCTGCCGAATTCCATCACCGAAGCGGTTCTGGAAAAGAACGGCGCGACGGCGAAGGCTTGAGACAAGCGACTGAGAGGGAATGAAACCATGAAAAAGCTTGTTGCAAGCATCCTGTCGCTCGCTGTCGTGGCCGGTCTCGGCCTCGCCTCTCCCGTCTTCGCGGAAGAGGCGGCGCACGAGGAAGGGGCAACGCCGCACTATCCGATCAAGCATCCCAAGAATGTGGACTGGAGCTTCTCCGGCCCCTTCGGGAAGTATGAGAAGGCCCAGCTTCAGCGCGGCCTGAAGGTCTACACGGAAGTCTGTGCGGCCTGTCACTCCATGAACCTCGTGTCGTTCCGCACGCTGGAGCATCTCGGCTATTCCGAGGCGCAGGTGAAGACCTTCGCGGCGAATTACGAAGTGCAGGACGGCCCGAACGCCGACGGCGAAATGTACACCCGCAAGGCGGTGGCGTCGGATCACTTCCCGTCGCCCTACGCCAACCATGAGGCGGCTGCCGCGTCCAACAACGGCGCGGCTCCCCCGGATATGTCGCTGCTCGCCAAGGCGCGCGGCATCACCCGCGGCTTCCCGCAATTCGTCTGGGATATCTTCACCCAGTACCAGGAAGGCGGCCCGGATTACATCTACTCGCTGCTGACCGGCTATGAAGAGCCCCCGGCTGGCGTCGAGGTCGGCGAAGGCACGCATTACAACCCGTACTTCGCCAATGCCGCATCGCTTGCCATGGCCCAGCCGATCAGCGACGATCAGGTGACCTATGACGACGGCGCGCCGCAGACGGTCGACCAGTACGCCAAGGACGTCTCCGCATTCCTGATGTGGGCCGCAGAGCCGCATCTGGAAGAGCGCAAGCGCACCGGCTTCATGGTCATGGTGTTCCTGCTGATCTTCACCGGCCTCGTCTACCTGACAAAGAAGTCGGTCTACGCGAACAAGGAACACTGATCGCGCCCTTGCGGTCGATGCTTTGAAAGAAGGCGGTCTTCGGATCGCCTTTTTTGTTGGCCGCATGCCGGGGGCTTGCTAGGTTCGGGCCCATTCTCAGTAACAGACGAGTCCCTCATGACGATCAATCCGTCGGACCTTGCCGCCTCCATCCGCTCCATTCCGGATTATCCGAAGCCCGGCATTATTTTTCGCGATATCACCACGCTGCTCGGCAATCCCCGCGCCTTCCGCCGCGCGGTGGATGAACTGGTGAACCCCTATGCGGGCCTGAAGATCGACAAGATCGCGGGCATGGAAGCGCGCGGCTTCATTCTCGGCGGCGCGGTGGCGCACCAGTTGTCGGCGGGCTTCGTGCCGATCCGCAAGAAAGGCAAGCTGCCGCATGAGACGGTACGCATCGCCTACAGCCTCGAATACGGCGTCGACGAGATGGAGATGCATCGCGACGCGGTGCAGCCGGGCGAGAAGGTGATTCTGGTCGACGACCTGATCGCGACCGGGGGAACCGCGATCGGCGCGGTGCAGCTTCTGCGCCAGATCGGCGCGGATGTGGTCTCCTGCTGCTTCGTCATCGACCTGCCGGATCTCGGCGGGCGCCGCAAGCTGGAGGCGCTCGGCGTCGAGGTGCGCACGCTGGTCGAATTCAGCGGGCATTGACGGCGCAACCGCAGGGGACAGCCATGCAGACATTGAAGACCGTGCTCGACGGCGCCGCCGGAGAGGGCATCATTTCGCCGGAGCAGGCGGGCAGGCTGGCGCCCTATCTTCTGGCGCGGGGTGTCGCGCTGCAATCGCCGGGCACAGGCGCGGCGGACGATCTCGCAGGCGGCGTGGACCGCTTTGCCGGGCCGGTGGAGGATACCGAAGCGCCGCGCTTCGTGCGCGGCTTTCACGATGTGCTGATCACCATCGGCATCTGCATCGCCATGGCGGGGCTATGGGGCATCGGCTCGCTGTTCGCCTCGCTGCCCGCCATCCTCGTGCTGACGGAAGTTCTGGTCAAGCGGCAGCGGCTGGCGCTTCCGGCGGTGGTGCTGACCCTGTTCTATTGCTACTGGATTTTCGTGATCGGCATCGCCGGTCTCGATGCGCTGTTTGGGCCGGATCTCGAGCCAGTGCAGGCGGCGCTGCTGATGTCGCTGGCATTCGCGGTGATGCTGCTGCCGTTTTACGGGCGCTACCGCATCCCGCTGGCGCTCAGCCTGTGGATCGCCGCGGTCTCCTGCATGCTGCTTTCCGGCGTGTTCCTGCTGCTGATGCGGGTAACCGGCGAGCCCGATCTCATCACCGCCCGGCCGATGCTGTCCTCGGCGATTTCCCTGGTCTCGGCGCTGATCCTGTTCGGTGTCGCGATGGCCTTCGATCTTTCGGACCGCTTTCGCGTCACGCGCCGTTCGGATGTGGCGTTCTGGCTGCATCTGGCGGCGGCGCCGGCGCTGCTCTATGCTATGCTCGCCTTCGTGTTCCTGCGCGATTTCAACAGCGAGGGCGTTTTCAGCGCCGAAGCGGGATCGGCGGATGCGGTAGTGGTCGTCCTCATCGTCGTGGTGTTCATGGCGATCGGGCTCGTCATCGACCGGCGCGCCTTCGTCACGTCCGGCCTTGTCTCGCTGGGGCTGGCGACGGCCAGCATCCTCCAGAAGATGAAGGCCGCGCCCGAGACCTATATTTTTTCGACGCTGCTGATCGTCGGGCTGGTGGTGCTGACCATCGGCGTGGGCTGGCCGTATTTCCGGCGGCTGACCGTCAGCGCGCTGCCGCCCGCCCTGAAACACAAACTGCCGCCCCTGCGGTGAGGGGCGGCAGCGAAATCGTTTAATTCCGGCTCAACTCAGGTGTTGAAGCGGAAGTGGATGACGTCGCCATCCTGCACCACATATTCCTTGCCTTCGTCGCGGGCCTTGCCCGCTTCCTTGGCGCCAGTTTCGCCGTTATAGGCGATGTAATCGGCATAGGCGATGGTATTGGCGCGGATGAAGCCGCGTTCGAAATCCGAATGGATGACGCCTGCCGCGCGCGGGGCCTTGGTGCCGCGCTCGATGGTCCAGGCGCGGCATTCCTTCGGGCCGACGGTGAAATAGGTGATGAGGTCGAGCAGCTTGTAACCGGCGCGGATCAGGCGGTCGAGACCGGCTTCCTCCAGACCGAGCGCGCTCAGGAACTCCGCCGATTCTTCGTCGGGAAGCTGGGCGACTTCCGCCTCGATGGCGGCGGAGATCACCACGGATTCGGCGTTCTGGGCCTTGGCCATCGCTTCCACGGCGCGGGTATGCTCGTTACCGGTGGCGGCTTCGGCCTCGGAAACGTTGCAGACGTAGAGCACCGGATGCGAGGTCAGGAGGTTCAGGCCTTGCAGGATCTTCACCTCGTCGTCGTTGAGGTCCGGCAGCATGGTGCGCACCGGCTTGCCGTCATGCAGCAGCTTCAGCGAGGCTTCCATGATCGGCAGCGCCGCCATGGATTCCTTGTCCTTGCCGGTGGCGCGCTTGCGGGTCTGCTCGGTGCGGCGCTCCAGGCTGTCGAGGTCGGCGAGCATCAGCTCGGTCTCGATGGTTTCGGCGTCGGCCACCGGATTGATGCGGCCCTCGACATGGGTGATGTCGTCATCCTCGAAGCAGCGCAGCACATGCACGACGGCATCGACTTCGCGGATATTGGCGAGGAACTGGTTGCCAAGGCCTTCGCCCTTGGAGGCGCCGCGCACCAGGCCGGCGATATCCACGAAGGAGATGCGGGTCGGAATGATTTCCTTCGAACCGGCGATATCCGCCAGCTTCTTCATGCGCGGATCGGGCACCGCCACTTCTCCGGTGTTCGGCTCGATGGTGCAGAAAGGATAGTTGGCGGCCTGCGCGGCGGCCGTCTTGGTGAGTGCATTGAAGAGGGTCGACTTGCCGACATTCGGCAGACCGACGATACCGCATTTGAAGCCCATGGCCTGAAACCTGCTCTTGTCGATTGTGTTTGATGTTGCTTTTGCGGAATGGCTCCCTTCAGGTCAAGCCTGAAGGGCCGGTTCGCCGCTCATTCCCCGTTCTTCGGGCCGAACATGCGTTTCAGCATCTCCGCCATCGGGCCGGTCGCGGGTAGGGGCTTGCCCTGCTGGGGGCCGCGCGCCTGGCGGATATGGGATTGCCCGGCCGGTTTTTTCGCGGGCGCGACGGGCTTTTCCGCTTCCGGCTTGCCGCCGGTCGCCAGCGTGATCCGGTTCATGAATTGCGAGTCCTCGCCCTTGGCCAGCATCGCCGCATTGTCGGCGACGGCATCCAGCAGCGGGTCGAGCCATTCGGAATCGGATTTGTGGAAATCGCCGAGCACATGGCCGATCACCGCTTCCTTGACGCCGGGATGGCCGATGCCGAGGCGCAGGCGCCGGTAGTCCTTGCCGCAATGGGCGTCGAGCGACTTGATGCCGTTATGGCCGCCATGGCCGCCGCCGGTCTTGATGCGCGCCTTGCCCGCGGGCAGGTCCAGCTCGTCATAGATGGCGACGATATCCTTGGGCCCAAGCTTGTAGAAGCGCATGGCCTCGCCGACGGATTCGCCGGAAACGTTCATATAGGTCTGCGGCTTGATCAGCAGCACTTTCTCGCCGCCGAGTTCGCCCTCGGAGATCTCGCCCTTGAACTTCTTCGTCCACGGCGAAAAATTGTGGCGGCGCTGGATGGCGTCGACGGCCATGAAGCCGATATTGTGGCGGTTTCCGGCATATTTCGCGCCGGGATTGCCAAGGCCAGCGATGATGAGCATGGGCACACCCCCAGAATATGATAAAGGCGCCCTGCGGGGCAGGACGCCTCAAGATATCGAAACGCGGGCCGCGATTACTCGCTGGCTTCTTCCGCCATGCCGCCAGCCGGGGCGACGAGCGTGGCGATGGTGAAATCGCGATCGCCGATAACCGGGGTAGCGTTTGCCGGAAGCTTCACATGCGAGATGTGAACGGCGTCACCGACCTTGAAGCCGGTCAGGTCGACGGTGATGAATTCCGGAATGTCGCCAGCCGGAACGTTCAGCTCGACTTCGTGGCGAACGATGTTCAGCACGGCGCCGGTCTTGACGGCCGACTTCTCTTCGTTGACGAAGTGAACCGGAACCTGAACCGAAACCTTGCTGTCGGCGGAAACGCGCAGGAAGTCGACATGCATGGTGAAGTCGCGAACCGGGTCGAGCTGGTAGACCTTCGGCAGAACGCGGATCTTCTCGCCGTTGACGTCGATTTCGGCGACCGTGGTCATGAAGCCGCCCGCATGAATGCGCTTGGTGACTTCGTTGGTCGACAGGGCAATGGCAATGGGGGCCTGCTTGTCACCATAGATGACAGCGGGAATGAGACCGTTGCGGCGAAGTTCACGGGAGGACCCCTTACCAACCCGTTCGCGCGTTTCGGCCTTGAGCTCGTAGGAAGCGTGGCTCATGGCATGTCCTTTCAAGGTTATTTGGAGAGTTCGGCGGCTGGGAAAATGGTTTTCCCGCGCAAAACCGAGACGGTCGAAAAGACCGGCTCATCCGTGGTGCCTCCAAGGGTGTCTGCACGGACGGGCGCGCTATAGCCCAATATGGCCGCCATGGCAAGGCTTGTGGGTGATGCGCCGGGGCGGCGCTTTCGCGTTGACAGCAACGCCGTCCTTCGCACAATGGCGCGCGAATGCAACAGGGAGACTATCATGCAGCGCAAGATTTCGGTTCCGGTGTGGCTGGCGGTGGCGCTCGTGGTCTGCGGGCCGGCGCGGGCGGCCGACATCGATCAGGCGGGCGCGGAGAAGCTGAAGTCCAGCCTCACCCATTATCTGCCGAAGGATCTGGCCGAAAGCGGCTTCCTGACGGTGCGGCCGGGGGCAGGGCGATACGAGATCGCCGTCGATCTCATGCGCCTGATCGGCGACAAGCTGCCCGCCGAGCTGAAGATCAAAGGCCTCGAGCCCTTCGCGATGTCGGCGACGCCTGCCGAGACGGATCGCTGGAAGGTGGACGGCACCGGCAAATTCGACGTGACCGCCGATTACAAGACGGGCGAGACGCCCGGCACGATGCGCTACGCCACCGATCACTATGATTATTCCGGCATTCTCGATCCGGCGATTTCCTATTTCCGCAACGCCACCTTCACGGCGACGGGCATTCGCTTTGCGTCGGAGCAGGGGCCGGAAAAGGTCGAAGCCAGCTTCGATTCGATGAATTACGTGATGAGCAGCGCCGACGCCACCGGCGGCACGCTGGATTTCACCGCGACGGGCGCCGCCACCGGCTTCCGGGAAACGGTGGTGACCAAGGAAGCGCCGCCCTTCGAGCTGAGCGCCGATTCCATCGCCTTCGACGCCACCATCAAGGGCATGATGCTGCGCGAGGTCAACGATCTCGTGGTGTTCGTTCTCGATCATCTCAAGGAAAAGCAGCTCAGCGCGGAGCAGCAGGCGGCGCTGAAGGACAAGGTTCTGAAAGCCCTGCCGCTCGCCGCCTCCATCGACGAGACCGTCCGCCTGTCGAACCTTTCGGTCGGCACGCCGCTCGGGCCGTTCGGCTTCAAGGGCGTCGATTACGGGATCAACATGACCGGGCTTTCGGAGGCGGCCCGATTCGGCATTTCCGTCAAGGCGCATGATCCGAAGGCGCCGGACGGGGTGGTGCCCGCCGCCTACATGCCGCTGATGCCCGCCGATACCGAGATTTCCTTCAGCTTCCAGAACATGAATCTCGGCGGCTTCCTGAAGGAGTTCATCGAGAAGGCGGATTTCACCAAGGACGTGCCGATGAGCGACGAGGAAAGCGCGGCGCTGGCGAAGACGATCTTTCCCGACGGCAGGGTGACGATGAATTTCGACCGCGTCGCCGCCCGTTCGGATGTCTACGATCTCGAAATGAGCGGCGTGCTGCATTCCTCGATCGAGGACACCAGGCAGGTGTCGATGACGGCGACGCTGCTGGCCAGGAATTTCGACCGCACCATTACCTTCGTGCAGGATGCCGCCAAGGCCGATCCCGAGCTGAACCAGCTTTCCTTCGGTATGATGATGGCGAAGGGGTTTGCCAAATCCGAGGCCGATGGCACGCAGCGCTGGGATGTCGCGGTGAACGAGGACGGTTCCGTCGAGGTCAACGGCCAGCAGGTGAAAGGCCCGAATGCGGAGGACGAAGCTTCGCCTGATGATTCCGATGACGATCAGGACATGATGGATGGCGAGGATGCCGTCGAGGAGCCGGATGCATTGCAGAATTCCGCGCCCGAAGCGCAGGAATAAACAAAAGGCGCGGCCCGCAAGGGTCGCGCCTCGAAAGTCTGCGGAAGCATGACGCCGCTCAGTCGAACAGGCTGGAAACCGATGCCTCGTGCGTCGTGCGGTTGATCGCCTCGCCGAGCAGGCCCGCCGTCGAGATGACGCGGATGTTCGGGGCGGACTGGACGGCGGTGGTCGGCTGGATCGTGTCGGTGATGACCAGTTCCTTGAGCTTGGAGGCGGTGACGCGGTTGGCCGCGCCGCCCGACAGCACGCCGTGGGTGATATAGGCGGTGACGCTGGTGGCGCCGTTCTTCAGCAGGGCTTCGGCCGCATTGCAGAGCGTGCCGCCGGAATCGACGATGTCGTCGATCAGGATGCAATCCTTACCGTGCACTTCGCCGATGATGTTCATGACTTCCGATTCGCCCGGACGGTCGCGGCGCTTGTCGACGATGGCGAGCAGACAGTCGAGGCGCTTGGCGAGCGCGCGGGCGCGCACCACGCCGCCGACGTCAGGCGAGACGACCATGATGTTGTGCAGGTCGTAATGTTCCTTGATGTCGCGGGCGAGAATCGGCGCGGCATAAAGATTGTCGGTCGGAATGTCGAAGAAGCCTTGAATCTGGCCCGCATGCAGGTCGAGCGTCAGCACACGGTCGGCGCCCGCCTCGGTGATGAGGTTGGCGACCAGCTTGGCGGAGATCGGCGTGCGCGGGCCGGGCTTGCGGTCCTGTCGGGCATAGCCGAAATAGGGGATCACGGCGGTAATGCGCCGCGCCGAGGAGCGGCGGAACGCATCGATCATGATCAGCAGTTCCATCAGGTGATCATTCGTCGGAAAGGAGGTGGACTGGACGACGAAAACGTCCTCGCCGCGCACATTCTCCTGAATTTCCACGAAGATTTCCTGATCGGCGAACCTTCTGACGCTGGCCTTGCCCAAGGGTACGTTGAGATATTTGCAGATCGCTTCGGCGAGATGCCGGTTCGAATTGCCTGCGAAAACCTTCATTTTGGCCCGCCTGTTATAGTCCGTGCTGTGGTTTGGGGCTTATTACCGCCCCGGTTTGCGAATGCAAGGGGCAGATGGGCCCTTTGTCTTTTTAAATCGATATAGATTGTGACAAACGTCACGCCGGACGAGGTCAGCCGGATTGGTTCTGGCGCCAGCTCATGTAGTCGCGCAGGGTTTTGGTGGCGATGGATTGCATGGCGGCGGCGGGAACCCCGGCCCAGGGCTCGGCTCCGCCGCCTGGCGCGGTTTCCTGCCCCTGGATGCGGTGCAGGCGGGTGCCGCCGCCATCCAGCACATCCCAGACATAGGTGATGGTGGTTTTCGAGCCTTCGGAAACGGCGGAGAAATAGCCTTTGAGGATATGCTCGCTCGACGCGTCGGCGGAGCTTTTGATCGTCAGCCCGTTGGCGCGGGCTTCGGCGCCAAGCTGGCGGGAGAGCGGCGTGACGGCCTGCACCGGCGCGCCGATGATCGGCAGGAAGCGGATGCTGCCGCGTGACGCCGCCTCGGCCTTCGCGGTCTGGGTTTGGGCGGTCTGGGTTTGGGCGGGCTGGGGCGCGGACTGGGCGGGGGGCGTGCGGGCGGCGGCTTCGCTTTCGCCCTGTTGCATGGCCTCAGCCTGCGCTTGCAGCGTGTTCTGCGCGCCGAAGGCGCGGGTGGAGGCGGGTTTGCGGCTGGCGGCTTCCCGTCCGGCCCTGCCGTCGCTGTTGTCATAGGCGAGGCGTTCGGCATCGGACTGGGTGACGGGGCTGCTGGAGCGGCTGGCGGTGCCCCCGGCATTGGGAATATCGGCCTGCGGGGTCAGGGCGTCGGTGGTGCTACAGGCGGAAAGCCCGATCATCAGGCCCCCGATCAGGAGGCCCAGATTTGCCGTCTTGCATCCGTGCACCGATGACGCCTCCCTTTGTCACAGATTGCGGCAATCGCCTTCTGTTCAGCGCAATTCCAAAGCCTGGCGGCTTTGCGGGATTGCATGCATGCGTTTTCGTTCACCGGGGGTTTTATGGAGGTTCGCGCCCCCGCATGTCAATTCCGGGATCCGTTATCGATTGAGAAATTCCAGCCCATGCCGCGACAGGGCGCGCGGCGCGTCTTCCGTGGTGAGATAGGTCTGGCCGAGCATCATCGCCGTGCCGCTGTCGGAATCCATGATGATGCAATGGGCAAACAGCGTCATGTCGGGCACGATCTCCTCGGTATTGCCGGTCTGGAACATCTGGTGCTCCATCCAGGACGGCGAGAAGCGGGCGCCGAGCGAATAGCCGCACATGTTCAGGCGGTGACGGGTGAGGCCGCGCTCTTCCAGAATGCGCGCCTGCGTGTCGAACACTTCGCCGAAGGTATGGCCCTTGCGCAGCACGGTCTCGATCACCTGCATGGTTTCGAGACCGGCGTTGAACAACTCGCGGTGACGGTGCGTGGGCTCGCCGATGACGACCGTGCGCATCATCGCCGCGTGGTAATGGGCGCTGACGCCAGCCCATTCCAGCGTCAACTGATCCTGCGCATCCAGCCTGCGGCGGCCGGATTTGTAGCGGCAGAGCAGGGCGTCGGCGCCGGAGCCGATGACGAATTCATTGGCGGGATAATCGCCGCCGCCCGCGAGAATCGCGCCCTGAATGGCCGCGAGGATATCGGATTCGTCGGCGCCCGCCGCGATCTTCGGCAGGGCGGCGTCGAGCGCGTCGTCGGCCAGCGCCGCCGCCCGTTCCACATGGGCGATTTCGGCCGGGCTCTTGACGAGGCGCAGGCTGCTGACGAGGTAGGAGGCATCGCTGATAGTGCCGAAGGCGGCAAGCTGGTGATCGAGCATGCGGGCGACACGGCCGGTCATGCCGTGGGTGTCGTATTCCACCCCGATGCGCTCGCCGAGCAGGTCCATGTCGGACATCAGGTTCTTGAGGTCGCTGGTCGGATCGGCATTCATCCGGTCGACCCAGACCACCACATTGTCGATGGTGGAGGTGTGGCGGGCCTGCCTCAGATCAGCGGCGCGGGTCAGAAGCGCCATGCTGCCATCGGCCTTCACCACCAGGCACTGGAAGAAGCAATAGCCGAAGGTGTCGTAGCCGGTCAGCCAGTACATGCTTTCCTGGGCGAAAAGCAGGACGGCGCCGAGCTTTTCCTCGCGCATGCGGGCGGTGAGGCGGGCAAGGCGGGCGGCGTATTCGTCGCGTTCGAAGTGCAGGGCCATGTCAGGTCTCCTCGATAGCTATGGCCGATATCTGCCGCCCGTAATCCGGCTCGCGCGCATGGGTGGTGCGGCGATAGGAGAAGAAGCGGTCCGCATCCGCATAGGTGCAGATATCGAGGTTTTCCGCCCTCACGCCCGCATCCCGAAGACGGCGCAGGGTGAGAGACGGCAGGTCGAACATCGCATGCCCCTCGCGCTCCGAGGGGGAGAAATAGGCGGCATAGGCGGGATCGAAGGCGGTGAAGCGCTCGACGAATTCCGGCCCGACCTCATAATTCTCCCGGCCGATGGAGGGGCCGAGGACGGCGGTGATGCGCGAGCGCGCCGCGCCCAGCGCCAGCATCGCCTCGATGGTGTTTTCGAGAACGCCCGACAGCGCGCCCTTCCAGCCCGCATGTGCCGCGCCGATGACGCCCGCCTGCGGGTCGGCAAACAGCACGGGGCCGCAATCGGCGGTCAGCACGCCCAGCACCACGCCGGGTTTCGCCGTCACCATCGCGTCCGCCTTGGGGCGCTCGTCCGCCTCGCTGCCGTCGTTGAGCGTCACCACATCGGGCGAATGCACCTGATAGAGCGTGGCGAGCCGTTCACGCGGCTGGTGGAACCATTGCGTCACGCGGGCGCGGTTTTCCAGAACCTTTTCGCGCTCGTCCTCAGAACCGATGCCGACATTCAGGCCGCGGTAGATGCCTTCGGAAACGCCGCCCTCGCGGGTGAAGAAGCCGTGGCGGATGCGCCCTTCGCCCGCTTGCGCCAGCGTCTCGCTGACGATGGGGCGCGGCCCGTTCTCATGCTGCATGGCGCTGGTCTCCGGTGGTTGCCGCGGCGCGCTCATCCATGGGATGTCGATGCAAATCATCTCTCCGGCTTATCATTTCCCGCAGCTTGACCCACGCGCCGCCCGCCTGTCAATCGCCGCAGGCGTGCCGTTGCGGTCAACGGTTCGCGTCATACTGGACACGCGGGCCCGCGAGGTTGATTGCCGGATGCGAGATCAGCAGCACCTTGAAAAGCTCGCCCATCTTGCCGGGGCCTTCGCCCGCCAGGCGTTCGACGGCGACGCGGATCTCGTTTTGCGTGGGGGCGTCCTTGCCCTTGGACAGCGCGTTGGCGCGTTCGAAAATGCCGAGCCCGCGCAGGAAATCGCCCTGATGCATCAATCCGTTGACCTCGACGCCGCTGGCGGCGGCCGTGCGGCTCAGGCGGTCGAAATCGACATGGCTGGTCAGGTCGGCTTCGCCGGGATGGGCGAGCGGCGGGTCGAATTCATGGCGGCGCACGGCTTGCAGCGTGTCGCCATAGGCGGTGACGTTATAGCCGTAATCGATGATGACGGCGGAGCCGCCGACTTCCTGCAAGCGGGCGCAGATGGTGCTCATCACCGCCTCGCGGGCGGGCGCGATCTCGAAGATCGTGCCATCGGGCAGGGCGGCGGGCGTGCCGGGCAGCAGCGCCGGATCGAGCCCGGCCACACCGGCGGCGAAGGTCAGCTCGTCATCGGCGTCGAGCCCGACCATGCGCTCGCGAAAACCGGTCGGCGTCTTGACGAATTGCCTGAGCGGTATGGCGTCGAACAATTCGTTGGCGGCGAGCAGGAAGAAGCCGGAGGGCACCTCGTCGAAGGAATCGTGCCAGACGATCTTTTGCGCATGGGAGGCGAGCGTTCCGGCCTGTATCTCGCGCAGGCGCGGGCTGGTCTCGACCATGTGCACGCTCATTCCGGCGTATAGCTCCGGCGAGAGCCGCTCGATGACGCGCAGCATGTCGGCCATCATCGTGCCGCGCCCGGGGCCGATTTCCACCAGCCGCACATTGCCGGGGGATTCGTGCCGCTGCCAGGCATGCACCAGAAACACCCCGACCATTTCGCCGAACAACTGGCTGACCTCGGGCGCGGTGATGAAATCGCCGCCTTCGCCGAAGGGCTCGCGGCTGCGGTAATAGCCGTATTGCGGATGGGCGAGGCAGAGGGCGAAGTAATCCGTCACGCTGATCGGCCCGTGGGCGCGGATCAGGGATTTGATGGTTTCGCCAAGTTGCGTCGTCACGGTGCGATGCCTCTGTCTGGTCGCAAGGGAAAGGATCAGGCGCGGCGGGCGCGCAGCGCCACGGCAAGACCGGCGATGAACATCGGCACCGACAGCACCATGCCCATCGTCAGCCAGCCTCCCGCAAGATAGCCGATCTGCGCGTCCGGTTCGCGGAAAAATTCGTTGACGATGCGCGCCACCGCATAACCGGCGACGAAGATGCCGCAGACCATGCCGGGATGCTTCAGCGCGCCCGCCCTGTGGATCATGACTTGCAGCAGCGCAAACAGCAGCAGGCCTTCCATCGCCGCCTCGTAAAGCTGGCTCGGATGGCGGGCGAAGGGGCCGCCATCGGGAAAGATCACCGCCCAGGGAGCATCGGACAGCCGCCCCCAGAGTTCGCCATTGATGAAATTGGCGATGCGGCCGAGGAACAGGCCGATCGGCGCCACCGCCGCGACGATATCGAACAGGCTCCACATCGGGATGGCATGGCGGCGGGCAAACAGGACCATCGCCAGCGTCGTGCCGATCAACCCGCCATGGAAGGACATGCCGCCGTTCCAGATCTGGATGGCGCGCAGCGGCTCGGCCAGCACCGCGTCGAGATCGTAGAACAGGATGTAGCCGATGCGCCCGCCGAGAATGATGCCGCCCGCCGCCCAGAGCAGGAAATCGTCGAGATGGGCGGGGGTGACGGGAGAGGCATCGTTGCGCCAGAGCGAAGGCTTCATCGCCAGCCGCCGGGCGTAATGCCAGCCGAGGAGAATGCCCGCCACATAGGCCAGGCCGTACCAGTGCACCGCGACCGGCCCAAGGCGGACCGCCACCGGATCGATGTCGGGAAAGGGCAGGATCGACAAGAGGTTGGGGGCAAGCAGCACTGGCGGTCTTCCGTTTCGTCGGGCGGAAGATGGCGTTCGAATCCCGGGGGGTCAAGACGAATCTTGCCGCAGGGCGGGCCACGGGCGGCGAAGGGCCGAGGATTCTCCTTGCATCCTTACTATCCACACCCTACCTGCATTCCAGATGCCTGCCGCGGCAGGCAATGACCAGTCACAAGGAGCCCGTCATGTCTACCGGACCGAACCGCATCATGGATGAATTCGCCAAGCTGATGACCGATGCCGCGGGCGCCGCGCAGGGCGTGCGCCGGGAAGTGGAAACCGCCGTCAACGCGCAGGTCGAGCGCTTCCTCAACAAGATGGATCTGGTCAAGCGCGAGGAGTTCGAGGCCGCGCGTGAAATGGCGATCAAGGCCCGCGACGAAAACGACGCGCTCAAGGCCCGCCTCGATGCGATGGAAGCGCGGCTTGCGGGCGAGGGCAAGTAAAAGACCCCTCGCCTCAAATCCCTCCCCACAAGGGGGAGGGATTTGAGCCAGCGGCCCCTTCGGCGTTCAAAATTCGAAGGAAAAGTAAGCCTCCTGCTTTCTCCCCCCTTGTGGGGGAGATGCCGGCAGGCAGAGGGGGAGATGCCGGAACATGCTCCCTGACAAAAAATACAGGATTTTTTCGAGCCTGTGGACATGCCCGAAAAAGCCAATTTCCAGAGTCGGTTAAACTTACCGGTTGAATCAAAATCGCAGCACCTTTCCACAGGCCGCGCCCCAAAAGACAGCGATGGGGGCTGGTCTCGGGACTCTGACGTTATACACTGATTTTAAATGATGATTCGAAACGGGCCGGTCAGGTTCGGTCAGGTTGCGGCTTGTAACCTGACCTGCGTGGACGGGCCGTCCGACATCGAGTTCCCGGTAAAATCGTGTGCGTTGGCGGGTTTTTGGAAAAATCCCGGCGTGCCCTTTTCGCCGGTCAGGAAGGTGCAGCATGAGCCTGATGGAAATGGAAGCCTATCGCCAGTCAAACCCGGTCGACATGATCGAGTTCGTCGCTTCCAACAACGACTGGAGCTTCGAGCGGTCCGGCGAGGACGAAATCGCCATGACGGTGCGCGGAAGCTGGGCGGATTATCACGTTTCCTTCTCGTGGATGGAGGAATGCGAGGCGCTGCATGTCGCCTGCGCCTTCGACCTGCGCGTGCCGGAAAACCGCGTCAACGAGGTGATCCGCCTGCTGTCGCAGGTCAACGGCCAGATTCTCATGGGGCATTTCGACCTGTGGCTCGGCGAGGAGGCGGTGATCTTCCGCCAGTCGCTGCTCCTGTGCGGCGGGGCCGAGCCCAACAACCAGCAGGTCGAGCGGCTGCTTTCCAGCGCCGCCGAAACCTGCGAAGCCTATTATCAGGCGTTCCAGTTCGTCGTCTGGTCCGGCATGGACGCAAAGAGCGCGCTGGCCGCCGTGCTGTTCGAAACGGTCGGGGAGGCATAAGCGTCATGGCGGCAGATAACAGGACCATCGCGCTGGTCGGCGCGGGGAATATGGGCGGCGCCATGCTGTCGGGATGGCTGCGCAACGGCGTTCCCGGCTCTTCGGTTCTCGTCATCGATCCCGGCCCATCGGAGGCCATGCGCGCCGCGATTGCCGATGCGGGCGCGCGCCATGCGGCGGCGGCCCCGCAGGGCGCTGTCGCCGATGTGCTGTTCCTTGCCGTCAAGCCGCAGATCATGGAGGCGGTGCTGCCGCCCCTGAAATCGCTGGTCGGGCCGCAGACGGTGGTGGTGTCGGTCGCGGCGGGCAAGACGCTCGCTTTCCTCGAAAGCCATCTGGGCCAGGCGGCGATGGTGCGCGCCATGCCGAACACGCCCGCGATGATCGGGCGCGGCGTTACCGGCGCCTTCGCCAATGCCGCCGTCAGCGCGGCGCAGAAGGCTGCGGTTCACGATCTTCTCAAGGTCAGCGGCCCGGTGGAATGGGTCGGCAGCGAAGCCGATATCGATGCCGTGACCGCGCTGTCGGGCAGCGGCCCGGCCTATGTGTTTTATCTCGTCGAGTGCATGGCGGAAGCAGGCCGAAAACTCGGTCTGCCGGCGGACCTCGCCATGCGGCTTGCACGGGAAACTGTCTCGGGGGCTGGTGAACTCCTGCACCAGTCCCCAGACGACGCTTCGCGCCTGCGCCAGAACGTCACCTCGCCGGGCGGCACCACCGCCGCAGCCCTTTCGGTGTTGATGGCGGACGACGGCATGCAGCCGCTGTTCGACACGGCGCTGGAGGCGGCCCGCCGCCGCGCCGGGGAACTGGCCGGGTAAACCTTCCCGGAATTGCATAAAAGCAGGCAGGGAATGACAAGATTTCGCGGCGCGGATCTGCTTGAAGCGGCTCCGTGCCCTGATCTTCGACAACCAACGGAATTTCATCCATGTCCGAACAGATTACCTATGCCGATTTCGAGCGTGTCGATATCCGCGTCGGAACCATCGTCGAGGCCGCGCCCTTTCCGGAAGCGCGCAAGCCCGCCATCCGCATGCTGATCGATTTCGGGCCCGAGATCGGCGTGCGCAAATCCTCGGCGCAGATCACCGTGCATTACACGCCGGAGGAGCTGGTCGGGCGGCAGGTGCTGGGCGTCGTCAATTTTCCGCCGCGCCAGATCGGCCCGATGCGCTCGGAAGTGCTGACCCTCGGCTTCGAGGACGAAAACGGCGCCATCGTGCTCGCCGCCGTCGACAAGCCGGTGCCGAACGGCAAGAAGCTGATGTGAGCGGCCGCGCTTCTTCCCGCGATCAATGGATATCGCGGGAGAGCGGATCGCCGATGCTGAAATCCGAAAAGCTGGCCTCAAAACCCTCGCGCTGCGGCGAGCAGGCCATGATGCCCGCCTGAAGCCGCTCGAATTCCGGCGGGAAGAAGGCCAGCCGCGCCATCTTCCACTCGTCCTGCCCGGCTTCGCGATACTGGATGAACAGCGCGTCGAACAGGCGGGTTACCCTGAGCGACATGTCCTGCGCGGGAACGCTCAGCCGGATCGCCGACCAGTCGGAATGCCTGTTGGTGACGACGACGCTCAATTGCGGATGGCCGTCGCTATGCTCGATGCCGCATTTCATCCAGTGATGCGCGTCGTGGCGGATCATCAGCCCTGCCTGATCGTAAAGGGTTTCGTAAGCGCCGGTGAAGCGGACTTCCATGGTGAAGTCGCCCTGATGCTCGCGGTGCAGGAAATGGCCGCTGTCATGCTCGAAGCCGTAATAGGTGTTCTGCCAGAAATCCGTATGCAGGCCGGTGCACAGCGATAGCTTGCCGCTTTCCTCTTTCGCCATGGGGGGCGGGTTCAGCCATGTCATGTCCGCAAAGCCTGATGGCATGCCTCGTTCTCCCTGACCGGTTATCCTCCGGGCAAGTGTATGCGCCCGGCAGGTTTCGCGGAAGCGGGCTTATTTCTTTTCCGTCTTTTTCTCCGTCCCGCGATTGCGGAAATGGGCGTTGCCGAGACCGGTGCCGATGGTCAGCACCGCCCAGTTTTCCACATCCTGCATGAAGGGAACCTGCGACAGACCCTGCACCACGGCGTCATTGTGCATGATGATGAAGGTCTCGTGGCCGTCGATGGCGGGGATTACTTTCGCCAAGGCTTCGGCCAGATTGAAATGCTCGCTTTCCCAGTTGCCGCCCGGCAGGTTCTGGCCGCCGCGCAGGATGGAGCCGTCGGCATCGATGATGCCGGGGCAGGCGATGCCGATCACGGGCGCGGGCGTCATCTTCGCCTTTTCCGCCTTGGCGACGAGTTCGCCGATCATCTCCGCCAGACGTTCGACGGCGGCGCTGCGGCGCGGATCGTCGTCGGCGTGACGCCAGATCTCGGATTTCCACACTTTCGCATGCGAGAAATCGCCCTTGTCCTTGTGCTTCCACTCGACGATACCGGCGCGGATATTGGTGCCGCCGATATCGACGGCGACGATGGCATCGTGCCCCTTGAGCATCCAGGCGGGCATCAGGTGCACCGCGCCGATCAGGCCCGCATCGTCGGAATGCTGGCGGATGGGCACGAGCTGCGTGCGGCATCCCTCGGCCCAGAGCAGAAGCTGGGCGCGGGCAATGGCAAGCTCGCCGATGCCGCTCTGCTTGAAGCCGCCGCCGATGGCGATGCGCTCGGTCTTCTTCCACTGGTCTTCCTGCATGAAGCGCAGCACGACCTCGGTGAAGGCGCGGGCGAAATCCTCGATGGCGCCCATGATCAGCGCCGTTGCCAGGGGATCGTCGCCCTTGAAGACGGCGTCCATCTCCTTCTTGGAGAACTCGCGGGTCGCGGTGCTCCCCAGCGGATCGCTGCCGCATTTGCGCACGCGCTTGCGCCAGTCCTCGACGCCATCGAGAAAGGCGGCCTTGCAGGCGCGGTCGCCGATGAAGCCGTCCTTGCCGCGGATTTCCAGATTGTAGCTGTCGACGATGACGGCGGGCAATTCCTCGCCGCCGTGGATGAGCGGCGCCGTGATGTCTTCCGTCCGTCTGGCTTTGGCTTTTGGCATTCGCATCCCCAGTGTTTCGAATGTCATCGGTTCTGCCGCAAACGCGTGAAACCGGCCGCCGGTTCCGCCGCATGCCTTGCCCTTGGCGGCGGCTGACCTAGTTCGGCAAGGATGGACGCAGATTTGACATTGTCACCCGCCGCCGCGCCCGATGTGGCGGACGGGTTCTTCGAGGCGGTCGATCGCGAGATCGGCGGCTGGGCGCTGTTTCTCGATATCGACGGCACGCTGATCGATCTCGCCGCCACCCCGGACACGATCCATGTGCCGCCGGATCTTCCCGCCGGGCTGCATGGCCTTTCGGCGCGGCTGGATGGCGCGCTGGCGCTGGTGACGGGGCGGGCGCTCAGCTATGCCGACGGGCTGTTTGCGCCCTACCGCTTTCCGGTGGCGGGGCTGCATGGCGCGGAAATGCGCCTTGGCGACGGCACGATGATCGCGCCGCCGGTGCCACCAGCCTTTTCGGCGCTGAAGCTCGATCTGGCGCGGCATCTTTCGAAGATCGAGGGCGTGCTGGTGGAGGACAAGGGCGGGGCGATCGCCACGCATTACCGCCT
>JBDHTA010000030.1:0-30676 GCA_039808465.1 Rhizobiaceae bacterium | reverse complement strand
GGCGGTTGAAGCCGAGCACGCGGCAGACCTCCGACACCGAGCGATAGTGCGCACATAATTTGCGAAGCTTTTCCGAAAAGTCGTTTTCCAATGCGGATTTCCTTACGCATTTTTACGCATACTTGCTGATAGAAACGTAAAGTCAATGAAAATCGCGGCATTGCCGCGCAATCGGCCCGCCCATAGGCTCGCCATCGGAAATCTGCTCGATAACGACAACAGGGGAACGGGGGAGACCGACCATGAGAAACCTGACATCCATCACGCGGCGGGGCTTTCTCGGCGCATCCGCCGCCACCGGCGCGCTTCTGGCGCTGGGAGGCAATGCGCGCGCCGACACCCCGAAACGCGGCGGGCGCATGGTCATCGCCACCCGCGAGGGATCGACGACCGATTCCACCGATCCCGGCCTTCTGACCAACTCCTACCAGTGGTATCTCGCCTACGCCTTCACCAGCACCCTGACCGAGATATTGCCCGACGGCTCCGTCGGGCCGGCGCTTGCCGAAAGCTGGGATAGTCCGGACGCGAAAACCTGGAAATTCACGCTGCGCAAGGGCGTGAAATTCCACAGCGGCAAGGCGCTGACGGCGGACGACGTCGTCGCGTCGATCAACCATCACCGGACGGAGGACTCCACTTCCTTCGTCGCGCCCATCGCCAAGCAGATCGCCGATATCAAGGCCGATGGCCCGGACGCCGTGGTGATCACGCTGTCGCAGGCGAATGCGGATTTGCCCGCAAGCTTCAACACGCCGGGCTTCACCATCTATCCGGCCTCGGACAAGGGCATGGATTGGCAATCGCGTGACGGCACCGGCGGTTACATACTCAAGGAGCATGAGCCGGGCGTGCGGTCCTTCCTCGTGCGCAACCCCGATTACTGGCGCAGCGACCGCGCCTTCGCCGACGAGGTGGAGCTGCTGTGCATTCCGGATGCGACGGCGCGCATCAACGCGCTGGTCACCGGACAGGTGAACGCCATCGATGAGGTCGACCTCAAGACGGTGGCGCTGCTTCAGCGGCAATCCGGCATCGTGGTGGAGGAAACGACGGGGCCGCTGCATTATTCCTTCCCGATGCGCACCGATGTCGGGCCGTTCGACAATGCCGATGTCCGCCTTGCCGTGAAGCATGCGATCAACCGGCAGGAAATGCTCGACAAGATCCTGCTCGGCCATGGCACTATCGGAAACGACACCCCCATCGGCCCCTCCTACCGCTATCAGGACAAGAGCCTGACCCAGAACGCCTACGACCCCGAAAAATCGAAATTCCATCTGAAGAAGGCGGGGCTCACCAGCCTGAACGTCGATCTCAGTACCTCGGAAGCCGCCTTCGCGGGCGCGACCGACGCCGCCATCCTGTTCGCCGAACAGGCCCGGCAGGCCTCGATCAACATCAATGTGGTGCGCGAGCCCGATGACGGCTACTGGGACAATATCTGGCTGAAGAAGCCGTTCTGCGCCGCCTATTGGGGCGGATATCCCACCGAAAGCGAAATGTTCGCCATCGGCTATGCGCCGGGCGCGCCGTGGAACGACACCTTCTGGACGCAGCCGGAATTCGAGAAGCTGCGGCTGGAAGCCGCCGCCGAACTCGACGACGGCAAGCGGCGGGCGATGTACAGCCAGATGCAGGCCATCGTCAGGGATGAGGGCGGCGCGGTCATCTTCGCCTTCGCCAACGCGGTTTCGGCCCGCAACCAGACCATCGCGCACGGGCCGATCGCCTCCAACACCGGCTTCGACGGCGGCCGCGTCGCCGAACGCTGGTGGCTGGTGTGAGCGCGCCATCCCCGCAACGCATGACAACCTGAATTCGGATCGTGGAATGAGCTACGGCATCTATATCGGAAAGAACCACACGGCCGATGGCATCGCCTATCTGGCCGGTTATGGCGACGAACCTTCAAGCCACTGGCTCGAAGTCGTGGAACGGGCCACCCACGCGGACGGCGCGACCGTCCGCGTGGGGGTGACGGTGCAGGCCGACCTGCCCGGCGCCCTGAGCGAGATACCGCAGGCGCGGGAAACGGCGCGGCATATCCGCGTCAACTACAGCTATTACAAGGGCACGCCCGCGCCGCTGACCAATGGCGGCCTGAACGAGCATGGCGTCGCCGTGCGCGATATCTGGTCTCCTTCGCGGCCGGAGCTGGTGGAGATGACGCCGAAGGACCAGACCGGCCCCAACTACAGCGATCTTGCCCGCCTCGTGCTGGAACGGGCAAGGAGCGCTGCCGAGGGTGTGCGGATCATGGCCGCGCTGATGGCCGAGCATGGCCACACCACCTATGGCGGCAATTCGCACATCATCGCGGATTCCGCCGAAGCCTGGGTCGTCATCCAGTTCGCCGGGGGACAGGGATTATGGGCCGCCGAGCGGCTGGGCGGCGATTCCATCCGCGCATCCCGGCCGGGCTATATCGAGGAAATTCCGGTCAACGAGCCGGATTCGCCGGACTTCCTCTATTCGCCGAACCTCGTCGATTTCGCGGTGTCGCAGGGCTGGTTCGATCCGGCTTCCGGCGAAGCCTTCAACGTCAACCGGATCTACGGCGACGGCAAAGGCAGGTGGGACGGCGTCCGCTGGATCGAGGAGGAAATGAAGGCCCGCGCCCGCCGCCCCGGAAAGATCGGCATCGAGGACGTCATCTGGGCGGTGAGAACCGAACGGCTGACGGGAGACACGGCAGGCTACGGTCAGGTCGTTCCGCTCATCGACACCGCCTATGCGCAATTGCGCACGCTGTGGCACACGCAGATCGGCGCGGTGGCCGCCCCCTTCGTTCCGGTGTTCATGGGCGTCAGCGAGGTTCCCCCGGAATTCCGGCTGCATCGCTATCTCACCGATGGCGAGGCGGAACGCTTCATCGACGACCATTTTTCCGACGAGAAGATGTCGCTCGTCCCGCAGGGCATCGAGGCGACGCGATCGGCGACCTCGGTGTTCAAGCGCCTTCTCAACCTCGCCTTCCAGCACAGCGAGCAGTTCCTGCCGGAAATCACGGCTTTCTGCGAGGCTTTCGAGCGCAGGCTGCTGGCGGCGAGCGGCGACGTGCTGCGGACGGCGCAACTGCTGCTCGACGCGGGCGAACCGGCGCTGGCGGCGCGGTGCCTGACCTATTTCACCAATACCGAACTGGTCAGGGCGCTGGATTCGGCCGAACAGCTCGCGGCGGCGCTCGATATCCGCACCCGCGTCCTGCACGGCATCGGCACGAGCCCGAAACCCGCCGCGCCGCAGCAGGTGTGGTGAGCGCCATGGCACAGGCCCAAGCCCCGGACGGGGAACGTCCATGCGATTGATCCTCAAGACCATCATGGAGCGGCTGGCGCTGGCGGTCCTCACCCTGTTCATCGTCTCGGTGCTGATCTTTTCCAGCGTGGCGCTTCTTCCCGGCGATTTCGCCAAGGCGGTGCTCGGACAATCCGCGACACCGGAAACCGTGGCGGCCTTCCAGAAGCAGGTCGGTCTCGACCGGCCCGCGACGGAACGCTATTTCGTCTGGCTCGGCGGCGCGGTGAAAGGCGATTTCGGCAACTCCTTCTCCTCGCGCCCCGGCGCGGAAAGAAGCGTCGTCAGCATCATCAAGCCGCGGCTGTGGAATACGCTGACGCTGGCCGGGCTGACGGCGGCGGTCGCCATACCGCTGGCGATCTCGCTCGGCATCGCCGCCGCGCTCTGGCGCAATTCCTGGTTCGACAGGTCCGTCAACGCCAGCACGCTCACCACCATCTCCGTGCCGGAATTCTTCGTGGCCTATGTGCTCATCCTGCTGCTGGCGGTGAAATTCCCCCTGTTCCGGCCGCTGTCGACGGTCCGGCCGCAGATGGGATTTGCCGAAACGCTGGAGAACCTCGCCCTGCCGGTGATTACCCTGACGCTGGTCATCACCGCGCATATGATGCGCATGACGCGCGCGGCCATCATCGGCGTGCTCGCCAGCCCCTATGTCGAAATGGCCAGGCTCAAGGGCGCGCCGCCCCTGCGGATCATCCTGCGCCATGCCCTGCCGAACGCGCTCGCGCCGATTGCCAACGTCGTCGCCTTCAACCTCGCCTATCTCATCGTCGGCGCCGTCATCATCGAGGCCGTGTTCGTCTATCCCGGCATCGGGCAGGCGCTTGTCGATGCGGTGAGGACGCGTGACGTTCCGGTGGTGCAGGCCTGCGCGCTGCTGTTCGCGCTGACCTATATCGTTCTCAACCTGATCGCCGACCTGATCGCAATCGCCACGAACCCGAGGCTCATGCATCCCCGATGACGATGTCGCCGCAACCATCCGCACGCACAGATGCGAAACCCGCGCCTTCAAGGCTCGCCGCGATGCTCCGCCGCACCACGCCCGCCGCCTGGTTCGGCTTCACGGTCATCGTGCTTTACGCGCTCACCGCGCTCTTCGCCCCGCTGATCGCGCCCTACGGCCAGACCGAGGTGGTGTCGCCGGTGCCCTACGGCCCGTGGAGCGCGCAGTTCCTGTTCGGAACCGACCAGCTCGGACGCGACATCTTCTCGCGCCTGATCTATGCGGCGCGCAACACCATCGCCATTTCGCTGGCCGCGACCCTGCTCACCTTCGCCATCGGCACCACGCTCGGCATCGTCTCCGCCGTGCTGGGCGGGGTGGCCGACGTGGTGATTTCACGGATCGTCGACGCCATCATGGCGCTGCCGCAACTGATCGTCATCCTCGTCATGCTGTCGGTCGTCGGCTCCTCCGTCGTCAACCTGATCATCGTCATCGGCATTGCCGATGCGACGAATGTGTTCCGGCTGTCGCGCTCGGTGGCGATGAACGTGGCGGTGATGGATTTCGTGGAGGATGCGAAAGTGCGCGGCGAATCCCTGACCTGGATCGTCTTTCACGAGGTGCTTCCCAACATCCTGTCCACGCTGGTTGCCGAATTCGGCATGCGCTTCTGCTTCGTGGTCCTGACCATATCGGCGCTGTCCTTCCTCGGCCTCGGCATTCAGCCGCCGACGGCGGATTGGGGATCGATGGTGCGCGAGAACGCCACGCTCATCTCCTATGGCGATGTGACGCCGCTTCTGCCCGCCGCCGCGATCGCCCTGCTTGCCATCGGCGTCAATTTCGCCGTGGACTGGTTCCTTCATTATGCGAGTGGACTGCGCGATGACCAATGAAGACGGACTGCTCAGCATCAGCGGCCTGAAGATCGAGGCGGAAACGCCCGATGGCTGGCAGCCGATCGTGAACGGCGTGTCGTTGACGCTGCGCAAGGGCGAGGTTCTCGGCCTTATCGGCGAATCCGGGGCGGGAAAATCGACGGTCGGGCTGGCCGCGATGGGGTTCACCCGGCCGGGATGCCGGATTGCGGGCGGCAGGATCGTCTTCGACGGCATCGACCTCATGGACCTGCCGCAAAGCCAGCTTCGCGCCCTGCGCGGCGCGCGCATCGCCTATGTCGCCCAGAGCGCGGCGCTTGCCTTCAATCCGGCCCACCGCATCATCGACCAGACGATCGAGACGGCCGTGCTGGACATGGGCGTTCCCCGCGCCGAGGCAAGGCGGAACGCGCTCGGCCTGTTTGCCCAGTTGCAATTGCCCGATCCGGAACAGCTCGCCCGCCGATATCCGCATCAGGTTTCCGGCGGCCAGTTGCAGCGCGCCATGACCGCCATGGCCATGACATGCAGGCCCGATCTCATCATCTTCGACGAGCCCACCACCGCGCTCGACGTGACGACGCAGGTGGAGGTGCTGGCGGCCATCCGCAAGGCGGTTCAGGAGCATGGAACGGCGGCGATCTATATCACCCACGACCTTGCCGTCGTCTCGCAGATGGCCGACCGCATCATGGTGCTGCGCAACGGCGTGGAAGTCGAGGAAGCGCCCACCCGGCAGATGCTCGCGGCACCCCGTCAGGATTACACGAAGTCGCTCTGGTCGGTGCGGCATCTGCACAAGCCCGCCGCGCCCAGGGAAGACGTCATTCTCGACATGCGCGATGTCGGCGCCGCCTATGGCAAGTTCAGGGTGCTCGACGGCATCACACTGTCGGTGCCGCGTGGCCGCACGCTTGCCGTCGTCGGGGAGTCCGGATCGGGCAAATCGACGCTGGCGCGCGTGGTCAGCGGCCTGCTTCGGCCGGAACAGGGCGAGGTTCTGTTCAAAGGCGCGGCGCTGCCGCCGACGGTGGACAGGCGCAGCCGGGAGCAGCTTCGCCAGATTCAGCTCGTCTACCAGTCCGCCGACACCGCGCTCAATCCGCGCCAGCGGGTGCGCGATCTCGTCGGGCGGCGGCTGGAGCTGTATTTCCGCATGAAGGGGCGCGAGAAGGAGCGCCGGATCGGCGAATTGCTGGATCTGGTCGAACTCGGCGCGAAATACATGGATCGCTTTCCCGGCGAGCTGTCGGGCGGCCAGAAGCAGCGCGTTTCCATTGCGCGCGCGCTCGCGGCGAAACCGGAGCTGATGATCTGCGACGAGATCACCTCCGCCCTCGACCAGATCATTCAGGGGGAAATCCTCAAGCTGCTGATGCGGTTGCAGCAGGAAACCGGCGTGACCTATCTGTTCATCACCCATGATATCGCCACCGTGCGGGCGATTGCCGATGAGGTCGTGGTGATGAATCGCGGCCGGATCGTGCAGCAGGGGCCGAAGGACAGCGTGCTTTCGCCGCCCTACCCGCCTTACACGGACCGGCTGCTCGCCTCGGTGCCGGAGATCGACCCGGACTGGCTGACCCGCCTGCTCGCCCGCCGTCAGGAGGCGGGCTAGGAAAGGCCGTTGCGCGCAGTTGCATATCCAATCTTGCGGGCGTCTTCATACATGATCTATACACTCAAGATAACTTCAGCGGGATGTATCATGGGTGTCCAACCTCCGGTGTTCGCCGGGCTGTATCTGTCGGAGAAAAAGCGCCTTGCCCGCCTGATCGAGCGCATCACGCGTGACCGTCACGGCGCGGAAGACCTGATCCATGACGCCTTCATCCGGCTGTTCAATAGCAGGCGCGGCCAGATCGCCGACGAGCGCGCCTATCTTGCCCGGGTTGCCCGCAACCTCGCCATCGATGAGCGGCGGCGTCTGGCGCGCGCGCCGGTTTCGGATGCGGACCTGTTCGAGCTTGCCGATCCGGCCCCCTCGCCCGAGCAGATCGCGCTGGACCGCGAGGGGCTGCGCATCGCCGCCGCCTTGCTCGGCCGCTTTCCCGTCCGCAACCGCCGGGTCTTCGAGCTGCATTGCCTGCACGGATGGACGATCGCGCAGATCGCCCGCGAGACGGGGATCTCCACCAGCAATGCCGGACGCCTCGTTCTCGAAGGGTACACGCTGATGCGGGAAGGACTGAAGCGGGCCGGGCTCTGACGAAAACGGGACAAACGCTTCCCCGTTCGTCTATATCCTGTCCGAACCCTGCCTTGACGGATTCCTATGCCCGCCGATACGCCCGACGATCTCTGGAAGGAAGCCATGGCCCTGCTGCTGCGCTGGCAGCAGGCGCCGGACGATGAGGCCGTGCGCCAGGAGGTGCGCGCCTTCTGCGGCCGCGGCGAGGACTGCCTCAGGGCCTGGGCCGAGGCCAAGACCGTCTACCGCCTCAGCCGGGCAGCGCTGGAAACCGGCGCCGACGATCCGCCGGGGGGCCGCATCTCGCGGCGCGGGCTTCTCGGCCTTGCCGGGGCCGCCGTCATCGGCGGCGCTGGCCTTGCCTATTGGCATGCGAACAGGCTGCCGCCCGGCACCCTGCTGACGCAGACGGCGGAAATCACCGATATCGACCTTGCGGATGGAAGCCGCCTCACCCTCGGCCCCGATACCAAGGTGCTGGTATCGATGTCGGATACCATCCGCAGGATCGATCTTTTCGACGGCTTTCTCTATTGCCGTCTTGCCGAGGACCGCCGCCCGGCCATCCTGCATGCCGGGGCCTTTCGGACGCAGACGGCGGCGGCGACGCTGGATATCGCCTTCGACGGCGCAGATTGCTATTCCGGCGTTGTCGACGGCAAGGCGGCCTACAGTTTCGCGGCGGCCGAAGGCGAAATGCGCGGCGGCGACTGGGTCCGGGCCAGCCTCGATGACGGAAATATCGAACGCGGCCGCCTCGATGCCGCAGATCCGGGCGCGTGGCGGCGGGGCCGCCTGATCGTCCGCAACGAGCGCGTGGACCGGGTGGTCGCCAAGATCGCCCGCTGGCAGCGGGGCAAGGTTCTGATCGCCGACAGCGCGCTCGCCGGGGCGCGGATCAGCGGCGTCTTCGATACTTCCGATCCGCGTGTCGCGCTCGAAACCGTGGTGTCTCCGCATGGCGGGCGCGTGCGGCAGGCCGGGCCCTGGATCACGGTTCTCACCACGCTCTGAAAATATTTTGGGAAAATTCCTTCCTCTCTCCGTCAAGTATCCGGACAGCCCCGGAAACAGGGAAGCCGCGGACATTCTTTCGGCGAGGGCAGTGAAACATGGCGTTACGTAAACATCGGTGGGCGGCATCGGGAGTTGCAATCCTTCTTCTTCAATCCGCCGTGGCGGGAGCAATCGCCGGCTGGCCTGCCGAGGTCCGGGCGCAATCGGGCGAGCGCCGCTTTTCCATTCCCGCGGGCGGGCTGGGCGAGGCCCTCGTCGCCTTCGCGCAGCAATCCGGCATGCAGGTCGGCTATCTGCCTTCGGTCGCGCGCGGCAGGTCCGTGAGAGGATTTGCGGGAACGGCCCCGCCCGAAACGGCCCTGCGGCGGCTTCTCGCGGGGACGGGGATCACCTATACGCTGCGCGGCAACGCGGTGTCCCTGTCAACCGGGCCAGACCCGGTGGAGACGGGGCAGACCGCCGATGCAACGGCGCTCGCCCCCATCGTGATCCATGGGGAGGACGGGTATTTCGGCCCGGTCACCGGCTTCATGGCGGAAAATTCGCTGAGCGCCACCAAGACGGGCGTTCCCATCGCGAAGACGCCGCAGACGGTTTCGGTCGTGACCCGCGGCCAGATCGACAGCCAGGGCGCCAGGACGATCTCCGAGGCATTGCGCTATACGAGCGGCGTACTTACCGGCACGGCGGGAACGCAGACCCGCTTCGATTCCGTTTATGTCCGGGGTTTCGGCGGCTTTGCCAGCGCCTCGAACTTTTCCGATTATCTCGACGGCATGCGCCTGCTCTGGCCCGGCCGCATCGCCCCGCAGATCGAAAGCTGGGGCGTGGAACGGCTGGAAGTCCTGCATGGCCCGGCCTCCGTCCTCTACGGCCAGTCGAGCCCGGGCGGGCTGGTAAACGCCTATAGCAAGCGGCCCCGCTTCGAGGATTCCGGATCGGTGGAACTCGGCGCGGGCAGCCATGATCACCTTCAGGCGGCTTTCGATTTCGGCGGCGCGCTCGACGCGGAGGAGACATGGGCCTACCGGCTCGTCGGCCTTGGCCGCAAGGCGAACGCGCAGACCGATTTCTATGAGGACCAGCGCATCTACCTGGCGCCGTCCTTCACCTACCAGCCGGACGACGGCACGCGTTTCACGCTGCTTGGCAGCTATACCAGGGATCCCGCCGCCAGCGACATGGCGACATGGCCCGCCTTCGGCACGGTTATCAGGAACCCCGTTGTCGATATCCAGCGCGAATGGTTCGACGGCAACGCCAACTACAACGCTTTCCGCCGCGAACAGGCCAATATCGGCTACGAGTTCGAGCACGAGTTTTCGCAAGCCGTGAAGCTCAGCCACAAGCTGCGCTACCAGAACACGCAGGCCGCCATCCGACAGGTCACGCCCTATGGCTATCTGGAAGGAAGCGATCACATTCTCGATCTCGGCAGCATCGGCTTCGATTTCGATTACTGGGGCATATCCTCGGACACCAACCTGCAATTCGAGTTCGATACCGGCGCGCTCGCCCACCATGCGCTTATCGGTATCGATACCCAGCATCTCGACAATGTCCGCCATCACGGGCGCGGTGGCTGGACGGAACTCGATCTCCTGAACCGCGACTATTTCCAGAATTTCCCCCATCCGGTGCTCGATACCCGGTTGCGCCAGCGGACGAGCCAGATCGGCCTCTACGCGCAGGATCATGTCGAATGGGGCGATTTCTCCTTCCTCGGCGGCATCCGCCACGATTATGCCCGCACCCGCGAGCATTACGACTATCTCTATGACGGCACCTCGGAAGACACCGATCAGCGCGACCGCAAGACGACATGGCGGGCCGGTGCCGTCTATAACGGGCCGAACGGGCTTTCCCCGTTCGCAAGCTATGCGACCTCCTTCGAACCGGCCATCGGCGCGGATTTCAACGGCAAGCTGTTCAAGCCGACGACGGGCGAGCAATACGAGATCGGCCTTCGCTTCCAGCCGCCCGGAACCGATCTCAACTTCACCGTCTCGGCCTTCGACCTGACCCGGCAGAACGTTTCGACCCCGGATCCGCTGCATCATTTCTTCAGCATCCAGACCGGGGAAATCCGCTCGCGCGGGCTAAAATTCGAGGCCAAGGCCAGCCTCGACACCAACTGGAACCTCGTCGCCAACTATGCCTACTGGGATACGGAGGTCACGAAGGACACCAATGCCGCCAAGGTCGGCAAGCGGCCGGTCGCGGTGCCGGTGCATACCGCCTCGCTCTGGCTCGATTACGGCTTCGACAGCGGCAATCTCGAAGGCTTCGGCCTCGGCGGCGGGGTGCGCTATGTCGGCCCTTCCTATGGCGACGATGCGAACACGCTCAAGGTTCCCGGCTTCGCGCTCGTAGATGTTTCCGCCCGCTACGATTTCGGGGCGCGCAACCCCGATCTCAAGGGCCTGCAATGGTCGCTGAACATCACCAACCTTTTCGACAAGACCTATATCGCCGCCTGCGCCGATCGGGATTCCTGCTATTTCGGCCAGGGACGCTCAATCTATACCAGCCTGAAATATAGCTGGTGACTCCATGGACGCGGACAGGCTTTCGGCCCTCATTCCCGATGCGATCGGCGGTCTCTGGCCCCGGCAGGGCGATCCGGGCTTCGCGCTTGCCGTGCATGCCGGGGAGCGCCTGGTCTTCACCTTCGCGGCTGGGCTGGCCGACCGCGCTGGCGCCCGGCCGATCACCGCCGGCACGGTCTTCAATATCGGCTCGACGTCAAAACAGTTTACCGCCTTCGCGGCCATGCTGCTGGCGGATGAAGGCAGGCTCGATCTCGACGCGCCGATCGCCGAGGTTCTGCCCGAATTCAGCGATGCGGGCGGCGGCAGGGTCACGGCCCGGCAATTGATCCATCATACCGGTGGCCTGCGGGATTATCTCACCCTTCTGGAATTGACCGGGCGCACCTTCTGGGACCACGCGGCCAAGGCCGAAAGCATGGCGCAGCTGGCCGCGCAACGGGGCACGCTCTTTGCGGCCGGAACGCGCTTCAGCTACAGCAACAGCGGATATTTCGTGCTGTCGGCCATGGTCGAGCGGCTGAGCGGAACCAGCCTTGCGGAGTTTTCGCAAAAACGCATCTTCCAGCCGCTCGGCATGACGCGAAGCGCGGTCGTCGACCGCTATCCGGCGGGGATCGAAGACATGGCGCGGGGCTACCGGCCCGCGCGCGGCGGCTTCGGCCTGTGCGAATCCCGCTGGGAGCAGACGGGAGACGGCCAGGTTCACTCCACCGTCATGGATCTTGCCGGATGGGCGCGCAACCTGTCGAGCGGCAGGATCGGCGGGCCAGCGGTCGCCGCGATGATGGTGGAACCCGGCCGCCTCCCCGATGGCACCTCGACCGGCTATGCGGGCGGGCTCGAAATCGAGGAACGGTGCGGCCGCCGCATCCTGCGCCATGACGGAAGCTGGGGCGGTTATCGCGCCGACTTCGCACGGGTTCCCGAGCTGGACCTGACCATCGCCATTCTCGCCAACCGCACGGATGCGCCCGTCCTGCGGCTGACGGATGCCATTCTCGATCTTGCGCTCGCCAACACGCAAAAACCGGTGCGCCGTCCGGAAAGAGCAGCTACGGGCCGGCCTGGGCCGGGTGTCTTCCGCGAGCCGGAGAGCGGCCGCTACCTGACGATCCGCCATGACGGCGCCGGATACGCCCTCGAACTGGCCTCCGATCGCTATCACCTCGGCGGGAGCAGCAGGGACTGGCGCGTGCTGGAAGATGACGGATCGGAAGCCAGCGAGGTATTCGTCTTCACGCCGGATCGTGTCGAGCTGGACGAGGGCGATGGCCCTGCCAGCTTCCTGCGCGTGGAGACTGGCGAAGGCGGGCGAAACGAAGACTTCGCCGGGCATTACGTTTCGGACGAAGCCCTGACGGAAGCCCATATCCTCCTGCGCGCAAGCGGGCTTTTCCTTGCGATTTCCGGCGGGCTGGTGCCGCTTCATCCCGGCGCGGCGGATGAATTCTTCACGACGCGCAGCCCGCTCGACTCCGGCCGCTGCTGCCCCGTCCTCGTCTTCGAGCGCAAGGATGGCCGTGTCTCCGGCTTTCGCTACCGCTCGCATCACGTCGACGGGCTTGGCTTCCGGCGGTCCGAACGCCGATGACGATCCGCCGCCTTTTCCTGCTCTGTGTCATTCTGCTCGGCGCCGCCTTGCCTGCGCAGTCCCGCGCCATCCGCGACGCGCAGGGCCGTGTGGTGGAGGTGGCGGCCCCGGTGCGGCGCATGGTGCTGAGCGACGCGTCGCTGGTTCTGTCGCTGGCGCTGCTGACGCGGGATCCCGCGGCCCCGGTCGCTGGCTGGGCCGCGGAAGGGCGTCTCGACCCGGATCTGCGGCACGCGCTGGAGACCCGGTTTCCGACTGCGGGCAGGATCGCCTCCGTCGGCGGCAAGGATCTGTCCCTGTCGGTCGAGAGTGTGGTTGCCGCCGATCCCGATGTCCTCGTCGTCTCGGGCATGGAGCCGGAAGCCCTGCCTCTCGACCTTTTCGACAGGTTCGGCATTCCCGTCGTCTTCCTCGATCTGCCTGCGGAGGATACGCAAAGCATCCTGTCCGAGACCTGGCGCAGCCTCGAAATTCTCGGGCAACTGCTGGAGGAGGAGGATCGGGCCGCCGATTTCATCGCCTTCCACCGGGAGCATGCGAACCGGATAACGGAGCGCCTGCGCAATGTCTCCGGCCCCCCCCCAGGGTGCTGTTCCACGCCCATGCCGATCCCGATGAGCCCTGCTGCATCTCTCCCGGAGCGCGAAGCGATTACATCGAATTTTCCGGCGGCGAGAATATCGGGCGCGGCCTGCTGCCCGTGGCGATCGGGCAGATCTCGCTGGAACACGTCATCGCCGCCAACCCGGATGTCTATATCGCCACGGGCGGAAAATATTCCACGGGCGGCGGCGTCCGCCTCGGCCCCGGGGCCGATCCGCAGACAGCGAAAGACGGCCTGCGGACACTGATGGAAACCGGCTATCGGGGCCAGCTCGACGCAATCCGCACCGGCCGGGCCCATGCCCTCTGGCACGGCCTTCTCGCCACGCCCCTCAATATCCTCGCCCTCGAAGCAATGGCGAAATGGTTCCGGCCGGAGCGTTTCGAAACCGTCGATCCGGCGGAAACGCTCCAGCAGATCAATGCCCGGTATCTGGCATTGCCTGTCGATGGCGCGCTGTGGGTGGATCACGTTGGGCCATAGAGTTTTCATTTCTTCGGGGAAGCCGGCGAATATGCTGGCATCGTCCGCATACCTCAATCTATAGGCTTTCAGGAACAATATGATGCTAGATGACTTCGATGCGGCCAGTTCGATAATCGGTGGAAGCGGGGCCTATGACGCAGGTCGAATCGTTGATTTTCTCCTTGCGGCATCCCGGCCTGCTGCATTCGCGCGCCAACGCTCGAAGGTTCGATGCTCACCTCCACGCCACCTATTCGCTCGTCGCCCTGAAAAGGGGAACCGCAACCGTGCGGTCGAACCGCTGGAGCAGGACCGTTCATGCCGGTGACGTATTCCTGTTCAATCCGTTCGAGGTGCATTCCGCCAGCGCGGAGGAACCTGTCGAGTATGAAACATTCTATTTTTCGAAAGAGTTTCTGAACGCCACGCTATCCGCCGCCGATCGCGGCGAGAGCCTGAACGCGCAGACGGACGTCCTGCCCCGCTGCGGTGAAACGGCCGGGCTGGTCGAAGCGCTGCTGGATCATCCCGGCGGCAATTCCTTCGCGGAGGATATCGAAGCGCATCTGGCGAAAGCGTTGCGGCTTTGCGCCTTCGCGGCGGAGCCATCGGCGCTTGCAGCGGGCACGCTGGCGCACCGGGCATCGCTCCTCATCCGGGAAAATTGCACGCGGGCGATCCGGACCGGCGATCTGGCGAAAGTGATCGGGGTTCATAAAAGCCATCTTGTCAGGGCGTTCAAGACGGCGATCGGCATTGCCCCGCAAACCTATGTGCGGCAGGTGCGGGTTGCCAAGGCGCGTGAGCTGATCTGTTCGGGCCACAGGCTGAGCGACGTGGCGCAAATGCTGGAATTCAGCGATCAGGCCCATCTGACCCGCGAATTCAAAAAGGTTTTCGGCGTGCCGCCGGGAGCCTTGTCCCGCCAGCTTTCGGCAGGGGCGCCGCATCCGCAATTTCCCGGCGATGCAAATGATGTTCAATACAGCGATGGCGGCGTCACCTAGTCTGCGCCCGAACAGGTCGGGGCCGGATAGAGATGCCGAAAACATATCACGCGCAGCATGCCGAGAATTTTCCCGATGCCCGGGGATATTTCGGGGAGTTTGGGGGAAACCACTATCCGGAGGCGGTCTGGCCCGCGCTGCATGAGCTGGAAAGCGCGTATCGCTCGCTCAGGCATCAGCCGGAATTTCAACGCGAACTCGACATGGTCCGCGCCGGGCTCCAGGGCCGCCCGACGCCGATTCATTACCTCGCGAATACCTCGGCCCGGACCGGCGGGGCGCGCATCTACGTCAAGCGCGAAGACCTGAACCATACCGGCGCGCACAAGATCAATCACTGTGTCGGCTTCGCGCTTCTGGCCCGGAAAATGGGCAAGACGAAACTGATCGCGGAGACGGGCGCCGGTCAGCACGGCGTCGCCCTCGCCACCGCGGCGGCCTATTTCGGGCTCGAATGCGAGGTCCATATGGGCGAGGCCGATATCACGAAGCAAAGCTCGAACGTCGAGCGGATGCGCCTTCTGGGCGCAAGGGTGATCGCCGCGACGGCCGGTCAATCGGCGCTCAAGGAGGCCAGCGATTCCGCCTTCGCGGCGTATGTGGAGCAGCACGAGCATTCGCTCTACGCGATCGGCTCGGCCATCGGCCCCCACCCGTTTCCCATGCTGGTGCGCGATTTCCAGTCGGTGGTGGGACGCGAGGCGCGCGAGCAGTTTCTGGCGATGACCGGCGGCGCGCTTCCGGATCATGTCGTCGCCTGCGTGGCGGGCGGCTCCAATGCGATGGGCATATATTCGGGATTTCTGGATGATCCGGATATCGCCCTGCATGCCGTGGAACCGCTCGGGCAATCGGATGAGCCCGGCAGGCATGCCGCCACGCTGTCTTTCGGCACTGCCGGAACATTGCATGGCGCCCGCTCCGTGGTGCTTCAGCGCGAGGATGGCTCCCCCGCCAACGTATCGTCGGTGGCTTCCGGTCTGGTCTATCCGGGCATCGGCCCGGAAATCGCGATGCTGCACGCCACAGGCCGGTTGTCCGTCGCCGGTGTTCGCGACGATGAGGTAATCGGGACATTTTTCCGGATCGCGAGAACCGAAGGCATCATTCCGGCGCTCGAAAGCGCGCATGCGCTCGCCTTCGCGATCCGTTTGGCGTGCGAACGCCCATCGACGGAAACCATTCTGGTGAACCTGTCCGGCCGTGGCGACAAGGATGTCGAATTCGTCATCGGCAACTACGGTCTTGATGAGCCGCGCCGAGCGCGGTGAGGCCGCCGAGGTCAGGCCGCGCGGGATTCGAGTTGCTGGAAAAGCCAGTCCCTGAATTTGCGGAACGCATCCGATGGAGGGCCTTCCCCGCAGACAAGGTAATATGCCTCGTCCTCGATTTCGACATCGTCCAGCACGCGTTTCAGCAGCCCATCGCGAATTGCCCTTTGGGCGATCAACGTGCTTTCAAGGGCAATCCCCAGACCGGCCTTCGCAGCCTCGAGCGCCAGGGTGGTCCTGTCGAAATGCAGCCCCGATGAATTGACGGGAAGGGCGATCCTGTATTTTTGAAGGAGTTCGGCCCAGCCATGCACGCGTGAATCGGTGTAGATCAGCACATGCTGGTCGATCTCGGCGGCGGATTGAATATGAATCGCGTTCGGCGCCACGAGGAGGCGCAGCTTTTCGGCCCAGAGCCGTTCCATGCGCATGCCCGGCCATTTTCCGTGCCCGTAGCGGATTTCGCATTCATATTTCTGATGGGCCTGCGTGTTGTCCGTGACGATCTGTATCTGGATATCCGGATGCTGGTGGACAAAGGAAGCCAGACGCGGGACCAGCCAGGCGCTGGCGAAGCTCGAAGCGACCCGGACGGAAAGACGCCGTGTTTCCGCCGTGTCGATGAAGGACTGCGTCACATGGGCCAGATTGAGAAATATCTTCTCCAGCTCCTCGGCATAGATCCGGCCCGCGGGCGCAGTTCCATCCGGTGCTGCACCCGCACGAAAAGCGGGCGCTGGAGCATTTTCTCGAGCATCTTGATCTGATGACTGACCGCCGAGGGCGTCACGCATAGGCTATCGGCAGCCGCGGAAAAATTCTCGCTTTTGGAGGCTACGACGAAACATCGCAGGGATGCCAGCGGCGGGAGCTTCATGATTTGCCTGCTCCTGTGAAAATGGAAATGCAACGGGATCGCCACGATCTCATGTCTTCCAGACCGCTGACGCGGTCCAGCCCCGGCATCCCGATATCAGTTGTCTGACGGACGAAGAGGGGCATGGCGCCCTCCCCGTCGCTATCATGAATTGGCTGCGGCGGGTAGTAGGGCCCGGCCGGCGCCGTCTCCGTCAGAGATCCTTGCAGAGCCGCAGGCTGTCGAAAAGGGCGGCGTGGATATTGCGGCAGGCAACCGCGTCGCCGACGCGAAACAGCATGTATTTGCCATCGGGATTCGAGACCACCGCCTGCGGCCTGCCGTTCAGCAGCGCGTCATGGTCGACAGCGCCCCGGTTCCTCGAGCGGTCCTTCAGGTCGAAATACAGCTCGTCATTCGGCAGGGTGCCGTTGTCGCTGACGACCTGATCGACTTCGCGCGTCTCATCAGCCAGCGTGTATTCGTTGCGAAGCGTCGCGATCAGGCCGTTGCCGGAGCGGGTCACGCTGCGCAGCCGCAGGTCGGGCGAGATCGTCGCGCCGTTGCCGTAAAGATGCTTGAGATAATGCGGAAAATTATAGGCGCCTGCCTCGGGGCCGAGATGCCGCTCGGGCGTAACGACCTCCAGCGTCTTGTGCGCTTGCGACAGGTAATCGGCGCAACTGATGCCGGAATCCGCGCCCTGATCGTCGAACATCAGGACGCGCTCGCCGATATCCACCCGGCCGCTCAATATGTCCCAACTGCTGTAGACATGCTCGATGCCGTCGATTTCGCCGACATTCGGAAAGCCGCCGGTGGCGATGATGACGATATCGGGAGAGAAGCGTTCGACCATTTCGGTGTCGGCCATGTAGCCGAGCCATATGTCGACGCCCAGCTTGCGGCACTGGTCTTCCAGCCATTGAGCGATGGTCTGGAGATCCTGACGCCATTTCACTTTGGCCGCGATGTTGATCTGCCCGCCGGTCTGCGGCTCGGCTTCGATCAGGGTAACCTTGTGGCCGCGTTCGGCGCAGACCCGCGCCGCCTCCAGCCCGGCCGGGCCGCCGCCCACGACGACGACGTTCTTGTGCGCCTCTGCCTTCGGAATGACGTGCGGAAGCGAAAGCTCGCGGCCGGTTGCGGGATTCTGGAGGCACAGCGCCTCGCCGCCCGCGTAGATGCGGCTGATGCAGTAATTCGCGCCCACGCAGGGACGGATATCGCTCTCGCGCCGCTCGATCATCTTCCTCACCATGTGAGGATCGGCGATCTGGGCGCGCGTCATGCCGACCAGATCGATCAGGCCGTCCTCGACGGCGCGGGCGGCGGTGGCAAAATCCAGAATGCGGTTCGCATGCATGACGGGGATCGAGATCGCCGCCTTGATTGCCGCCGCCATATCCAGATAGGGCGCCAGCGGAGCGCTCATCCCCGGCATCGAAAGGGTTGCGAGCCACCAGTCATAGACGGTGCTCGCCATGACGTTGAGATAATCGATATCGCCCGAGGCGGCGATGACCTTTCCGATCGCCAGGCAATCATCCCGCGACAGGCCGGATTCGAAGAATTCGTTCCCGGTGATCCGGACGCCCAGCACGAGCTTGTCGCCGATGCCTTCCCGGACGGCGCGGATGATCTGCAACGGAAAGCGCAGGCGGTTTTCCAGGCTGCCGCCATATTCGTCCTCACGCCTGTTCACCGCGGGCGAAAGGAACTGAAGGGCAAGCTGGCCGCCCGCAAACAGCAGCTCGACGCCGTCGAGCCTGGCTTCCGCCGCCCGCCGCCCGGCGGATACGAAATCTTGCAGGATGCGCTGGAAGTCCCATTCCTCCATCGCGCGCGGAAAGGAACGGTGCTGCGCCTCGCGCACCGCCGAGGAACTGACCGGCGCCATCCATGCGCCCGAGTCCCAGCGGCCGCGGCGCCCCGCATGCGAGATCTGACAGAAAACCGCAGCGCCATATTCGTGCACGCCATCGACCAGCTTCTGAAGATGCGGGATGGCGCGGTCCTCGGCCAGCGTCAACTGCCCGAAGGGGGCGGCGGCGTCCGGCGAAACCGCGGTCGAGCCGCCGATCATCGTCAGGGCGACGCCGCCCTTGGCCTTTTCCTCGTGATAGCGGCGGTAGCGCTCGCCCGCCAGCGATTGCACGCTGTAGCCCGGCGCATGCGCGGTGCTGACGATCCGGTTGCGCAGGGTCAGGCCACGCAAGGTAAAGGGTTCAAGAAGGACGTCATACGCGGACATTGGAATTTTCCCTTGTTGAGCGTGTTATTCGAAGGAGGCAGGCAATGCTTCGTCCGGCTCCCGCGATGGGGAGATCGATGTGTCGCGGGCGAGATCGCGCAGGCGGACCGGGCGCACGGGCGGTCTGGTTCGTGGAAAGGCGCATCGATCCGTTGCGTCCACATGCAGGAGGCGAGCCGCGCTGTGCAGGCAGTTTCGCCCCTGACAGCGCCCCATTCCCAGCCGGGTGGCAGACTTGACGCGGGCAAGATCCGTGTCGTCCTCAAGGCATGCGGCTTTCAACTGCTTGAGGCGCAGATCTTCGCAACGGCAAATGATGGTTTCGTCATCGGCGGCGGAGAGCGGAACATGGGTCTGATAGGCTCTGGAAAGGCGGCGCCGGAAACCGTCAATCCGGCGGTATCGTTTTTGCAAGGGCTCGTCTTGCTCGCCGAGGATGGCGTGGGCGGCAAGCTGGCCTTCGAGCAGCGCGATCTCGACGCCGCCGATGCCCGCGCCGTCGCCGATCGCGTACAGGCCCGGAACGGTCGTTTCCATCCCGGCGGAACGCTGCGGCACCCAGCCTCCCATCGCCGTGTCGCGCACCATGCGGCAACCCGACTGGCGCGCGCATTCGGAGCCGGGTGCAAGGCCGTATCCGAGCACCAGTGTCTGGGCTTCGAGACGTGTGGTTTTATGGGGGCGCAACGCGGGATCCAGCGGCGCCATGTCCACGGCTTCGATCCGGCCGGAGCCATGGGCGCGGGTGACGACATGGCCCGAAAGGAACCTGACGCCATGCCGCAGCAGTGTCATGCGGTATCCCACGCCCTTGCGAACCAGCGCGGGCGCTTCGCACAGGCCCCGGATCATGGCGGCGGCGACATGCCGGGTTGGCTGCGCCTCGATCACATGCGTCACCTTCGCGCCAGCCGCCGCCAGCGTCGCGGCGGCGACGAGGACCAGCGGGCCGTTTCCGGCCACCACCACCTTTCCCGCCGGGACAAGGCCCTGCCCCTTGGCGAGATTCAGGCAGCCGCCCGCCGATATCACCCCGGGCAGCACCCAGCCCGGAAAGGGAAACGGCACCTCCTGCGCGCCGGTTGCCAGCACGATCGCCCGCGCCCTGATGCGGCCGGTTCCGTTCGGCCCGGCATAGGCGACCATGCCGGGTGCCGGTATCGACCAGACGGTCGTGCCCGGCAGGCAGGTCAGCAGATCCTCGCGGAGAACGGCCAGCAGCTCCCGGGCCCTGCCCGTCTCGCGCAGCAGCCGCGCATCGGCGGCGGCCGTGTAACCGGGCGGCAATTGCCGGAAATATTGCCCGCCCGCCTGAAGGTTGTCGTCCAGCAGCGTTACGGGGACGCCCCGCGAGAGCAATGTCCGGGCGCAGGAGAGACCGGCCGGGCCAGCCCCGACGATGACGACAGGATTGTCCATGCTTACACCTTTTCCGGCGATCTGACTGCGAGGGTGCGCACGCTCAGCCCGGCGCGGACCGGGAACTGGCAGGCTTTGACGGCGCCATGGCCTTCGATTTCCACGACGCATTCCCAGCAAACCCCCATTCCGCAATAATAGCCGCGAGGGGCGTGATCCTGCGCCGAGATGCGCGATTGCAGGATGCCATGGCGCATCAGCGCCGCCGCGATCCCCTCCCCTTCGAAACCGGTGAGCTTCTGCCCGTCATGGTAAAATTCCACGGCGCGGCCGGGCGATATCCCGTCGATAAACCTTGCGTCACTCATTTGCGAAGCGTCCCGGATTGAATGGATCGAGAGGCATTCCCGTCCGGCCCTCGACGATCAGCTCGGCCAGCAGGCTCGTGATCGACGGTCCCACCGTGAAGCCCCCGCGTGAGCAGGCCGCGACATAGACATGGCCGTGCCCGGGCAAACGCCCGGCATAGGGCAGGGAATCCGGGCTCACGCCTTCGTATCCGGCCCAGCTTCGCACCACATGCAGGGCGCCAAGGCCCGGAACGATGCGAAGCGCCAGCGAAAGATTGTGGATGATCTGGTCGAATTCGAGTTCCTTGCGGCTGTCTTCCAGCGTGCCGACGCCCTGCCAGCCGCCGCCGATCAGGCAGGAGCCGTTGGAGACCTGCTTCAACGTCAGGATGCCCCGGGCATGGCTGACCATCTTGCCGATGGTGAACGGCCCGGGCTCCGTGACCGAGACCATGTTGACATCGAGCGCAACCGGCAGCGTCACGCCGAGCATTGCGGCAACCTGCCCCGTCCATGCGCCTGCGGCAATGACAAGCTGATCCGCGCCGATGACGCCCGCGCTGGTCTCGACGCGTATCCCCTTGCCCGCTTCGATGGAGCGGATAAGGCAATGTTCGTGGATCACCGCGCCCGCCGCCGCCAGCGCGGCGCGGACTGCCGGACCGACGCGCAGCGGGCTGGCAAAACCGTCCTGCGCGCAATAGGTGCCCGCAAGGATCGTATCCGACAGCCAGGGCGCCTCGCGCCGCAGATCGGCCGGTTCCAGCCAGCGGAGATCCAGCCCGGCGCGGCTCTGGCCCTCGGCGCCCTTGCGCAGCCGCTCGACCTCTTCCACGGTCGTTGCGATCTTGTAACCGCCGGTCTGGTGAAAATCGATGTCGCAATGCAGGCGCTCGCCGAGGCGGCGCCAGATTTCGAACGCGGCGAGCGTATAGGGAACCAGCGGAAGCAGCTTGTTCTGCACCCCGAGGGAACCGGCATTCACGCCCGACGCCTCGGACCAGACGCGGCCTTTTTCAAGGATGGTGACCTTGCAGCCCCGGTCGGCGAGGTTCAGCGCCGTGAGCATGCCCATGATGCCCCCGCCGATCACAACGACATGGCTGAGCGGAAGGGTCACGGCGCGGATCCGTCAAAAACGATGGTGGCATGCCTGCTCCAGCCGAAACGTATCTCCTCATGCTCGCGCAGACTGGCGACCTCCTCGGAGGTCAGGCAGGCGATGTTGAATTGATGGCCGTCCCCGACATCGACGATGAGCTGCGTGATCGGGCCGGACAGGATGATGTCGCTCACCCGTCCCGCAAGCATGTTATCGGCGGTTTCATCACGGGAGAGCAGGCGCAGGCGCTCCGGGCGCACCATCCAGCCGAGTTCGGTGCCAGCCGGGACTTCCGGAAGATTATCGGCGCGGATGAGGCCGAAATGCGGATGGCTCAGCCCGGTTCCGGCGGCGGACCGGTCCGGATTGCCCTTGAAGATATTCGTCGCGCCGAAGAAATCGGCGCAGAATTCGGAACGCGGCGCGGAATAGATCCGGGCGGGCGACGCCGCCTCCCGGATCCGGCCGGAGCCCATCAGACAGATCCGGTCCGACATGACCAGCGCCTCTTCCTGATCGTGGGTCACGTAGATCATCGACAGGTTCAGGCCGTCATGAATGCGCTTGATCTCGAGCTGCATCTGCTGGCGCAGTTTCTTGTCCAGCGCCCCCAGAGGCTCGTCCATGAGAATGAGCGGCGGGCGGTAGATGAGCGCGCGCGCAATGGCGATGCGCTGCTGCTGGCCGCCCGACATCTGTTTCGGCTTGCGGTCCTGCACTTGCGGAAGGCGCACCAGCTCCAGCACCTCCTCGACGCGATCCCTGATTTCCGCGCGCGGGACTTTGCGGATCTGCAACGGAAAGGCCAGATTGTCGAAAACCGTCAGGTGCGGCATCAGCGCGAAGTTCTGGAACACCATGCCGATGCCCCGGTGCCGGGCGGGCATGCGGGTGATATCCTTTCCGGCAAGATGGACGGTGCCCGAGGTCGGCTCCATTCCACCGGCGATGATGTTGAGAAGCGTGGTCTTGCCCGAGCCGCTCGGCCCCAGCAGCGTCACGAATTCACCCTTGGCGATGTCCAGCGACACGTCGTCCAGCGCGCGCAGGCTTCCGTAGGTCTTGGTCAGGTTCTCTATTTTCAGCAAAGGCTCGGACTTGCTCACTGGCTGTGATCCTTCTGGAAACATGGGGTGGAGTCACTTGCAGGCGCGAGCCTGTCTAAAGCTCGTCCATGGCGCGCTTTCGCTGGACCAGCCCGGCGATGGCGCAGATCAGGATGGATGCCGCGGAAAGCATCGTTGCCGCGGCGGCGATCACCGGCGCCACCTCGACTTTCAGGCTGCTGTACATGACCACCGGCAGCGTGGCGGCGTTGTTGCCCGAAATCAGCCAGGCGATGATCACCTCGTCGAAGGAGATGAGGAAGGCAAACAGCGCCGCGCCGATCAGCGATTGCCGGATCTGCGGCATCACGACCCGCGTGAAGATGCGCAGCGGCGAGGCGCCCATCATCTCGGCGGCGAGTTCCACGCGCGCGTCGAGCTGTTTCAGCCCCGATGACACCGTAACGATGACATAGGGGACCGTCAGGACGGAATGGGCCATGATCAGCCCGAGCGCCGTTCCCGTCAGCCGCAGGTGGGAAAAGTAGAAGTAGATGCCGAGCCCGACGACGATCGCGGGCAGCATGATCGGGCTGAGGAGGATGAAGCCTGCGAGACGCTGCCCCGGAAACCTGCCGCGCACCAGTCCGTAAGCGGCCAGCGACCCGATCACCGTGGCGATCACCGCGGTTGCCGCCGCAACGCGGATGCTGACGAGAAGCGATCCGGTCCAGACCGGCGAGTTGAAGAACTGCCGGTAAAGATCCAGCGAGAAGGAGGTGGGCGGAAAGCTGAGCGCGCCGCTTCCGCCGAAGGACATCGGGATGACCAGCAGGCTTGGAAGGGCCAGGAACAGGTAAATGATGCCGATGAGGACCAGGAACAGCCTGTGTCCCCAGCGCCAGCTATTCAGGTCGGATTCCATCGTCTAAGCCTCCGGGCTCTTGCTGACCCGCGACAGCAGCACGGCCAGAAGCGCGCTCACCACCAGAAGCAGGACCGCGATTGCCGACGAAGCCTTCCAGTTCAGGGTTTCGCGTGTGAAAAGGTCGATCAGTTTGCAAGCATCACGTCGTCGCGGCCGCCCAGAAGCGCGGGCGTCACGAAGAAGCCGAACGAGATGATCAGGCACATCAGGGTTCCCGCCGCAATCGCCGGAGCGCTCAACGGAAGCGTCACGCGCAGGAAGCTTCTGAGCGGATGCGCGCCCATGATCGCCGCGGCGCGCAGCAGGTTGCGGTCCTGATTCAACAGATTGGCGAGAACGGGGAAGACGACGAACGGAATGAGATAGTTCGACATGCCGATCAGCACGCCGATGCGGTTGAAGATCAGCGGCAGCTCGGGATTGAAGCGGATGATCCTGCCGATGGAATCGTTGATCAGGCCGTTGCGGCCGAGGATGATCGTGAAGGAATAGCTCTTGACGAGGATGCTCGTCCAGAAGGGCAGCAGCACGAACACCAGCCCCAGGGGACGCCTGTGGCTGGGCAGCGTGTAGAGAAAATAGGCCAGCATGTAGCCGAGGATCACCGAGACGGCGGTGGACATGACGCTGACCTCGAGGGTCGTCATGAAGACGCGCGCGAAAAGCGCGCTATCCACGATCCACTTGTAGCCCGAAAGGGAATATGCGCCTGCGTCCTGCACTCTGAAATAGAAGATGTAGAGGATCGGGGCGACCAGCGTGACGCAGAACAGGATTGCGGCGGGAAGAACGAACCCCGCCCCCTGAGACATCACGCTGGCTTTCCTGTTGGCTGGATGGGTTCTGACGGTCACGGTTCCTCGCCTCGTGTAACGAACCCCGCCGGTGACGGGGTTTGCCTGACGGTTGACTGCGCAGGGCGCGGCGCCGGTTACAGCAGCAGGAATTCCTGAAAGCGCTGCTGCATCTCCTCGGTATTTTCGGCCCACCAGTCATCGTTCTGGATGATGTGCCGCCCGGTGGAGAGATCGGGAAGCCATTTCTTGACGTCCTCGTTGACAAGCTCGGTGCCCTTCGGGTTGCCCGGCATGTAGCCCATCAGATTGGCAAAGGCGGCCTGACGCTCCGGGCGCAGGACGAAGGCCACGAAGGTCATCGCATCCTCCTTGCGCGGGGAGCCCTTGACGACCCCCATATATTCATGCCCGATGATCGTCTGTTCCAGCGACATGCCGAGCGGCGTGTCGCTGCCCGCCGTCGCCATCACGCGGCCGTTGTTGTTGTAGCCGAAATCCACTTCGTCGGTGGTCAGCAGGGTGACGAGCTGCGAGGTGGATTCGGCCCATTTCGCAACGGAGGGCTTGATCCGCTCAAGCGCTTCGAATGCGCGGTCGACATCGAGCGGGTAAAGCTGGGCGGGGTCGACGCCGCTGGCGGCAAGCGCGATTTCAAGACACATGTCGGCGCGGTTGCGCAGCGTGCGGCGGCCGGGGAAGCGCTCGGTGTCCCAGAACTCGGCCCAGTCTTTTGGCGCGGTTTCGGGCTTGTGCTTTTTCCCGTTGAAGGCAATTCCCGATGCCCAGCTATAGAAAGGCACATAATCCCTGTTCGCGCCGAGGATCAGCCCGGCGTCTTCGGTCACGCTGGCGTCCAGAGGTTCGAAGAGACCGATCTTGGAGCCTGCGGGAAACCAGGAGCCTCCGGCCTCGAAGACGTCCCATTCGACATTCCGGGTCTGCACCTGCGCCTTCAGGCGGGCAAAATCCGGCACGCCCGAAAAGAGCACCTCGATGCCTGTCTCCTGCGTGAACGGTTCGGTGAAGGCCTTCTGGATCATCTCCTGATAGATGCCGCCATAGGTCGGCAGGACGATCCTCTTGCCGCTCTGCGCGGAGGCGGGCCGGATCAGCATCGGCGCGGCGAGGGTTGCGACCGAAGCCGCCAGAAAATGGCGGCGGCTGATCGAAGTCCTGGTTTCGTTGGTCATTTTTTCCCCTTTTTCGTTGAATGTCCGGATGCGGGCGGCACCGCCCGCATCCGCTGATTGCTCCCGGCTATATCCGCGCCGTGACCGTCTTGACGCGCAGATAGTTGCGGACGGCTTCAAGGCCCTTTTCCCGGCCGAAACCGCTCATCTTGGTGCCGCCAAAAGGCGTTTGGACGCCTCCGGCGAAATATTGATTGATGAAGACCTGCCCGGCGTCGACATCCCTTGCGAAGCGGAACGCGCGGGAGATGTCGCGGCTGTAGACGCCTGCGACAAGGCCGAAATCTGTGCCGTTGGCAAGCGCGACCGCGTGATCGTGATCGTCGGCGATCTGCACCGTGAGAACGGGACCGAAGATCTCCTTCTGCACGATGGCGTGCGCCGGATCTTCGGCCAGCAGGATGGTCGGGGCATAGAACCAGCCGTTTTCCAGCCCTTCGACGCGTTGCGGCTTGCCGCCGGTCAGGATGTCGACGCCCGCCCGCCGCGCCGCCTCGACCATCGACGCGATCTTGGACAGTTGCTCGGCCGAAACGACCGGTCCCAGTTCCGGGTCGTCGATGCCCCGTCCGCAGCGGAAGCCGGAAACGCGCTCGATCAGGCGGCCGATCACCTGCTTGGCGACGGGCTTTTCGACGATGAGCCGCGATCCTGCCGAGCAGACCTGGCCGGAATTGGTGAAGATGGCTTTCAGCACGCCTTCGCACGCGGCATCGAGATCGGCATCGGCAAACACCACCAGCGGGGATTTGCCGCCAAGCTCCAGCGTGACCGAGGCCACATGCTCGGCTGCGGCGTGCATCACGGCCTTGCCGGTCTCCACCGAGCCGGTGAAGGTCACATGCGACACGTCGGGATGGGAAACCAGGGCGGCGCCCGTCTCATGCCCGGGGCCGCAGACGACATTGTAGACCCCCCGGGGCAGCCCGGCGTGATGAAGGTAATCCGCCAGCATCAGGGCCGTCAGCGGCGTTTGCTCGGCAGGCTTGACCACGGTGGTCGATCCGACGGCCAAGGCTGGCGCCACGCCCCGCGCCGTGGTCACCAAGGGGAAGTTCCAGGGGATGATGTGCCCCGTCACGCCCACCGGCTCGTGCAAAGTCATGGAAATGTAATCGGGGCCGAGAGGGATCGTTTCGCCTTGCAGCTTGTCGGCGATACCCGCGTAATATTCGAAATAGCGGGCGGAGGTCTCGACATCGCCCCTGGCTTCGCGCAGAGGCTTGCCGCTGTCGATGGATTCCACCCGCGCCAGCTTCGCGGCATCCCGCCGGATCAGCTCCGCGGCGCGGAGCAGGATGCGCGCCCGCGCCGAAGGAAGCATGCCGCGCCATTCTCCCTTCAGGGCATCCAGTGAGGATTCCACCGCGGTGGCGACAATCTCGGGGCCTGCGATGGGAACATCGGCAAGCACCTCGCCGCTTGCGGGATCGAAGGTCGGGAAGGTCCGGCCATCGGCCGGGCGCACTCTCTCCCCGGCAATCACCGCATCCAGCGGCAATTGCCCGATCACGTCTTGATATGTCATGTCCTGAGCCCTTTTCGGCGTATCTGGAAACGAAGCTGGAGGCGCCGCATGTCAGGCGCCAAGCGACGTCACGAATTGCGAAAACTCCTGACGCTCCCCCTCATCGAAGGGCAGGAGGGGAAGGCGCGGATCGCCGCCGCCCGGGCGCCCGAGTGCGCGCATGCCTTCCTTCAGAACGACGTAGGGATTGTGCTTGCCCGCATACATCCGCTGGTACAGCCGGTCGATGACGTCCTGAAGCCGCCGCGCCTCATCCTGGTTTCCGGATTTCAACGCCCGGTAAAGCTTGACCGCCACACCCGCGAAGACGTTCGGCGACATGGCGACGACGCCCGCGCCGCCGCGTTGCAGGACGGGGCCAAGATAGGTTTCCATGCCCGTGAAGACCGCAAGCTCGCCGCCCATCTCCCGCAGGGTCTCGCTGATCTGGCTGATATCCTTCGAGGACTCCTTCAGGGCGACGATCGCTTCATGGGCCGCGAGCTTTTTCAGCCAGCGCGCATCCAGATTGACGCCGGTGCGGGCGGGATTGTTGTAGAGCATGATCGGAAGGCCGACCTCGGCGACCGAGGCCATGTAGGACGCCAGCTCGCGATCGGTCGGAAGAACGTAAGGCGGCGGCAACAGCAATGCGCCGTCCAGACCCAGATCCCTGGCGCTCGCCGCCAGATGAACCGCGCTTTGCGTCGAGATCGCCGAAATGCCCGCCAGCAGCACGGTTCTGTTCCCGGCGGCGTCCTTTGCAATGCGGAACAGCTCGATCCGCTCTTCGTCGGTCATGCTGAACCATTCGCCGGTGGAACCGGCCATGACGATTCCATCGGCGCCTTCGCCGATCAGCAGCTCGACAAGATCGCGGGTGGCCTGCTCATCGAGCTGGCCTTTTTGGTCGAAAGGCGTGACGGCGACGACATGGACCCCGGACCAGTTCACTCTTGGCAATGACCCTCTCCTTTTGAGATCGTTTGATATTTTGTGGGGTCACTGTAGGAAATTGGCCAGTTACAGACGAACGATATATTTTCATCGGGATTGTGAAACTGATGCGAAGCCCCGTTTCTGCGGGCTTGCGGCAATTTACCCGTGTCCGGGCGGGCCGCTAGGCGATATCGCCGCCGATCAGGTCAAGGGTAAGCCGATCCGGCTCGCCAGCGAAAAACCGCTGGAGAGCGAGTTGGTATATCCCGCCCCCGCCGCCTGCCGCTTCGCTGAACAGCGTCATCGACGAGCGGAATTTCAGATCGTCGGGCGAGCCGAAAATCTCATGGGCGGAACGGCCGGACACCCCAAGCGCCGCATCGGCCGCCTGCGCCAGTCTCTCGGCAAGCACGGGATGCCGGAGATAGGCCCGCGCCTCCTCGATGGAGCCGATGCCGTAGAATTTTGCCGTGGCGGATTTTCCGAGCGCGCGCAGTTGCGGAAAGACGAACCACATCCAATGGGTTTGCTTGCGCCCTGCCCGCAGCTCGGCGAGGGCCGTGTCGAAAACGGGGTCTTGCGCCGCGGCGAAGCGGGAAAGCGCGAACGGATCGGTCTCTGCCATCGATGGTCACCTTCGATGTTCATGCCGGAACGGCCAATGTTGAACGTATGTTTCCCGCCCCTGTTCCGCCACCCCGATTCGAATATGCCCCGCCTTGCTTCCCTTCATGTCCGGGCGGCTGTATCCTCGATGCGGTCAAAGCCTGCCCTCCCGATGACGCCCGGTCCGGCGTCCCGATAGGAAAGCCATGCCGGCGCGCGATCTACCCGGATTGCAGGGGCACTTCCTGCAAGTGATCTTTTCACGCCGCTTCGAAGGAAGCGCCGGTTACGGGTTGGCGCTGGTTTCGGTGGCGGTGGTTTTCATCCTTCGCTGGCTGCTTCAGGGTGTTCTCGGCAACACCGCGACATTCATCCTCTTCATTCCCGTGATCCTCGTCGCCGCGATTGCGGGCGGCATGGGGCCGGGCCTGCTTGCGCTGGCGCTTTCGCTGGCCAGCGCCACCTATGTCGCCGGGCCCAACGGAACGATCTGGCTCCAGATCGCGATCTTCGCGCTCGTCGGGCTGGCGATCGCGTGGATGGGCGAGATGCTGCACCATGCGCGCCGGGCCATCGACAGGACGGAAAGCGCGCTGAGGACGCGCGAGGCGCATCTTCGCTCGATCCTCGATACCGTGCCCGATGCGACGGTCGTCATCGACGAACAGGGCCTGATCACCTCCTTCAGCGCCGCCGCCGTGCGGCAATTCGGCTATACGGAAGCCGAAGTGGCTGGCCGCAACGTCAACATCCTCATGCCGGAGCCCTATCACCGCCAGCATGACGGATATATCCAGCGCTATGTCTCGACCGGGGAGAAGCGGATCATCGGCGTCGACCGCGTCGTCGTCGGCCTTCGCAGGGATGGCTCCACCTTTCCCATGAAGCTTGCCGTCGGGGAGGTCCGCTCCGGCAATGGCCGGTTCTTCACCGGCTTCATCCGCGACCTGACCGAACGCGAGGAGTCCGAGGCGCGCTTGCAGGAAATCCAGAACGAGCTGGCGCGGCTTGCGCGCCTCAACGAGCTGGGAGAGATGGCCTCCACGCTCGCGCATGAACTCAACCAGCCGCTGGCGGCCATCGCCAATTATTCGCAGGGCTGCGTCCGCCTGCTGGGCGGCATGGAGGGGGAACCGGCCGCCCGGATGCGCGAGGCGCTGGAGGATACCGTCAGGCAATCCTTGCGCGCCGGGGAAATCATCCGCCACCTGCGCGAATTCGTGACCCGCGGCGAGACGGAAAAAGCGCCGCAGGATCTGCGGAAACTGATCGAGGAGGCTGGCGCGCTGGCGCTTGTCGGCTCGCGGGAACTCGGCGTGCGCTCGGTGTTCGCTTTCTCTCCTCATACCAAAGAGGCGCTTGCCGATCGCGTCCAGATCCAGCAGGTTCTCATCAATCTGATGCGCAATGCGATGGAAGCCATGCGGGACAGCGGGCGCAGGGAACTGATCGTGCGCACCCTGCCGGATGGACCGGACCGGGTGGCCGTCGAGGTTGCCGACACGGGACCGGGCATTTCCGATGAGATCGCGGCCCGCCTGTTCCAGCCCTTCGTCACCACCAAGGCCAGCGGCATGGGCATAGGGCTGTCCATATCCAGACGCATCGTGGAAGCCCATGGCGGCAAGATATCGGTGCGCCGCAACGAGAACGGCGGAACGACGTTCCGCTTCTCGCTGCCAGCCGCCGGGCAAGGGGCGGATGATGAAGCCTGACAACTACGTCGTTCATATCGTCGACGATGAGGAGCCGGTGCGCCGGTCGCTGGCCTTCCTGCTGACGACATCCGGTTTCACGGTGCGCGTGCATGAATCGGCCACCGGCTTCCTCGCCGCCGCGCCGTCGCTGGCCAATGCCTGCCTGGTGACGGATCTGCGCATGCCGGACATGAGCGGCGTCGAATTGCTGGAA
>JBDHTA010000029.1:0-30783 GCA_039808465.1 Rhizobiaceae bacterium | reverse complement strand
CTCGCCGTGCGCGGCATGGCGGATGCGATCGGCGAGCTGGTGACCTTCCGGCCGGTGGCGGTGCTGGATCGCACCGGCTTCAAGCCGGAGGATTTCTCGGGCGATGTCCGCGCCTCGGTGCAGGCGAAATTCGGGCTGGTGACGGCGCAGGAACCGCCGCCGCCGGTCTGGAAGGCGGCGCTGTCGCTCGATGGCGTCGACCTGAAAAAGCCGCTCGACGGCCAGACGATCACCGCGCTCGACGGCACGCTGGAAATCGATCCCGAGCAGGCCGTGCTGAATGCCGATGGCAAGATCGGCCCGATTCCGGCGAGTTTCACGCTCACCGAGCCGGTTTCGAAGGATTCGAAAGCCGGACGCAGCCAGACGATCACCGCCACCGTCGATGGCGATCAGATACGCAAGCTCGCCCCCGGCATCGGCAATATTCTCAAGGGCTCGGCCAAGGTCGAGGCGACGCTGCTGCCGAACGGGCGCCGCGCCGTCAAGGCGGATCTGACCCGCGCCGTGGTCTCGGTGCCGTGGATCGGCTGGACCAAGGGCAACGGCATTCCCGCCAAAGCCGCCTTCGAGGTTACCGCGAAGGACGGCCAGATCCGGCTCGACGATTTCAGCGTCGACGGCGACGGCTTCGGCGTCAGCGGCAAGCTGGAATTCTCCAGGGGCGCTTTCGTGTCCGCCGTCTTCGACCGGGTGCGGCTGGCGGCGGAGGATAATTACGCCCTGACCGTCAAGCGCGCCAAGGGCGGCTATTCCGTGCAGGTCACCGGCAAATCCGCCGATATCCGGCCGGTGATCGACCGTCTGCGCTCCAGTGCCAGCGGCGGCAGTGGCGGCGGCGATACCGGCGCAGCCAGCGTTCAGGCCGATCTGGACAGCATCATCGGCTATAACAAGGAGCGCATCGGCGGCGTGAAGCTGAATTACACGATGCGCGGCTCGAAAATCGCCGCCGTCGATTTTTCCGGCGTCACCGATAGCGGGCAGGCGGTCGTCAGCCAGCTTTCGCGCAACGGCGCTTCCAATGTGATTCGCCTGACGAGCGGCGATGCGGGCTCGGTGGTGCGCTTCCTCGATCTTTACAAGCGCATGAATGGCGGGCTGCTGAACCTGCAAATGCGCTCCTCGCCCGATGGTGATGCATGGGCCGGCAATGTCGATATCCGCAATTTCACGCTGGCGAACGAACAGAAGCTGCAATCCATCGTCTCGACGCCGGTGGGCAATGACGGGCGCAGCCTGAACCGCGCCGTGCGCAAGGATATCGATGTCAGCTCGGAAAGCTTTTCACGCGGCTTTGCCCGGCTGATCCTGCGCGATGGCGCGATCCGGATCGAAAACGGCATCCTGCGCGGAAGCCAGGTCGGCGCGACCTTTCAGGGTACCCTGCGCGACAAGCGCGGCGCCATGGACATGACCGGCACCTTCATGCCCGCCTATGGCCTGAACCGGCTGTTTGCCGAATTGCCCATCGTCGGCGTCATTCTCGGCAATGGCCGCGATCGCGGGCTGCTCGGCATCACCTTCCGCCTGCAAGGCAAGTTCGAGGAGCCGAAGCTGGTCATCAACCCGCTGTCGATCATCGCGCCCGGCGTCTTCCGGCAGATTTTCGAGTTTCAATGAAAATGCCCGCCCCCTTGCGGGGACGGGCATTCGAAAACAGGCTGTTGCGGGCAATCAGGCCGGGCGCACCAGAATGTGCTTCTTCTTGCCGAGCGACAGCTTGACGACGCCATCGCCGGTCACGTCGCCCGAGCCGACCGTCTGCCGCTCGTCGGCAACCGCCTTGTCGTTGATCCTGACCGCGCCGCCCTGGACGTGGCGGCGCGCCTCGCCGTTGGAGGCAGCAAGACCGGCGCGCACCATCAGGTTCAGGAGACCGAGACCGGCTTCCAGTTCTGCGGCGGGGATGTCGACCGACGGCAGGTTTTCCGACAGCGCGCCTTCCTCGAAGGTCTTGCGCGCCGTTTCCGCCGCCTGTTCGGCGGCTTCGCGCCCATGCAGGATCGCCGTCACCTCGGTCGCGAGGATCTTCTTGGCTTCGTTGATTTCCGAGCCGCCGAGCTTCGCCAGACGCTCGATCTCGTCCATCGGCAGCGTGGTGAACAGCTTGGCGAAGCGCACGACGTCGGCATCCTCGGTGTTGCGCCAGTATTGCCAGAAATCGTAGACCGGCAGCAGATCCTTGTTCAGCCAGACGGCGCCGGATGCGGACTTGCCCATTTTCGCGCCGGAAGAAGTGGTCAGCAGCGGCGAGGTCAGCGCGTAAAGCTGCGGCGTGCCCATGCGGTGACCGAGGTCGATGCCGTTGATGATATTGCCCCATTGGTCGGAGCCGCCCATCTGGAGGCGGCAGCCATAGCGCTGCGACAGCTCCACGAAATCATAGGCTTGCAGGATCATGTAGTTGAATTCGAGGAAGGACAGCGAATGCTCGCGGTCGAGGCGCGTCTTGACGCTGTCGAAGGACAGCATGCGGTTGACCGAGAAATGCTTGCCGACATCGCGCAGGAATTCGAGATAGTTCAGCGGGCGCAGCCATTCGGCGTTGTTGATCATCATCGCGGCATTGCCGGGACGGTCGTAATCCAGGTAGTTTGCGAAGACATGCTTGAGGGAGGTGATGTTCTCCTCGATGGTGTCGACGGTCATCAGCTTGCGCGCCTCGTCCTTGAACGAGGGATCGCCGACCATGCCGGTGCCGCCGCCCATCAGCGAGATCGGGCGATGCCCGGTCGCCTGCAACCAGTGCAGCATCATGATCTGGGTGAGGTGGCCGACATGCAGGCTCGATGCCGTCGGATCGTAGCCGATATAGGCCGTCACGGTTTCCCTGGCGAAAAGCTCGTCCAGACCCGCTTCGTCGGAAATCTGGTGAATGAAGCCGCGCTCGTCGAGCGTGCGAAGGAAATCGGATTTGAACCTGGACATGGCCTGTCTCTCTTGTGAACGCCTGAAAACGCCGGGGCTTTAGCATTGTTTTTCGCAAAGTGCATCAATATTGACGATAGGCTGTAACGGCACGAGCGGGCGGACGGATGAGCAGGCTTTTCACGGCAATCGGATTGATGAGCGGAACCTCGATGGACGGCATCGACGTGGCGTTGCTGCGCACCGATGGCGAGACAGTGGCCGAGCGCGGCCCGTTTCTGGGGCTGGCCTATCCGCCCGATTTTCGCGAGCGGCTGAAATGGGCTCTGGACATTGCCAGCGGCGTGACGGAGCGGACGGCCCGGCCCGGCGCGCTGGCCGAAATCGAGCGGGAGCTGACGCTGCGGCATGCGCTTGCCGTAAAGGAATTTCTATTACGTTACGGCATGCGGGCCAGCGATATCGATCTGATCGGCTTTCACGGCCAGACGGTGCTGCACCGCCCCGATGACGGGCTGACGGTGCAGATCGGCGACGGGCCGCTGCTGGCGCGGGAAACCGGCATCGATGTGGTCTACGACATGCGCGCCAACGACATGGCGCATGGCGGGCAGGGCGCGCCGCTGGTGCCCGCCTATCATGCCGCGCTGGCGGCGGGCTTGAACCGGGGCGATGACGGCATCTGCTTCGTCAATATCGGCGGCATTTCCAATCTCACCGCCATCAGCCCCGATGGCGGCATCGCCGCCTATGACAGCGGGCCGGGCAATACGCTGATCGACCAATGGGTCGAGGCGGCGACCGGGCTTGCCTTCGATCAGGACGGCAAAATCGCCGCAGGCGGAGAGGTGAACGAGGCGCTCGCCGCCCGCTATCTCGCCCATCCCTTCTTTTCCGCGAATCTGCGCCGCTCGCTGGACCGCAACGATTTTCGCCCGCCGCAGCCCGGTGAAGCCGGGCTGGAGGAGGGCGCGCGCACGCTTGCGCATGTCGCGGCGGCGGCGATCGTCAAATCGGCGAGCCATCTGCCGCAGGAGCCGCGCCTGTTCGTGGTCTGCGGCGGCGGCAGGCTGAACCCGGCGATCATGGGCGACCTCACGCGGCTGGCGGCGGAGCGCGGCGCAAGCGTGATCGCGGCGGAGGAGGCGGGGTTCGACGGCGATGCGATGGAGGCGGAAGCCTGGGCCTATCTGGCGGTGCGTTCGCGCCTCGGCCTGGCCCTGACTTTTCCCGGCACGACGGGCGTTTCGGAGCCGGTCACGGGCGGCGTCTTTGCGCCGGGGAGAAAAGAGCGCACCGCCTGACGGCGATGCGCGATCGCGAAACCGCTTAGCGGATGCGTCTTGCCGCCGGTTCGGGCGTCAGTTCGCCCGCCATGCGGCGCTCCAGATAATCCTCGCATTCGCTCATCAGCGGTTCCATCTGGCCGCTGAAGAAGTGGTTGGCGCCGGGAACAACCTTGTGGGTGATCAGGATGCCCTTCTGCGTCTTCAGCTTTTCGACGAGCCCGTTGACATCCTTCTCGGGCGCCACCTTGTCGTTGTCGCCATTGATGATCAGGCCCGAGGAGGGGCAGGGCGCGAGGAAAGAGAAATCATAGGTGTTCGGCTGCGGCGCAACCGAAATGAAGCCTTCGATTTCCGGGCGGCGCATCAGAAGCTGCATGCCGATCCACGCCCCGAAGGAATAACCGGCGACCCAGCAGCTCTTGGAATCGGGATGCAGGCTCTGCACCCAGTCGAGCGCCGAAGCCGCATCCGACAGTTCGCCCGCGCCATGATCGAATTCGCCCTGGCTGCGGCCGATGGAGCGGAAATTGAAGCGCAGCGTCGTAAAGCCGCGCTTCTGGAACATGTAGAAGAGCTGGTAGACGATCTGATTGTTCATCGTGCCGCCGAACTGCGGATGCGGATGAAGGATCAGCGCGATCGGGGCGCTCTTTTCCTTGGAGGGCTGATAGCGGCCTTCAAGACGGCCGGCAGGGCCGTTGAAAATGACTTCGGGCATCGGTACTCCGGTTGATCGTCGCTCGGTTCAAAAACCCGTTCGCGGGCTCGGTTTGACTTGACGGGAAGCCTCAGGTTTTTTAGAACACAGTTTAGAACCATTCGAAACTTATGTGCCCGTCGGTGGGCAATGATGGTGTCATAAGGCAAGCTGCTCGGAAATTTCAAGAAAAATGAGACCGGGCGGGATTACGGTAAGGCTTGATGGCGAAAGCGCGCACATATCTGGACTGGAACGCCACCGCGCCGCTGCACCCCGTGGCGCGCGAGGCGATGCTGCGCGCCTTCGATCTCACCGGCAATCCCTCTTCCGTGCATGCCGAGGGCCGCGCCGCCAAGGCGACGCTGGAGGCGGCGCGCCGTCAGGTGGCGGCGCTGTTTGCCGCGCAAGCCAGCCATGTGACCTTCACCAGTGGTGCTACGGAAGCGGCCAATCTCGTGCTGACGCCGGAATTCCGGATGGGGCGCACGCCGCTTGCCCTCGGGCATCTCTACGTGTCGGCCATCGAGCATCCGGCCGTGCGCGAGGGCGGACGGTTCCCGAAGGACAGGGTCAGCGAAATTCCGGTGACGCCGCAAGGGGTGATCGATCTCGACGCGCTCTCGGCGGCGCTCGCCGCTCATGATGCCGCAAGCGGCCTGCCCATGGTGGCGGTGATGCTCGCCAACAACGAGACTGGCATCGTTCAGCCGGTGGCCGAAGCGGCGCGAATCGTTCGCGCCAAAGGCGGCATTCTGGTGGTGGACGCGGTGCAGGCGGCGGGACGGCTCGCCATCGATATCGCCGCGCTGGATGCCGATTTCATCATCACCTCCTCGCACAAGCTCGGCGGCCCGCGTGGCGCGGGCGCTCTGGTCAGCCGGGGCGAAATCCTGATGCCGAAGCCGCTCATTCACGGCGGCGGGCAGGAGAAGGGGCATCGCTCCGGAACGGAAAACCTCTCCGCAATCATAGGCTTCGGCGCTGCGGCTCATGCGGCGCTTGAGGAAATGGAAAGCCGCAATACCCGCATCGCCGCGCTGCGCGGGCGGCTGGAAACCGGCATGCGGGCGGCGGCGGCGGATGTCGTCATCCACGGCGCATCCGGCGAGCGCATCGGCAACACCACCTTCTTCACGCTGCCCGGCCTGAAGGCCGAAACCGGGCAGATCGCCTTCGATCTCGAAGGGGTGGCCTTGTCGGCGGGGGCAGCCTGCTCTTCCGGCAAGGTGGGCGAAAGCCATGTGCTGACGGCCATGGGGCAGGATCCGAGGCTGGGGGCGCTGCGAATCTCGCTTGGCCCCGCCACCACGGATGAAGATATCGACAGGGCGCTCGCGGCCTTCGAAAAAATTGCCGGACGGCGAAAACCGGCCGGTCAAGCGGCCTAAAAAACTGCGGAAATACAAGATTCCGCTTGCCAAGAGGTAGGAAAACGCGCCTCTGGCGCCTACATGAAGGCGGAAAATTTCCGCGACAGAGAATGAGAAAACGCCGGTCCCTTGATACCGGCGCGAATGGAGACGAAAATGCCTGCTGTACAGGAAACGGTTGAGCAGGTCCGCCAGATCGACGTGGACCAGTACAAATACGGCTTCGAGACGCAAATCGAAGTGGACAAGGCCCCGAAGGGGCTTTCCGAGGATATTATTCGCTTCATTTCCGAAAAGAAGCAGGAGCCGGAATGGATGCTGGAATGGCGTCTGGAGGCTTATCGCCGCTGGCTGACGCTGGAAGAGCCGACCTGGGCGCGCGTCTCCTATCCAAAGATCGACTTCAACGATATCTATTATTACGCCGCGCCCAAGAGCACGGCCGGGCCGAAGTCGCTGGACGAGGTCGACCCGGAACTGCTGAAGGTCTATGAAAAGCTCGGCATTCCCCTGCGCGAGCAGGAAATCCTCGCGGGCGTGGAAAGCAGCAAGATCGCCGTCGACGCCGTGTTCGATTCGGTCTCCGTCGTCACCACCTTCAAGGAAGAGCTGAAGAAGGCGGGCGTCATCTTCATGTCGATTTCCGAGGCGATCCGCGAGCATCCGGATCTGGTGAAGAAATATCTCGGCTCCGTGGTGCCGACCACCGACAATTATTACGCGACGCTGAACTCGGCGGTCTTCACCGACGGCTCCTTCGTCTACGTGCCGAAGGGCGTCCGCTGCCCGATGGAGCTGTCCACCTACTTCCGCATCAACGAGAAGAACACCGGCCAGTTCGAGCGCACGCTGATCATCGCCGATGAGAGCGCCTACGTTTCCTATCTGGAAGGCTGCACCGCGCCGCAGCGCGACGAGAACCAGCTTCACGCCGCCGTGGTCGAGCTTGTGGCGATGGACGATGCCGAAATCAAGTATTCCACCGTCCAGAACTGGTATCCGGGCGACAAGGAAGGCAAGGGCGGCATCTACAACTTCGTGACCAAGCGCGGCGATTGCCGGGGCGCCAATTCGAAGATCTCGTGGACGCAGGTGGAAACCGGTTCGGCGATCACCTGGAAATACCCGTCCTGCATCCTGCGCGGCGACAATTCCCGGGGCGAGTTCTACTCGATCGCCGTTTCCAACGGTCACCAGCAGATCGACAGCGGCACCAAGATGATCCATCTCGGCAAGAACACGTCGAGCCGCATCATCTCCAAGGGCATTTCGGCGGGCGTTTCCAACAACACCTATCGCGGCCAGGTGTCGATGCACCGCCGGGCGGAGAACGCCCGCAACTTCACCAACTGCGATTCGCTCTTGATCGGCGATACCTGCGGCGCGCATACCGTGCCCTATATCGAGGTGAAGAACTCGACGGCCAAGGTGGAGCACGAGGCGACGACCTCGAAGATCTCCGAGGACCAGAAGTTCTACGCCATGCAGCGCGGCATCCCGGAAGAAGAGGCAATCGCCCTGATCGTCAACGGCTTCGTGCGCGAAGTCATTCAGGAACTGCCGATGGAATTCGCCGTCGAGGCCCAGAAGCTGATCAACATTTCGCTGGAAGGCAGCGTCGGCTGAGTTTTCGCCGCGCTCCTCACCTGACCGTCATTTTTCATCCGAAAGGATACCGTCATGCTTGAAATCAAGAACCTGCACGCCCGCATCGCCGAAGACGGCACCGAAATCATCCGCGGCCTGAACCTCACCGTGAAGGCAGGCGAGATCGCCGCCATCATGGGGCCGAACGGCTCCGGCAAGTCGACGCTCTCCTACATCCTCTCCGGCCGCGACGATTACGAAGTCACCGAAGGCGATATCCTCTATAACGGCGAGAGCATTCTCGATCTCGATCCGGCCGAGCGCGCCGCCAAGGGCATCTTCCTCGCCTTCCAGTATCCGGTGGAAATTCCGGGCGTCGCCACCATGCAGTTCCTCAAGGTCGCCATGAACGAGCAGCGCAAGGCGCGCGGCGAGGAAGAGCTGAAGACGCCGGACTTCATGCGTCTCGTCAAGGAAGCCGCCGCCAAGCTCCAGATCAACCCGGATATGCTGAAGCGCCCGCTCAATGTCGGCTTTTCCGGCGGTGAGAAGAAGCGCGCCGAAATCCTGCAAATGGCGCTGCTGGAGCCGAGCCTCTGCATTCTCGACGAAACCGACTCGGGCCTCGATATCGATGCGCTGAAGATCGTCGCCGATGGCGTCAACGCGCTGAAGTCGCCGGATCGCGCCACGATCGTCATCACCCACTACCAGCGCCTGCTCGATTACATCGTGCCGGACAGCGTCCACGTTCTCTACAAGGGCCAGATCGTCAAGTCCGGCGGCAAGGAACTGGCGCTGGAGCTGGAAGCCAACGGTTACGCCGAGATCACCGGGGAAGCAGCCTGATCGGCGGGCGGAAAGGATCCTGGCCATGAACATACAGACCACGAACCGCCTGACGGCGGCCGAAACCGCTCTAATCGAATCCTATGACGCCCAGCTCGGCGACCTGCCGGGCGATGGCGACGTCATGGTGGCGCGCGACCGGCTTCTCGACGATCTCAAGAAGGCGGGCCTGCCGACGCGCCGCATCGAGTCCTGGCATTACACCGACCTGCGCAGCCTGCTGCGCTCCGTGCCGCCCGCGCAGGCGGTTTCGGTGCTGGATACGCTGACGCCCGTCGTCAGCGGCTCGGCGATCCTGCCGGTCCTGCAAGGCGCGGCGGCGAATGTTTCCGCGCCTGAAGGTGTGGAAGTCCGCCGCTATGCCGAAAGCCTGCAAGACGGCAGCGCCGCCGCGGCGCTCGACGCGCGCGGCGAGGACGACGCCATCGGCCGCATCAACGGCAGCTTCGTGCGCGACGGCTTTGCCGTCACCATCGGCGCTGGCGTCGAACTGGAGGCGCCGCTGGAGATTCAGGCGCTGCACGGGGCAGGGCAGGTTCACACCCGCTTCCCCGTCAATTTCGGCGCGGGCTCGAAGGCGACCGTCATCGAACGCCATGCGTCGAGGGCGGAAGAAGGCGCGTTGGTTTCGACCATCAGCGAACTGACGCTGGATGACGGCGCGGAAGTCACCTGGATCGTGTTGCAGCAGCAGGGCGGGGCCGACAGCCATCTCGGCCAGATGCGCATCAACCTCGGTGCCAATGCGAAGCTGAAGCTCTATGTCGTCAATGCCGGCGGCAAGCTGGTGCGGCAGGAACTGCGCATCGAGGTGACGGGCGAGGGCGCTGACCTGACGCTGCGCGGCGTCAACCTGCTCGGCGGCGATACCCATACCGACGTGACGCTGATCCTCGGCCACAACGTGCCGCACACCGCCTCGACGGAAATCATCCGCAACGTCATTTTCGACAAGGCGAAGGGCGTGTTCCAGGGCATGATCCGCGTGGCGCAGGCTGCGCAGAAAACCGATGCGCGCATGGCCTGCAACACGCTGCTGCTGTCCGACGACGCCGATTTCTCGGTGAAGCCGGAGCTGGAAATCTTCGCCGACGATGTGCTCTGCGGCCATGGCGCGACGGTTGCCGATATCGATCGCAACCATCTCTACTACATGCTGTCGCGCGGCATTCCGCAGAACAAGGCCCGGGCCATGCTGGTCTATGCCTTCGTTGCGGAAATCGTCGAGGAACTGGAAGACGAGGTGCTTGTCGAGGCGCTTGAAGCGATCATTTCGACCTGGCTTGACAAACATGCATAATTGCCACGCATAAACCAGATTGGACAAGGCAATGGACAAGATCGTAGCGGCCGAACCCTATGACGTGGAAGCGATCCGGCGGGATTTTCCCATCCTGTCGCGCAGCGTCCATGGCAAGCCGCTGGTCTATCTCGACAGCGGCGCTTCCGCCCAGAAGCCGCAGGTGGTGATCGACGCGGTGTCGCATGCCTATGCCAATGAATATGCCAATGTGCATCGCGGCCTGCATTTCCTGTCCAATGCCGCGACAGACGCCTATGAGGGGGCGCGCGAAAAGGTGCGCCGCTTCCTGAATGCCGGTTCGGTGGATGAGATCGTCTTCACCAAATCCTCCACCGAGGCGATCAATACGGTGGCTTACGGCTGGGGCATGCCGAAGATCGGGGAGGGCGACGAGATCGTCCTCACCATCATGGAGCATCACTCCAACATCGTGCCCTGGCATTTCATCCGGGAGCGGCAGGGCGCGAAGCTGGTCTGGGTGCCGGTGGATGACGAGGGCGCCTTCCATGTCGAGGATTTCGAGAAATCGCTCACCAAGCGCACCAAGCTGATCGCCATCACCCATATGTCGAATGCGCTGGGAACGGTGGTTCCGGTGAAGGAAGTCTGCCGCATCGCCCGCGAGCGCGGCATTCCGGTGCTGGTCGATGGCAGCCAGGGCGCGGTGCATATGCCGGTCGATGTCAGCGATATCGATTGCGACTGGTATGTGATGACCGGCCACAAGCTCTACGGTCCCTCCGGTATCGGCGTTCTCTACGGAAAGATGGACCGCCTGCGCGAGATGCGGCCCTTCATGGGCGGCGGCGAGATGATCGTCGACGTTTCCGAGGACGCGGTGACCTATAACGACCCGCCGCATCGCTTCGAGGCGGGCACGCCGCCCATCGTGCAGGCGATCGGCCTCGGCTATGCGCTGGATTATATGGAAAAGATCGGCCGCGCCGCGATCGCCCGGCATGAGGCGGGGCTTGCGGCTTACGCGGCGGAGCGGCTGCGGGCGGTCAATTCGCTGCGCATCATCGGCAATGCGCCGGGCAAGGGCGGCATTTTTTCCTTCGAGCTGGAAGGCATCCATGCCCACGACGTTTCGATGCTGATCGACCGGCGCGGCATCGCGGTGAGGGCAGGCACCCATTGCGCCATGCCGCTGCTGAAGCGCTTCGGCGTCACCTCCACCTGCCGCGCATCCTTCGGCATGTACACCACCCATGCGGAAATCGATGCGCTGGCCGATGCGCTCGATTATGCGCGCACCTTCTTTGCCTGAGGAGAAACACTCATGAGCCTCAACGAAACCGAGCAAAAACCCGATGTTCGCGACGGCATCGTGCAATCCGCCATTCCGGCGGAAGAACTGGCGCGGCTGAGCGACGATATCATCGCCGCACTGAAAACCGTCTACGACCCGGAAATTCCCGCCGACATCTTCGAACTCGGCCTTATCTACAAGATCGATATCGAAGACGACCGCATGGTGAAGATCGTCATGACGCTGACCGCGCCGGGCTGCCCGGTTGCCGGTGAAATGCCGGGCTGGGTGGAAAACGCCGTCGGCGCGGTGGAAGGCGTTTCCGGCGTCGAGGTGTCGATGACCTTCGATCCGCCGTGGACGCCGGACCGCATGTCCGAGGAAGCGCAGGTCGCTGTCGGCTGGTATTGAAGCCAGCCGCCTGCGGGATTACATTTCCCATATGAAGCGCCGGTTCTTGACCCCGGTTGCGCATGAGGAGCAGATTTCATGGGCTTTGCCGTGATGAGCATGACGCCAGCGGCGGCGGCGCGTGTGAACGCCATCGTCGCCAATTCCGGGCCGGATGCGAAGGGTATTCGCGTCGGCATCAAGAAGGGCGGCTGCGCGGGCATGGAATATACCGTCGATCTGGTAACGGAGCCGCATCCCAAGGACGACCTGATTACGCGTGACGGCGCGCAGGTCTGGGTGGAGCCTTCCGCCGTGCTGTATCTGCTCGGCACGGAGATGGATTTCGAAACGACGACGCTGCGTTCCGGCTTCACCTTCCGCAACCCCAACCAGACGTCCGCCTGCGGCTGCGGCGAATCCGTCGAGCTGAAACAGGCCGATCTCGCCGCGCTGGCCGCCGGACGTCAGGCACAGGATGCCTGAGCGAAGTCCATAAGGCAGGCTTCAAACTTGAACCCGCCCCGGCCCCTGAGCCAAATTGCATAATCGACGTTATGGAACTTGAGTGGTTGCGTTGTGGCCTGAATGCTTCCGTGATTGTGGAAACCTGACTATAGCGCTGTTGCGCCGTCCGCGCTGATGGCATGGTTTGCATTCATTGCTGCTGCGAAGGTGCGTCTCTCTTGTACACGTTGAAGCCGGGCATAAAGAAGGATCCGGCACGGCGCTGGGCTTTGCCTGATCGCATCTTCTTCGGAAATGGCGCATGTGCGATCCTCGCCGGAGTTTTCCTGCGGGAAGCGCCGCTTGCCGGATTTCATGCCGAGCGCGTCATCCCCGGCGAAGGGTTTGCCGGAAACCATATCTTCGTCACCGACGGGGTCGTCGCTTTCGACCACCACGGCTACTCGCTGCGGAACCGATTGCTGGTCTATCACACCAATGGCTGGGCGAACCGGTCCACAGCGGGATGGAATTGCCGTCTTGAACGAGTCACCTTTGATTTGCTCGACAGCCGCGATCTCAATGACAACAGGATGCTCGGGCCAGACCAGTATCTTCACGACCCGATAGCGCGCGCCAAAACCTATCTTGAGCGGGTGAACCATGTTGAAGCGAGCGCCCGTGCGCGGAACAACGCAGAGCCAGACGTCAGCCAGCCTCGACCATCGCTTCGAAGCGCATCATGTCATAGGCCGGAATGACGTGCTCAGGGGTTTCGGCCATGACCCTGTCGTAATCCAGCGGCGTGTGCATATGCGTCAGGATCGCCTGTTTCGGCCGCAATTGCCCGATCCATTGCAACGCCTGTTCCAGCGACAGATGGCTGGGATGGAAATTATACTGGAGCGCGTCGATGACCAGCACATCCAGACCGGCCAGTTGCGTAATGGATTCGGCGGGAAAATCGCTGACATCGCTGCAATAGGCCACATCGCCGATGCGGAAGCCAAGGGAATGGATATCGCCATGGATTTGCATATGCGGCACCAATGAAATCGGCCCGCCCGCACCGTCGATTACCAGCGGCACGGCGATGTGCTCGATCAGGTTCGCCTCGACGATCGGCGGATAGCCGCTTCCCGGCGGCGATTTCAGGCAATAGCCGAACCCTTGCCAGATGCGCTCCATCGTAGGCGCGTCGGCATAGATCGGCACACGGCGGCGCTTGGTGATGAAGTAGCCGCGCAGGTCGTCTATGCCGTGCAGATGGTCGGCATGGGAATGGGTGTAAAGCACGGCGTCGATGTGATCGACACCGGCCGCGATCATCTGGGCGCGGAAATCCGGGCCGGTATCGATGACCACCGTGGTCACGCCATCGGGGCCGAATTGCTCGACCAGAAAGGCGGCGCGGCTGCGCCGGTTCTTCGGGTTGGCCGGATCGCAGGCGCCCCAATCGCCGTTGATGCGCGGCACGCCGGGCGACGACGCGCATCCGAGAATCGTGAAGCGCCGGCGATAGGTCGTCACGGGCTCAGATCCTCGGCAGCTTCGTGAAGATGCGATAGGTGTTTTCCGTCGTGATGCGGCTGATGTCTTCGTAAGGCAGCCCGGCGCAATCGGCCAAGACCTCGGCGGTGTTCACCACGTAGGAAGGCTCGTTGCGCTTGCCGCGCCATTTCTTCGGCGCCAGATAAGGCGCGTCGGTTTCCACCAGCAGGCGGTCATGCGGGATCGTTTTCGCGATCTCGCGCAACTCTTCCGATTTCGGGAAGGTCAGGATGCCGGAGAAGGAAACGTAGCCGCCAAGCTCCACACCCACCTTCGCCAGTTCCGGGCCGGAGGAAAAGCAATGCAGGATGAAGGGGAAAGCCCCCTTCTCCGTCTCGGCGCGAAGGATTTCCGCCATGTCGTCATCGGCGCTACGGCTGTGGATCACCAGCGGCAGGCCGGTTTCCCGCGCCGCCGCGATGTGCTGGAGCAGTCCGTGTTTCTGGTCTTCCGGCTTCTGGGTGTCGTAGAAATAGTCCAGACCCGCCTCGCCGATCGCCACGACTTTCGGATGGTGCGACAGGCGGACGAGATCCGCCGCCGTGATATCCAGCTCCTCATCGGCATTGTTCGGATGGGTTCCGACCGAGCAGAAGACCGAATCGTAGCGGTCCGCGATTTCCAGCAGCGTATCCAGCTTGCGGACGCGGGTGGAGATAGTGACGATCTGGCGCACGCCCGCCGCATGGGCGCGCGCGATGATATCGTCGCGCTCCTCCGCGAAATCGGGAAAGTCCAGATGGCAATGACTATCGATCAGCATGATGCTCTATCCGCTCAGGCCGCGCTTTCCGGCGCGACGTAGCGCGGGAAGACCGGCTTCGGCGCCTCCAGCGGCGTGCCGGAGACCAGCCGCCCGCCCTCGCCCAAGGCTGCGAAATCGCGTTTATCGGCTGGTGCGGCCACGAGATCGAGCAGCTTGCCCGAGGATTCCGGCATGAAGGGCTGCAACAGGATGGCGATCTGGCGCACCACTTCCGCCGTCACATACAGCACGGTGCCCATGCGGGCCGGATCGGTCTTCTTCAGCGCCCAGGGCTCCTGCCCCGCGAAGTAGCGGTCGGTTTCGGAGACAACGGCGATGATCGAGGCGAGCGCCCGGTGAATGAGCTGCTTGTTCATGTCGTCGCGCACCGAAGCCAGCAGCGCGTCGGCGGAGGCGAGCATGGCGGTGTCCGCTTCGCTCAGTTCGCCGCGCTCCGGAATCCTGCCGTCGCAATTCTTGACGATCATCGACAGCGAGCGGCTGGCGAGGTTGCCGATGCCGTTGGCGAGATCGGAATTGATGCGGGTGCCGATCGCCTCTTCGCTATAGCTGCCGTCCTGCCCGAAGGAGACTTCGCGCAGGAAGAAATAGCGCACCTGATCGAGACCGAAGTGATTGACCAGATTGACGGGATCGACGACGTTGCCGAGCGATTTCGACATCTTCTCGCCCTTGTTGAGCAGGAAGCCGTGGGCGTAGACGCGCTTCGGCAGCGGCAGGCCAGCCGACATCAGGAAAGCGGGCCAGTAGACCGCGTGGAAGCGGATGATATCCTTGCCGATGATATGCACATCCGCAGGCCAGTATTTTGCGCGCGGGCCGTTGCGGTCTTCGAGATAGCCGGTGGCGGTCAGGTAATTGGTCAGCGCGTCGACCCAGACATACATGACATGGCGCGGATCGTTCGGCACCTTGATGCCCCAGTCGAAGGTGGTGCGCGACACCGAGAGATCCTTGAGGCCGGACTTGACGAAGGAAATCACCTCGTTGCGGCGCTCGGCGGGGCCGATGAAATCCGGATTGTCCTCGTAATGCTTCAGCAGCCTGTCCTGATAGGCGGAGAGGCGGAAGAAGTAGCTTTCCTCCTCCACCCATTCGACCGGCGTGCCCTGCGGCCCATAGCGCACGCCATCGGCGCGCAGCTCGGTTTCCTCTTCCTGATAATAGGCTTCGTCGCGCACGGAGTACCAGCCCGCATAGCTGTCCTTGTAGATGTCGCCGGCATCGGCCATCCGGTTCCAGATGTTCTGCGAGGTGATGTGGTGACGCTCTTCGGTGGTGCGGATGAAATCGTCGTTGGAGGCGTTGAGCAGGGTCGCCATCGCCTTGAACTCGGCCGAATTGCGGTCGGCCAGCGCCTGCGGCTCGATGCCCTCGGCGCGGGCGGTCTGCTGCATCTTCTGGCCGTGCTCGTCGGTACCGGTCAGGAAGAACACGTCCTTGCCGTCAAGCCGCTGGAAGCGCGCCATCGCATCCGTCGCGATCAGCTCGTAGGCATGGCCGATATGCGGCTTGCCGTTCGGATAGGAAATCGCGGTGGTGATGTAGAAGGGCGTCTTGTCGGTCATGGTCGGCATCGTTTCTGTTGTCTTGTTACCGCCGTCCTTTAAGCATGCCGGGGCGATGGAAAACAAGTAAAGAACTGCGGAAAATCAGGCGCTCACGTCTTCGAGAATGGTCAGCACCGTCTGCTTGCGGTCGAGATTGTAGGCGAGCGAGATATTGACGCGTTCCGTAACGCTGGCGGAAAGCCGGGCGAAGCGGTCGGCGGTGACGAGATCGCCCGCAAGCGCCGCCGCCCTCGCCCGCCCGGTGATATGCTCGCCGACATGGGAAAGGAAAAAGGCGTAGATGGTTTCGCTGTCCTTGCCCGACAGCACATCCGCCAGCTTGTGCATGGCCTTGCGTGCCGCGGGCCCCCGCGCATTCAGCACGCCGTCGAAGGCGGCGATGATATCCATGCCGCCGTAATTGACGAGCTTCAGCGCTTCCGAAACGCTGCCGCGCGCCGCCGCCAGCACCCGCGCCGCTGCTTCGCCCTCCACCGGCAGGCCGAGATGGCGAAGTGCTGCCCCCATCGCCGCATCGTCCAGCGCCTCCAGCTTCAGCGGCAGGCAGCGGGAGCGGATGGTCGGCAGCAGTTTGCCCGGCGCGTGCGACAGCACCAGAAACAGCGAGCGCTTCGGCGGCTCCTCCAGAATCTTGAGGATGGCATTGGCGGCGTTGCGGTTGAGGTCGTCGGCGGGATCGACGATGACGATGCGCCAGTTGCCGGTGCCCGATGTCTGCGAGAAGAATTTGCCTGCGCGTCGCACCTCGTCCACGGTGATCGCCTGCTTCACGCGGCCGCTCTTTTCATCCACCGGACGCGACAGATGCAGGATATTGTGCGATGCGCCGGAGGCGATCTGGCGGCTGACGGCAGAGGCCGGATCGGGATCGGCCATTCTGTCCGGTGCCTCGGCCGGATCGGGATGGCTGAGAATATGATTGGCGAAGCGGAAGGCGAGCGTCGCCTTGCCGATGCCTTCCGGCCCTTCGATCAGGATGGCGTGATGCACCTTGCCGGAGCGGTAGGCATGGGCGAGAAACGCCTCGGCCTGCGCATGGCCGAACAGCCGCGTGTTCTGCGCGGGCGCGATGGCGCCGTCGAGAATGCCGGGGGTGAGTTCGCTCATTGCGCCGCTTCCGTTTCCGTGTGGCGGGCGGCGGGCAGGCTGGCGAGCAGCGGCTCGACGGCGGCCAGAACCTCGGCGGCGATGGCGTCCTGCGATTGCAGCGCGTCGATCACCCGGCAGCGCTCCGGCTCGGCGGCGGCGATATCGAGAAAGGCTTCGCGGCGTTTTTCATGGGTTTCCGTCTTCTCCCGCTCGAAGCGGTCGGGCTCCGTCTCCGCTGCCTCCCCTCGCCCCCTGGCGCGGGCAAGGCCGGTTTCGGCGGGAATATCGAGAATGATGGTGCGGTCCGGCACTACGCCGTTGACGGCGACGCGCACCAGCGCCTCCACGAAATCCGGATCGAGATTGCCGGTCACGCCCTGATAGACCCGCGAGGAATCCATGAAGCGGTCGCACAGCACCACCGCGCCCTTTTCCAGCGCCGGGCGAATGAGGGTTTCGACGTGATCGCTGCGGGCGGCGGCAAACAGGATGGCTTCCATGCGCGTGCCGAATTCCTGCGCCGCACCCGAGAGAATGACATGGCGCACCGCTTCGGCGCCCGCGGAACCGCCCGGCTCACGGGTGACGACGACTTCAAGGCCGCGACGGGCGAGCGCATCCGCCAGAAGGCGAATCTGGGTGGATTTCCCGGCCCCCTCGCCGCCCTCGAATGTCACGAATAAACCGGATGGTCGCGCCAAATTCCCTGTTCCCGAATGCCTTCACCGCAGTTACGTCACGGCGTGTGTATCGCAACTCGCCCGGGGGCGAAACCGCGCATAACGCCTCTTTAAAGCATATATCGCGGCTTTGTCGAAATTATAGCCAGAAGAACATCAGTTCCAGCACGGCATCGAGAGCGCGGCTGGCGAGCGTGCCCTGCTCCACCGGCTCGGCGGTGTAAAGCGGCACTTCGCGCAGCACCCGTTCGCCCATCGAGACCTTCAGCGTGCCGACCTGCCGGTCCGCCTCCACCGGCGCCGTCAGCGGCCAGCGATAGACGATGCGGGCCGCCAGCCGCTCCGGATTGCTGACCGGCACGAAGACATCGACCGGCGTTTTCGCGACGAGATCGACCGTCGAACGCGCCCCGCCGTAAACGCTGACCGCGCCGACCACCTCACCCTCCCTGAAGACCGTGCGGTTCTCGAAGGAGGACATCGCCCATTCCACCACGCGGCGGGCTTCCTCCTGCCGTTCCTTGTCGCTTTGCAACCCGCCCATGGCGAGGAACATGCGCTTGCCGTTGCGCTCCGCCGACAGCACGACGGAAAATCCCTCGCCATCGGCAAAGCCCGTCGCCAGCCCGTCTATGCCGAGATTGGCGGTGACCAGCGGGTTCTTGTTGCGCTGGCGGATCCGGTTCCATTCGAATTCGGCCTGCGCGTAATAGCGGTAATAATCGGGATAATCGCGTTGCAGATGCTGCGCCAGCATCACCATGTCCCGCATGGTGGTGCGGTTGCCGGTATCCGGCAGGCCGGTGGGATTGGCGAATCTGGTCATGGTCAGGCCAAGCTCGCCAGCGCGCTTCGTCATGCGCTCGGCGAAGGCGGCTTCCGAACCGCTCATGCCCTCGGCCAGAATGATGCAGGCATCGTTGGCAAGCTGTACGGTGACGCCTTGCACCAGATCGATCACCGGCACGCTGGATTTCAGCGCCGCGAACATGGTAGAGGTGCGCGAGGGCGCGCCGCCGGTGCGCCAGGCATGCTCCGAAACCGGATAGGCGGTGTCCGGCAAGATTTCGCCTGATTGCAACGCCTGAAACACCACTTCCATGGTCATCAGCTTGGCGAGCGAGGCGGGAGAAACCGGTTCGTTTTCGTCCCGGGAGATCAGCACCGTGCCGGTGGAGGCTTCGATCATGTAGATCTGCTTGGCCTTGGTCTCGAAACCGCCCGGCGTGGCCGCCATGACCGCGCCAGCCCAAAGCAACCAGAACACCATGCACTGAACAATACGCCGCATCACTCTATCCCGTTGCCGTACCGGGTTGCGACCCTATCGCATAATGTTTGAGACCGGTACCGGTTTTGCAAAAGATTATGCAGCAGATTGAAAGCGTTACAGTGTCACTGCCAGAGCGCGGCGCGCTTTGGCTCCTGATTTTCCCGCATGCCGTCATCGCAAACCGATGAACGCTTCTGCGCGGCATGCTGCCGGGGCGGCGCTTGCCGCCCGCCGCCTCACTGCATGCTTGCCTTGGCGGGAATGACCAGCCTGCCGAGCGAATGCTCGCCATTGCCCGCCGTCGCGGTGTTGAGCGACGAATCCGCTGCGGCCGGTGCGGCGGCATAGGCAGCCGCGTAAGCCATGCCCGGCCGCTGCGCCGGAATCGGGCCGATCTCCGGCAGCATCACTGTCTGGTCGAACACCGCGATGCTTTCCGGCTGCGCCTTCGGCATCGGCAGGGCGGATTGCTCGTCATACGGCTCGCTCGGCGTGCGGCCCGCAAGGCTCGTCATGCTGCTGGCGGGGTTGAGCGCGCGAATCTGCTCGCTCATCGACTGGTTCGAGGCGACCATGACGCCGGTGGCGATCTGGCCTTCCGGCTGAACGCTCGGGAAGCGGTTGCCCTTGGGAATGTAGGACGCCATCAGGTAAGGCATGTCGTGGCCGTCCATGCGGGCGCGGCCGACATACTGCACCCGCACCTTGCCGGTGCCGCTATGCTTTAGGTCGATCATATCGGCCGTCTTGCTGGAAACATCGATGATGCGGCCGGGATGGAACGGGCCGCGATCGTTGACGCGCACGATGACCGACGAGCCGTTCTCGACATTGGTGACGCGGGCATAGCTCGGCAGCGGAAAGGTCGGATGCGCCGCCGACAGGTGATCGAGATCGTAGACCTCGCCGTTCGCCGTCAGGCGGCCGTGAAATGCCGAGCCGTACCAGGATGCCGTGCCGACCTTGTTGTAGGAGAAATCCTCTTTCGGCACATAGGTCGTGCCCTTCACCACATAGGGCTTGCCGACCATGTAGCGGCCGCCGCCCTTGGGAATCTTCTTGCCGTAGGCAACGCGGGGACTGGCTTTTACGCCATATTCCTTCTCGGAAAAATATTCCTTGCTGCGCGCCGCCTTCTTTTCGGGCAGCGTTTTCGTGGTGCCGCAGGATGCGACGCCAAAGCACATCATGGAAACCGCCAGCACCTTCCAGCCCAGCGACGCTTTCACCGCACCCGAGATGATTTTCATCTGTCCCAAACCAATACGCAATACTTGAAAGGTTTCCGGCAGGCCCTGATCCGGCCAGCCGCGTCCTCATGTCACCCGATACATAACACTTGATTAAATATGGCGGAAAACATGGCGGAAATGCGCGTAATTGCGGCGTCCCGTCTTGAAACATTCCAGATATAGTTAACCAGAAGTAAACGCCGGATGTTGTCACCCGGCGTCCCCTTGATCTCGCGATTACTTGGCGTGCTTTTCAAGCCATTGTTTCATTTCGGCAATCTCGGCTTCCTGCGCCTTGATGATCGCCTCGGCCATCTTGCGGATTTCCGGATCCTTGCCGTATTGCAGTTCGATGCGGGCCATATCGATCGCGCCCTGATGGTGCGGAATCATGCCGCGCACGAAATCCGCGTCGGCATCGCCGGTCAGGTTGACCGTCATATCCTCGTGCATTTTCGCGCTGGCTTCGGTGAAGGCCTTGGATGACGGGGCGTCATCCACCTTCGTCTCGTGCTGCATGGAATGATCGTGCCCGGCTTCCTGCGCCTGCGCGGTGAAGGACAGCATAAGGCCTGCTATTGCGGCCATGGCCGCCTGTCTGATGAACATGGATATCTCCATTCGTCCTGAATTCTGCATGGTTGCGCATCCCGCCGCGCCTTGCTGCGGCGGCGGTTGCGGGCGATTGGCGTCATTTCAGGAACGGGGCGGAGGCGTCACCGGCGCGGCATCGAAGGCTATCAACGTCCGGTCGCTTCGCGGCGCCGGATACCGGAAGGGGTGCAGGCCCGCCTGCCCCGCGGGCATTTGCGGCAGCGCCGTCAGACATCCCGGACAGGAAACCGCATGCGCCATGCCCGGACAATTCGGGCAACCGGGATGCGTCGCCGGTTCCGCCGCATCCTTCATCATGCCGGTCTGATGGTGATGCGGAGCGGCATTCGCCATCGCGCCGGCATGGCCGGGCTCAGCAGCCATCGCGGGCATCAGGCAGTAGCCAAGCCAGATGAAAAGCATCGCGATGGAAACGAAAAGACGCATGACCGAAAACTTAATGGGCCGCGACCGGATTGCAATATGCGCGGCGCCAGTCTGGCGCCCGCGATGATGGCGGATAACGCAGGCATCCCGCCGGAATGCCGCTCGCGGCGCAAAGCCCGGGCTTCGCGCCGCGACCCGAAGCGGGATCAGAACGGAATATCGTCGTCCAGATCACGCGAGAAATTGCTGCCCGAACCGCCGCCCTGGCTGCCGCCACGGCTTTGGCCGCCACCGCCGCCGCTGCGGGAGGAGGACTGACCGAAGTCGCTCTCATAACCGCCGCCGGAACCGGAACCGTAGTCACTGCCAACGCGGCCACCGCCACCGCCGCCTTCGCCACGGCCATCCAACATGGTCAGCGTCGAGTTGAAGCCCTGAAGCACCACTTCGGTCGTATACCGGTCCTGACCGTCGCGATCCTGCCATTTGCGGGTCTGCAACGCGCCCTCGATATAAAGCTTGGCGCCCTTTTTCACATATTGCTCGACGACCTTGCAGAGACCTTCGTTGAACACGACGACATTGTGCCATTCGGTTTTCTCGCGGCGCTCGCCGGAATTGCGGTCGCGCCAGGTTTCCGATGTGGCGATCCGCAGATTGGCGATCGGACGGCCGTCCTGCGTCCGGCGGATTTCGGGATCCGCGCCCACATTTCCGATCAGAATGACCTTGTTGACACTGCCTGCCATACGCTTCACCTTGCCTGCCGCAGCGCTGGCGGCATTCCTGTTGTCGATCCGGCCATATTAGACCATTCCGCCGGGCGCGCCCGCTTTCACGACGCATAATCCACAATGAAATGCCTTTGTGCCGTCCGCCCGTAAAATTGTTCTTTTTTTGTTCTAATAATTCGCTATTCTCCTGTCAAGCGAATCTGCAATTTCGTCTCGACACTGCCGCCCGCATTCCTACATAAGAGCGGCATTGACGGGATCGTCCCTCCCTGCCGGACACGAGTGAGACCATGAGTGAGTTGAAGTCGATTTCCATTCGCGGCGCGCGCGAACACAATCTGAAAGGCATCGATCTCGATCTGCCGCGCAATTCGCTGATCGTGATGACGGGCCTGTCGGGTTCGGGCAAGTCCTCGCTGGCTTTCGACACGATTTATGCCGAGGGTCAACGCCGCTATGTCGAAAGCCTTTCGGCCTATGCGCGGCAGTTTCTGGAGATGATGCAGAAGCCCGACGTCGACCAGATCGACGGCCTGTCGCCCGCGATTTCCATCGAGCAGAAGACCACCTCGCGCAATCCGCGCTCCACCGTGGGCACGGTGACGGAAATCTACGACTACATGCGCCTGCTCTTCGCGCGCGCCGGTGTTCCCTATTCGCCCGCGACGGGGCTTCCGATCGAAAGCCAGACGGTCAGCCAGATGGTCGACCGCGTGCTGGAATTCGGCGAAGGCACCCGCCTCTATATCCTTGCGCCGATGGTTCGCGGCCGCAAGGGCGAATATAAGAAGGAACTGGCGGAGCTGATGAAGAAGGGCTTCCAGCGCGTCAAGGTGGATGGCCAGTTCTACGAGATCGCCGAGGTTCCCGCGCTCGACAAGAAATACAAGCACGATATCGATGTGGTGGTGGATCGCGTCGTCGTGCGCGCCGATCTTGCCGCGCGCCTCGCCGACAGTCTTGAAACCTGCCTGCGGCTCGCCGATGGCCTCGCCGTGGCGGAATTCGCGGACAAGCCCTTGCCGCCTGGGGAAACCTCGGCCGGGGGGGCGGCCAACAAGTCGCTCAACGAGACCCATGAGCGCGTGCTGTTTTCGGAAAAATTCGCCTGCCCGGTTTCCGGCTTCACCATTCCGGAAATCGAGCCGCGCCTGTTTTCCTTCAACAATCCCTTCGGCGCCTGCCCCTCCTGCGACGGGCTGGGCTCGCTACAGAAGATCGATGAGGCGCTGATCGTGCCGGAGCCGCACCTGCGCCTGAAGGATGGCGCGATCGCGCCCTGGGCGAAATCGTCGTCGCCCTATTACAATCAGACGCTGGAGGCGCTGGGCAAGGCCTATGGCTTCAAGCTGACCGACCGCTGGTCCGATCTGCCGCTGGCCGCGCAGAAGGCGATCCTGCAAGGCACGGACGAGAAGATCGAGTTCCATTACGCCGATGGCGCCCGCTCCTACAAGACGACCAAGACCTTCGAGGGCATCGTTCCCAATCTCGAACGCCGCTGGAAGGAAACCGATTCCGCCTGGGCGCGGGAGGAGATCGAACGGTTCATGTCGGCCGCCCCCTGCCCGGCCTGCAACGGCTACCGCCTCAAGCCCGAGGCGCTGGCGGTGAAGATCAACGGCCTGCATATCGGCCAGGTCACGAACATGTCGATCCGTATCGCCCGCGACTGGTTCGAGGTGCTGCCCGGCCATCTCAGCGCCAAGCAGAACGAAATCGCCGTGCGCATCCTCAAGGAAATCCGCGAACGGCTGCGCTTCCTGAACGATGTCGGGCTCGATTATCTCAGCCTGTCGCGCAATTCCGGAACGCTTTCCGGCGGCGAGAGCCAGCGCATCCGCCTCGCCTCGCAGATCGGCTCCGGGCTGACCGGCGTGCTCTACGTGCTGGACGAGCCCTCCATCGGCCTGCATCAGCGCGACAATGCCCGCCTTCTCGACACGCTGAAGCATCTTCGCGACATCGGCAACACCGTCATCGTCGTGGAGCATGACGAGGATGCGATCCTGGCCGCCGATTATGTCGTCGATATCGGCCCTGCCGCTGGCGTGCATGGCGGGCAGGTGGTGGCGGAGGGAACGCCGCAGCAGATCATGGCCAATCCGAAATCGCTCACCGGCAAATATCTGTCCGGCGAACTCGGCGTGCCCGTGCCCGCCGAGCGCCGCAAGCCGAAGAAGAGCAAGGAAATCAAGGTCATCGGCGCGCGTGGCAACAATCTCAAGAATGTCACCGCCGCCATTCCGCTCGGCGTGTTCACCGCCGTTACCGGCGTTTCCGGCGGCGGCAAGTCGACATTCCTGATCGAAACCTTGTACAAGGCGGCAGCGCGGCGCGTCATGGGCGCGCGCGAGATTGCGGCGGAGCATGACCGGATCGACGGTTTCGAGCATATCGACAAGGTGATCGATATCGACCAGTCGCCGATCGGCCGCACGCCCCGCTCCAACCCGGCCACTTACACCGGCGCATTCACACCGATCCGCGACTGGTTTGCCGGTTTGCCGGAAGCCAAGGCGCGCGGCTACCAGCCGGGGCGGTTCTCGTTCAACGTCAAGGGCGGCCGCTGCGAAGCCTGCCAGGGCGACGGCGTCATCAAGATCGAGATGCACTTCCTGCCAGATGTCTATGTGACCTGCGATGTCTGCCACGGCAAACGCTATAATCGCGAGACGCTGGACGTGACCTTCAAGGGAAAATCCATCGCAGACGTGCTCGACATGACCGTCGAGGAAGGCGTCGAGTTCTTCTCGGCGGTGCCTGCCGTGCGTGACAAGTTGCAGGCGCTGAAGGATGTCGGCCTTGGCTATATCAAGGTCGGGCAGCAGGCGAATACGCTTTCGGGCGGCGAGGCGCAGCGCGTCAAGCTCGCCAAGGAATTGTCGAAACGCTCGACGGGCCGCACGCTGTACATCCTCGATGAACCGACCACCGGCCTGCATTTCCATGATGTCGCCAAGCTCTTGGAAATGTTGCAGGAACTCGTCAATCAGGGTAATTCCGTCGTGGTAATCGAGCACAACCTCGAAGTCATCAAGACGGCGGACTGGATTCACGATTTCGGGCCGGAAGGCGGCGATGGCGGCGGCCAGATCGTCGCCACCGGAACGCCGGAAGCCATCGTCAAGGAAGGCCGGTCCTATACGGGGCAGTTCCTCAGGGAATTGCTCGAGCGCCGCCCGCCCAAGAGTGCCGCCGCTGCCGCCGAGTGAATGGCATAGCCGATAAAAGGAGCTTTCGATGACGACGCAAGGCATGATCCGCACCGGCATCGGAGGCTGGACATTCGAGCCGTGGCGCGGCCACTTCTACCCCTCCGATCTCAAGCAGAAGGATGAGCTGCATTACGCCAGCCGCCAACTGCGCGTCATCGAGGTGAACGGCACCTATTATAGCACGCAAAAGCCGGAAACCTTCGCTAAATGGGCGGCGGATGTGCCGGACGATTTCATTTTCTCGCTCAAGGCCACCCGCTTCGTCACCAACCGCCGCGTTCTGGCGGAAGCGGGCGAGTCGATGCAGAAATTCCTGTTTTCGGGGATCAGCGAGCTTGGCCCGCATCTCGGTCCCCTGCTCTGGCAATTCGCGCCGACGAAGAAGTTCGACCCGGACGATTTCGAGGCATTCCTGAAACTGCTTCCCCAAAAGCAGGATGGTCTTGCGCTGCGCCATGTGGTCGAGGTGCGGCACGATTCGTTCAAAACGCCGGAATTCGTTGCGCTTCTGGAAAAATACGGTGTCGCGCCGGTTTGCGCGGAGCATTTCGATTATCCGATGATCGCCGATGTCACAGCGGATTTCGTCTATGCGCGTTTGCAGAAAGGCTCTGACGCTATTCCGGCCTGTTACGAGGATGCGGCACTGAAGGATTGGGCGGCGCGGCTGAAAACATGGGCTGACGGCACGCAGCCGAAGGACTTGCCGCTGGTCGACACGGCGCGCACGGTTGAGAAAACGCCACGCGATGTTTACGCCTTCATGATCCACGAGGGAAAGGTGAATGCGCCGCATGGCGCCATCGCCTTGCAGAAGCTGGCGGACGGCTGAAATTCATCCTTTACCTGAACAGAAAAACCCGCCGGACATATCCGGCGGGTTTTTCGTATCAGACTGGATTTTGAGGCATTGCCGGAACAATGCCTTGGCCAAGATCAGGCTTCCGGCGCTTCCGCGCCATCGGCCGCGTCGCCATTCTCCTCATCGCCTTCCGGCTCGCTGATGCGCTCGACCGACACGACCTTCTCATCCTTGGCGGTGGAGAAGATCGTGACGCCCTTGGTGGCGCGGCTGGCGATGCGGATGCCGCCGACCGGCACGCGGATCAACTGGCCGCCATCCGAGACCAGCATGATCTGGTCGCTGTCCTCGACCGGGAAGGCGGCAACCAGCTCGCCGATCTCCGAGGTTTTTGAGGTATCGGTGGCGCGGATGCCCTTGCCGCCACGGCCCGAGGTGCGGAAATCGTAGGACGACGACCGTTTGCCGAAGCCTTTTTCGGAAACGGTGAGAACGAATTGCTCCTGGCCCTTCAGTTCCTCGTAACGCTCGTCGCCAAGCTGGCCTTCCTCGGCCACCTCTTCTCCGACCAGCGCGATATCGTCTTCGTCGACGCCGCTGGCGCGGCGCTCCGTCGCCGAGCGTTTCAGATAGGCGGCGCGCTCCCACGGTTCGGCGCCGACATGGGCGATGATCGTCATCGAGATCAGCCGGTCGCCATCCGCCAGCGAAATGCCGCGCACGCCGATGGAGTTGCGGCCCGCGAAGACGCGGACGTCATCGACGGGGAAGCGGATACACTGGCCGAGCGCCGTGGTCAGCAGCACGTCGTCGCGATCGGTGCAGGTCTCGACGGAGAGGATCGAATCGCCCTCCTCGTCCAGTTTCATCGCGATCTTGCCGTTGCGGTTGACCTGCACGAAATCCGACAGCTTGTTGCGGCGCACGGTGCCGCGTGTCGTGGAGAACATCACGTCGAGATTATCCCAGCTCGACTCGTCCTCCGGCAGCGGCATGATGGTGGTGATGCGCTCGCCGGGCTCCAGCGGCAGCATGTTGATCAGCGCCTTGCCCTTGGATTGCGGCGTGCCGATCGGCAGGCGCCAGACCTTCTCCTTGTAGACGATGCCACGCGAGGAGAAGAACAGCACCGGCGTATGGGTATTGGCGACGAACAGGCGGGTGACGAAATCCTCGTCGCGGGTCGCCATGCCCGACCGGCCCTTGCCGCCGCGCCGCTGGGCGCGATAGGTGACGAGCGGCACGCGCTTGATATAGCCGAGATGCGACACGGTGACGACCATGTCCTCGCGGGCGATCAGGTCTTCATCGTCCATTTCCAGACCGCCATCGACGATCTGGGTGCGGCGCGGCGTGCCGAATTCGTCGCGGATCGCCTTCATTTCGTCCTTGACGATGGATTGAATGCGCAGGCGCGACGACAGGATATCGAGGTAATCCTTGATCTCCTCGCCGATCTTGTTCAGCTCGTCGCCGATTTCGTCGCGGCCGAGCGCGGTCAGGCGGGCAAGGCGCAGTTCGAGGATCGCCCTCGCCTGCTCCTCCGAGAGATTGTAGGTCAGGTCGTCGTTGATGCGGTGGCGAGGATCATCGATCAGGCGGATCAGCGGTTCGACATCGGCGGCGGGCCAGCGGCGCTCCATCAGGATCTCACGCGCCGTCTGCGGATCGGGCGCCTGGCGGATGACGCGGATCACCTCATCGATATTGGCGACGGCAATCGCCAGACCCACCAACACATGCGCCCGCTCGCGCGCCTTGCGCAGCAGGTATTTGGTGCGGCGGCTGATCACGTCCTCACGGAAGGACACGAAGGCGCGCAGCATGTCGAGCAGCGTCAACTGCTCCGGCTTGCCGCCGTTCAGCGCCACCATGTTGCAGCCGAAGGAGGTTTGCAGCGGCGTGTAGCGGTAGAGCTGGTTGAGGATGACCTCGGCATTGGCGTCGCGCTTCAGCTCGACGACGACGCGGTAGCCCTGGCGGTCGGATTCGTCGCGCAGGTCGGAAATGCCCTCGATGCGCTTCTCGCGCACCAGTTCGGCCATTTTCTCGATCATCGTCGCCTTGTTCACCTGATAGGGAATTTCGGTGATGATGATCTGCTCGCGGTCGCCGCGCATCGGCTCGATGGTGGCGACGCCGCGCATGATGACCGAGCCGCGCCCGGTTTCATAGGCCGAGCGGATGCCGGCACGGCCGAGAATCAGCGCCCCGGTCGGAAAATCGGGGCCGGGAATGATCTGCATCAGGTCCGGCAGTTCGATCGCCGGATTGTCCATCAACGCGATGCAGCCGTCGATCACTTCGGCCAGATTGTGCGGCGGAATGTTGGTCGCCATGCCGACGGCGATGCCGCCCGCGCCGTTGACCAGCAGGTTCGGGAATTTCGCGGGCAGAACCGACGGCTCGTTCAGCGTGCCGTCATAGTTGTCGCGGAAATCCACGGTTTCCTTGTCGAGATCGTCCAGCAGCGAATGCGCGGCCTTTTGCAGACGGCATTCGGTGTAGCGCTCGGCCGCGGGCGGATCGCCGTCCACGGAGCCGAAATTGCCCTGACCGTCGATCAGCGGCAGGCGCAGCGACCAGTCCTGCGCCATGCGCGCCAGCGCGTCATAGATCGCCACGTTGCCGTGCGGGTGGTATTTACCCATCACGTCGCCGGTCACGCGGGCGCATTTGACGTATTTCTTGTTCCAGTCGATGCCCAGTTCCGACATGCCGTAGAGGATGCGCCGGTGAACCGGCTTCAATCCGTCGCGGACATCGGGAAGCGCGCGGGACACGATCACGCTCATGGCGTAATCGAGATAGGACCGCTGCATTTCCTCCATGATGGAAATGGGTTCGATTCCTGGCGGAAGCTTGCCGCCACCGGGTGCAGAGTGCTCAGTCAAATTCTATCACGATCTTGTTTCGGACTCAGTCGATTGTTTATAGCCGAAACCGCCGTCAACGCCAATTTTTGACCGTGCAATCAGCCGGTTTCAGAGGCGAAAAAGGGCCGAATCCCCAATTAATTCCGCAAATTCCTTCCCGGCGTCTTCCGCACCGGCCGCAAGTCGGGCAACAATCCGCAAAAGCGGCGGGCGCAGGCGATGCAGGCCCGCTTTCCCGCCAGAGTTTCCAGCAGGAAGAGGTGCGCGATGGACGTGCTGATCAATGCCCTGACGACGCTGCTCGTCACGCTCGACCCGCCGGGGCTGGCGCCGATCTTTCTCGGCCTGACCGCGGGCATGAGCCGCGAGCAGCGCAGGCAGGTCGCGGCGCGCGGCTCCCTCATCGCCTTCGGCATTCTCGCCGTCTTCGCCCTGTTCGGCGCGGGCCTGCTGAACCTGCTCGGCATTTCCATGGGCGCGTTCCGCATCGCGGGCGGAATGCTGCTGTTCTGGATCGCCTTCGAAATGGTGTTCGAGAAACGGCAGGAACGGAAGGAAAAATCCTCGGAAGCGGCGATCACCAAGGATCATATCCACAATATCGCGGTGTTTCCGCTGGCGCTGCCGCTGATTGCGGGGCCGGGCGCGATCTCGGCGACGGTGCTGCTGACCGGCACCATGCCGGGCTTCGTGGACCGGCTGCAACTGATCGGCATTCTCGCCTTCTGCCTCGGCGTCATCTATGCGGTGCTGGTGGTGGCCGAGCGCCTCGACCGGCTGCTCGGCGTTACCGGCCGCGCCATCCTGACCCGGCTGCTCGGCGTGCTGCTGGCTGCCCTCGCCGCGCAATTCGTGGTGGACGGCATCCGCTCCGCCTTCGCCCTGTAAGGCAGGGGCGGAGCGATCTCCTTACCAATCCTCGGCCTGCGGCTTTGGGCCGTTGCCGAGACGGCGCTCCAGTTCCAGCGCCTGCGATTCGGAAAGCCGGACATCGAGGCTGACGGAGCCGTCTTCCAGATCCTCGCGGCCATCGACGATGGCGTGATCGTAAACCCAGGGCAGAAGCCGGAGCTTGTCGGCGGGGAGGATGATGGTCGCCTCGGTAATCACGCCGGACAGGCGCTCGGCAATATCGGCCAGAAGCGTGTCGACGCCCTCGCCGGTCACCGCCGAAACGGCAATGGCGTTCGGCATGGAGCGCGCCTTCTGCGCCAGCGCCTCGCGCGCCTCTTCCTCCAGCGCGTCGATCTTGTTCCAGACCTCGATCATCCGCTCCTGGCATTCCTTTTCGCCGATACCGAGATCGGCAAGGATGCGCATGACATCCGCCGCCTGCGCCGGATTGTCGGGGTCCGACATATCGCGCACATGCAGGATGATATCGGCTTCCAGCACCTCTTCCAGCGTGGCGCGGAAGGCGGCGACCAGATGCGTCGGCAGGTCGGAGATGAAGCCGACGGTATCGGACAGGATGACGGTGCGGCCATGCGGCAGCTTCATGCGGCGCAAGGTCGGGTCGAGCGTGGCGAACAGCATGTCCTCGGCCAGCACGCCCGCGCCGGTGATGCGGTTGAACAGTGTCGATTTTCCGGCATTGGTATAGCCGACCAGCGCCACGATCGGATGCGGCACCTTGCGGCGCTTGGCGCGGTGAAGCTGGCGGGTGCGCACCACCTGCTCCAGCTCGCGCTCCAGCTTCACGATGCGTTCCTGCAACAGACGGCGGTCGGCTTCGATCTGGGTTTCGCCGGGGCCGCCCATGAAGCCCGCGCCGCCGCGCTGGCGCTCAAGGTGCGTCCACGAGCGGACGAGCCGCCCCTTCTGGTAGTTCAGATGCGCCAGATCGACCTGCAACGTGCCTTCCTTGGTGGAGGCGCGGCGGCCGAAGATTTCCAGAATGAGGCCGGTGCGGTCGATGACCTTGGCGTTCCATTCCTTTTCGAGATTGCGCT